>NZ_JBYISA010000004.1:0-369429 GCF_057708345.1 Streptomyces sp. bgisy130
GAGGGCGGGTCGACACCCTCCACAACAGGGGGCCGGATCATCGGCGGCGGCGTCGGCCGGCCGACGCGCACGGCTGACGGACGGGCGGGTGGCCACGGCCGGTATCAAGTCCCTGGCCGACGGGGAGCGTTCACAGTCCGTGCGGGGACCAAGGAGGCAGAGTCCGTGAGGGGATCGCAGAGGGCCACGAGCTGCGTACGGCCGCGTACGGTCCGCATAGGGCTCTCGTGTGACTGTCCGCCGAGCGGCACGAAGCGCTGTACAGCCCCCCGGCGGACCGTTCCTCAGTCGGAGATGAGGCCCTCGCGCAGCTGCGCCAGGGTGCGGGTGAGCAGCCGGGAGACATGCATCTGGGAGATGCCGACCTCCTCGCCGATCTGGGACTGCGTCATGTTGGCGAAGAAGCGCAGCATGATGATCTGGCGCTCACGGGCCGGGAGTTTGGCCAGCAGCGGCTTGAGGGACTCGCGGTACTCCACGCCCTCCAGGGCGCTGTCCTCGTAGCCGAGGCGGTCCGCGAGGGAGCCCTCGCCGCCGTCGTCCTCGGGGGAGGGGGAGTCGAGCGAGGAGGCGGTGTAGGCGTTGCCGACGGCGAGACCGTCGACCACGTCCTCCTCCGACACCCCCAGGCACAGGGCCAGTTCGGGAACGGTCGGGGAGCGGTCCAGCTTCTGGGAGAGCTCGTCGCTGGCCTTGGTGAGGGCGAGCCGGAGCTCCTGGAGGCGGCGCGGGACCCGCACCGACCACGAGGTGTCGCGGAAGAACCGCTTGATCTCGCCGACCACGGTGGGCATCGCGAACGTCGGGAATTCCACGCCGCGTTCGCAATCGAAACGGTCGATCGCCTTGATCAGACCGATCGTGCCGACCTGGACGATGTCCTCCATCGGCTCGTTGCGGCTGCGGAAGCGGGCCGCCGCATAGCGGACCAGCGGGAGGTTCAGCTCGATGAGCGTGTCGCGTACGTACGTACGCTCCGCGCAGTCCTTGTCGAGCGAGGCCAGCCGCAGGAACAGGGAGCGGGAGAGCGTGCGGGTGTTGATGGCGTCGTCGTCGTGCACGTGCGGTGCGGGCGCGGGAATCGCGGGAAGCACCTTCGAGCTGCCCAGTTCTACGGACATGCCACCCCCTTGAGGTCGCGGTCGGGTCGCTGCGGCGTCCTCGGGCCGGGCGGACCGAGGAGTGATACCTCCACCTGAATACCGGAGGCAGCGCCGCGGCAAACGCGGTTCCAGCAGAATGTCACATGTCGGCAACACGCTGTAGCGCCATGTCGACATATCTGTGCAGGATCGGGTCGCCCGTCCCGGCTATGCGTCGATCCTGTTTGCGGATCGCAGCCGAGCGAAGCTCCGCGACAGTAGCCGCGAGACATGCATCTGCGACACCCCTAGTTCCGCACTGATCTGTGACTGCGTCAGATTGCTGTAGTAACGCAGCAGAAGGATCCGCTGCTCGCGCTCCGGCAGCTGGACCAGGAGGTGCCGTACGAGGTCCCGGTGCTCGACGCCGGCCAGCTCCGGGTCCTCGTATCCGAGGCGGTCGAGCAGACCGGGCAGGCCGTCGCCCTCCTGTGCGGCCTCCAGTGAGGTGGCGTGATACGAGCGGCCCGCCTCCAGGCAGGCCAGTACCTCGTCCTCGCCGATCTTCAACCGCTCGGCGATCTCGGCGGTGGTGGGGGAGCGGCCGTGCAGCACCGTCAGATCCTCGGTCGCGCCGTTGACCTGGACCCACAGCTCGTGGAGGCGGCGTGGCACATGGACCGTGCGGACATTGTCTCGAAAGTAGCGTTTGATCTCGCCGACGACGGTGGGCATCGCGAAGGTGGGGAACTGGACGCCGCGGTCCGGATCGAACCGGTCGATCGCATTGATCAGGCCGATGGTGCCGACCTGGATGACGTCCTCCATCGGCTCATTGCGGCTGCGGAAACGCGCCGCGGCATAGCGGACCAGCGGCAGGTTGGCCTCGATCAGTGCGGCGCGGACCCGGGTGTGCTCCGGGGTGCCGGGCTCCAGGTCCGTCAGCTCCGCGAACAGCACCTGCGTGAGCGCCCGCGTGTCCGCGCTTCGGCTCTCGCGGGATGGAGCCTTGGGCGCAGTACGGGCCGTCACGGTCACGCCACCCTTCACAGTGCATGTATCCGGCAAAAGCGGTCATAGCATCACAAGACATGTGCACTGTGTGCAAGCACCTCATAACGCCGTGTTGAACAGAGAGTTGAGTGGCTGCGGGGTGGCGTGTGGCGGGTGGGTGGCGGTCGGGGCCGGGGTACGACAAAGCCCCCCGCCCACGGGGGGCGAGGGGCTCGGCGGGACGGGCCGGGGGAGTGCCGCGGCTCAGAATTCGTAGTCGGCGATCACCCAGGTGGCGAATTCACGCCACTGGGCAGCGGCCGCCTGGTGGGCCGGGTGCTCGATATAGCGCTTGAGGGCGTCCTTGTCGGCCACCGCCGAGTTGATCGCGAAGTCGTAGGCGATCGGCCGGTCGGTGATGTTCCAGGCGCACTCCCAGAACGTCAGCTCCGGAATCTCGCCCTCCAGTGCCGCGAACGCGCGGGCGCCGGCCTGCACCCGCTCCTCGTCGCGGGAGACACCGTCATTGAGCTTGAACAGGACCAGGTGGCGGATCACGGGAGCCTCCGTGCGGCGGACGGGGCGCAGCCGGTCCGGTCGCCGGACGGGCTGGGCCGGGGCTGGGGCACCGGCCGACCGTGGGCCGGCCCGTTCGCGGGCGGCCCCCAGGGTGCGCCGCCGGGGCGGGCGGTCCCTACTTGATCAGCTGGGTCATGAACTCGCCGACGCCCTGAGCGGCGGACGAGATGCCCTCGAAGCCTATCTGCACCATTTCGGCCGCACGCTGCGGGGAGGTGATGATCGTGTACAGCACGAAGACAATGATCATGTACAACGCGATCTTCTTCGCCTGCGCCATCAGTCCCGTCTCCCCTACGCAGTCCCCTACGGCAGTGCCTGCACTTCCCGGTTGCAGTCGGGCGAGTGTAACCACACGTGTTCGATCTCGGGAGCCGAGGTTGCGGACCGAGTGCATCCTCGGTAGCCCGGCACTGATACGGACTTTATGGACCAAAGGCCCGCCAAAGGGGGCCCTTCGCCTGCCTGTTGAGGCGGGTCCCGAGAGGCACCCTGAGAGACGTGGGCCGGTGAATCTGGCAGGAATTTCCGGCCCCTGGACCGGAGCCTCGCTGCGGGGTTCACGCCGCCACCGCCCCCCGGACAGTGGCGTGGACTCGAGGTGTGGTCCTCCTCGGAGGAGGCGGCCGTCCGCGGACGCCGCTTCTCCAGGACGGGAGCCCTGCCGCCGAGCCGCCCCTGGTCACCACGGGGGAACCCAGGAAACGGTCCGGCGGCGGGGCTCCCGTCGTGTACGGCGACAGGCGCCGGGCCGCGGCACATAATGGCGGGACGCCCGTCCCAAGGGGGAACCGAAGATGCCCATGAACTCCGCCTCACCCGCGCCCGATTCGTCGCACCGGGCCGCCCGGCCCGCCCGGAGCGGCGCCCGCTCGCCCCTGACGCGGCGGCGGCCGGCCGTCGTGCTGGCACTGCTCGCCGGTCTGCTGGCCGCGGCCGTCGCACCGGCAGCTGCGGCCGGCCGCAGCGCGGGGGACACCACCCGGCCGGTCGCCGCCGCGAGCGCTCCGGGCCGCGGCGCCGACGCCTCCGCACGGCTCGCCGCCGCCCCCGCGCAGCCCGTGTCGTACCGCCACCACCGTGCACACCACGCGCCGCACTTCACGACGGTCTCCAAGTCCAAGGTGTCGAAGTGGAAGAAGAAGGCGAAGAAGAAGGGCAGCTTCTTCAAGAAGCTCGGCATCGTGCTGATCGTGCTGTTCGTCGTCTTCCTGGCACTGGTGGTCCTGGCGATCTGGCTGCTCGTGCGCTTCGTCCGCTCGCGCAGCAGGCGCAACGCCCAGTAGGCGCCGGCCGGCCACCCCGGCCCCCGGACATGACGAAGGCCCCGATCCTGGTGTGGATCGGGGCCTTCGCCCTCTGAGCGGTAGCGGTGGGATTTGAACCCACGGAGGAGTTGCCCCCTCACGCGCTTTCGAGGCGCGCTCCTTCGGCCGCTCGGACACGCTACCGAGAGAGAGCTTAGCCCAAGGGTGGCCGTGCGCCGAAATCGGATTCCGGGCGGTGGCCGACGCGGGCTCCGGACGCCGGTCAGCGCTCGCGGAAGAAGTCGGTGAGCAGGGCCGCGCACTCGGCTTCGAGGACGCCGGTGATGACTTCGGGCCGGTGATTGAGACGCCGGTCACGGATGACGTCCCAGAGGGAGCCGGCCGCCCCGGCCTTGGCGTCGCGGGCGCCGTAGACGACCCGGTCGATCCGGGAGAGCACGATCGCCCCGGCGCACATCGTGCACGGTTCGAGCGTGACGACCAGCGTGCAGTCGGTCAGCCGCCACTCTCCGACCGTTTTGGCCGCCGCCCGCAGCGCGAGGATCTCGGCGTGCGCGGTCGGGTCGCCGGTGGCCTCGCGTTCGTTGTGGCCGGTGCCGAGGACCGTGCCGTCCGCGGACAGCACGACGGCGCCCACCGGGACGTCACCGGTCCCGGGGGCGCGGGCGGCCTCGCCCAGCGCCTGCCGCATCGGCGCGGTCCAGGGATCGCGCAGCGGGTCGGGTGCGGGGGAGGGCGGAGAGGCGGATGGGGGGACGGTCATGTCCCCAGTGTCGGGGACGTGACCGGGGCGGGGCCCGCAGGCCCCGCGGCAGGAACCCGGCGGGCGGGCTCAGCGCACGGCTTCAAGGACTTCCGTGCAGCCCAGCGAGTCCGCGATGGTGCTCAGCGCATCACCGTCGAGGGCCAGCAGTTCCTTCTCGCTGACCCCCAGGTCGGCCAGCAGGGCGGCATCGCCGAGCGGGCCGTGCGGCGGGCCGTCCGAGCCGTTCACCGCCTCCAGGGGGTCGTCGTCCACGTTGTTGTCCGATTCGGGTTCGCCGTCCTCCGTGCCGTCCAGGTCGAGGCTGTCGAGGTCGTCGGTCGCGTCGTCCTCGTCGCGGCCGAGCAGCTCGTCGGTCAGCATCGCGCCGTACGAGCTTCTGGCGGCGATGGCGGCGTTGGAGAGGAAGACCCGGGGGTCGTCCTCGCCGTCCACCCGGACGACGCCGAACCAGGCGTCCTCCTGCTCGATGAAGGCCACCACCGTGTCGTCGTCGACCGCCGCCTCTCGGGCCAGATCGGCCAGATCGGTCAGCGTCTCCACATCGTCGAGCTCCGTATCGCTCGCTTCCCACCCGTCTTCGGTGCGCGCGAGCAGTGCGGCGAAGTACACCGTGACTCTCCCACTGGTCATAGGCGTGCCGGGCCGGGCGGGGCGGCGCTGCACGCCGTTGGTCCCGCCCCTTCGGAATCGTGGCAGAAACAACGCGTTCGCGCGGGGTCTTCGGCGCTGCGTCGTGCGGAGGTTGTGCGAGATGTCGCTCACGTGCCGCAGCGCGAGCGGGGGCGTGAAGGCGTTCCGCTACCGGCGCAAAGGGCTCCGCTACCAGCGGAATGTGCGCATCCGCACGGCCTGGCGCATCCGCTCGGCCCGCGCGCGGCGCGGCTGGACACGGTCCCGCAGCTCCTTGGCCTCGTGCAGTTCCCGCAGAAATTGTGCACGGCGTCGTCGGCGCGCCGCTTCGTTCCCGGCGTCCGGGGACGGCCCCTGGTTGCCGGAGACGGCGTCGTTCGTGTCATCGGTCCGCCTACGGTCGGGCACACGCACACCACCTCGGGCGAGCTCCTCGCCCGGTGACGGAACGGCCAATCGGGCGTACGTGCCCCCTTTCCCTCCTTTCAGTGGTTTGATGCCGGCCACCTCGCACGGCCGCGGGCTTCCGCCGGGCACTGCACGGCGGGCGCCGGGGCCTTCCGGCTCGGTTAGTGTCGAGGTCATGCGGATCCACGTCGTCGACCACCCGCTGGTGGCGCACAAACTCACCACTCTGCGCGACAAGCGCACCGACTCCCCCACGTTCCGGCGGCTCGCCGACGAGCTGGTCACCCTGCTTGCGTACGAGGCCACCCGCGATGTGCGCACCGAGCAGGTCGACATCGAGACGCCGGTGACGGCGACCACCGGTGTGCGGCTCTCGCACCCGCGCCCCCTGGTCGTGCCGATCCTGCGGGCCGGTCTGGGCATGCTGGACGGCATGGTCCGGCTGCTGCCCACCGCCGAGGTCGGCTTCATGGGCATGGTCCGCAACGAGGAGACCTACGAGGCGCACACCTACGCCACGCGGATGCCCGACGACCTCTCGGGCCGTCAGGTGTACGTCGTCGACCCGATGCTCGCCACCGGCGGCACGCTGGTCGCGGCCATCCGTGAGCTGATCAAGCGCGGTGCGGACGATGTCACCGCGATCTGCCTGCTGGCCGCGCCGGAAGGCGTCGCGGTCATGGAGCAGGAGCTGGCCGGGACGCCGGTGACGGTGGTCACCGCGGCGGTCGACGAGCGGCTGAACGAGGCCCGCTACATCGTGCCCGGCCTCGGCGACGCGGGCGACCGCATGTACGGCACGGCCGGCTGACCGGCCCCGCCTTTCCCACCCGATCGTTGTCAGGGCCCCGCACCACGGGTTGGTGCGGGGCCCTGGGTGTGTCGTCCGCCGTTGCTCAGACGGTCAGCACTTGGTGTCGGCGGCGGGGGCCGGGGATGGATGGGTCAGCAGGGAGAGAGACTTGGCCGCGGCCTGCTGGGTGGTCAGCGCCTTGAAGGTGTCGCCGATGATCAGGTCGAGCTCGGCGCCCTTGCGGCCGTCGGTCTTCTGCTGGGCGCCGGTGAGCTGGGTGGCGAGCACCTTCAGCGGGCCGTCGGCCGCCTTGGGGCCGAGCAGTATTCCGGCGCCCTTGATCTTCTTGTCGTAGGCGGCGGGGGCGTTGCCCACCTTGCCGATCTTGAAGCCGCGCTTCTGGAGTTCGTCGGCGGTGCGCTTGGCCAGCCCGGAGCGCGGGGTGGCGTTGAAGACATTGACGGTCAGCGTGCCGGGCGCGGGCAGCTTCCGGGCGGCGGTCTTCGCCTGCGCGGCCGCCGTCTTGGCGCCGTCCCGGCAGTGCTGTTTTTCCTGGGCGGCGTGGGCGGTGCCGGACCGGCCGCCGAAGACGTCGATGAGCTGCAAGGTGCCCCAGCCGGCCAGGCCGAGGGCGCAGCCGACGGCGACGAGGGTGAGAACGATCCGGCGACGGTGGCGCGGACGGCGCATCCGCGGATACCTGTCGCCCGTGATGCGGTACTTCCTACCGCCCATGCCTGGGGGCGTCAGCATGCTCATGGGCGCAGCGTAGTGCGGGCGGAGGTCCGTGCCTACTAGATGATCAACGCGTCGTGCGAGACCCAACCCAAAAGGGTCAATTCGGGCGGGGCGGGTTGGGCGGTGCCGGGCGGTTGAAGGTGATTTCCGGCCTGTTGGGCGACGCGGGCCGGGGCGTCAGTCCAGTTCGAGCACGCGGGCGTGCAGCACCTGGCGCTGCTGAAGGGCCGCGCGCACCGCGCGGTGCAGCCCGTCCTCCAGATAGAGGTCGCCCTCCCACTTCACGACATGCGCGAAGAGGTCGCCGTAGAACGTCGAGTCCTCGGCGAGCAGCGTTTCGAGATCGAGCTGCTGCTTGGTCGTCACCAACTGGTCGAGGCGTACCGGGCGCGGGGCGACGTCCGCCCACTGGCGGGTGCTCTCCCGGCCGTGGTCCGGGTACGGCCGGCCGTTTCCGATGCGCTTGAAGATCACACGGAAAGCCTACCGGGCGAGCGGCACCGGGCGCAGCCATGCCGCAGCAGTGCAAAAGGATCATTGACGGCAAAGTTGGATCTTTGGGGAACCAAGGCCCCGCGGATATGGCCGGATGCGACCCGAACGGCCTACCGCGGCGGGCGCCGGAGCGCGGGAGGCGTCCGGGCGTCACGACTTCAGCGCGTCACCACTTCCGGGCGTCACCACTTCCTGGTGGCCGCCAGGGTCGACTGCCAGTAGGTGACCCGGGCGGTGTGCGGGTCGACATGGACCGGGGCGCGGCCGTCCAGGCCGACCTGGGTGGGGGTGGCCCGAGCCGACAGGGCGACGCCGAACTGGGAGATCTTTCCGGCCCTGGGGTGCGTGCCCTCCGGCCCCTGGGCGGTGGAGGTGATGATCAGGGCGTAAGCGGTCCGGTTGGGAGGGAGGTGGACCTTGGCGGGGGGTTTGCTGGAGCCGATGGGCGGGAGCGGGGGGCGGCGGTCGTCGCCGAAGTGCAGCAAGGGGTAGGGCTGGGCGGCGAAAGTGCAGGGCCGGTCGGAGAAGTTGGTGACCGTCAGCAGCATGCGGTGCGCCCGCCGCGGCATCGCGCCGGCCTGGAACTTGAGCATCTCGGGGGTGCAGGCGGCCTGGCCGTCCGGGCCGGTGGGCGGCTTGCCGTCGTCGTGTGCCGAGGGTGGGACGGGAGCCGGCGAGACGGCCGTGGCGGAGTCCCCGGCCTTGGGGCCGGTGCCGTCGTGGCAGCCGGCGGTCAGGGCCAGGGTGGCGGTGACCAGGAGAGCTGCGGTGGCGGCCCGGCGGATGGTGGCGATGGCGGTGATGGGCATGGGTGCTCCCCGGACGGTGGGCGTGTACACGACCTTCGACGCGGGTGCTGGCGATCCACTAACGCATGGCTAACGCCTGCCGGGCTGCTCCCGGCGGGGCCGCCGCTCCCGGGACCTGACGAAAGTCGGGGGTCGTTCCTGCCGAACGACAGCGGTGGCGAGGGAGCCGCCGCCCCTAGCGTCCCGGTACGCGGCAAGTGAGGCGTACGGGGAGAGGAGAACGGTGTGCTCGGCATACGGGAGCGCAGGGGAGCGGGAGCGGGCGAAGGGGGAGGGCAGGCCCCGGGGAGGGAGCGGGGGAAGAGGCAGCGGACGGCGGGGGCGCGGCCGGCCGGGCGGTGGTTGTGGGGAGCGGGCGCGGCGCTGCTGATCCCGGCCGTGCACAGCAACTGGCATCTCGCGGCGGCCGCCTGGCTGTTCCCGGTCTTTCTGCTGCGCTACGCCCGGCTGCGGCCGGCCCGGCACGGGCTGCTGCGGGTCGGGTATGCGCTGGGCCTGGCCCAGTTGGCGTGGCTGGTCTCGACGGGGATGGTGTTCGTGCCGTCCGTACTGGCGGTGTTCGCGGGGCTCGCCGTGGTGCAGACGCTGCCGTTCGTCGCCGACCGGCTGGTCGCGGCGCGGTCCGGCGCGGTGTGGTCGACGCTGGTCTTCCCGGCGGTGCTGGTCTGCGGGGAGTACCTCTTCACGCGGCTGGCCGGCTTCGGCGACTACGGGGCGCTCGGCTTCACCCAGCACGGCTTTCTGCCGCTGGTCCAACTCGCCTCCGTCACCGGTGTGTACGGCGTCAGCTTCGTGGTGGCGTGGACGGCCTCGGTCGCGCACTGGGCATGGCAGCGCGGCTTCCGGTGGCGGGAGATCCGGCGCGGCGTCGTGGTGTGGGCGGGCGTGCTCGCCGTGGTGCTGGGGGCCGGTGGCGTACGGCTGGTGGCCTTCGCGCCGACGACGAAGACCGTACGGGTCGCGGGCATCAGCGCGGGGCGCGCCGCGGTACGGGCCGGCGAACGGGCGCTGCACACGGCCGGGACGGAGCTGTGGCGGCCGCGGAATCTGGTGCGGGCCGATCCGCGGCGGGTGCGCGCCGCGCTGGCACCGGTGGCCGATGACCTGGTGGCGGCCACCGACCGGGAGGCGCGGGCCGGGGCGCGGATCGTGGTGTGGCCGGAGACCCAGGCCCGGGTCCTGGCGGCGGACCGGGAGCGGCTGCTCGCCCGGGTCGCCGGGATCGCCCGCAAGCGTCAGGTCTATGTAGACACCGCCTTCGCCCTCTACACGCCGCGGCCGCCCCATGTACGCAATGTCGCCGCCCTGGTGACGCCGGAGGGGAAGGTCGCCTGGACCTACGACAAGACGCACCCCACCCCGATGGAGCCGATGATGCCCGGCAGAGGGGAGGTGCCCGTCACCGGCTCGCCGTACGGGCGGCTGGCGACGGTGATCTGCTACGACGCCGACTTCCCCGCGCTGATGCGGCGGGCGGCGGACCGGGGCGCCGGCCTGATCCTGGTGCCCGCCAACGACTGGGCGGGCTTCGAGTCGCTGCACGCCCAGCGGGCCGTCTTCCGGTCCGTGGAGTACGGCTATGCCATGGTCCGGCAGTCCGTGCACGGTGTCGCCACCGCGGTGGACCACCAGGGCCGCGTCCGCGGCAGCGCGGACTACTTCACCGCGGACCGGCAGACGCTGGTCGCCGAGGTGCCGGTGCAGCCGCGCACCGGCACCCTCTACAGCCGGACCGGTGATCTGTTCGCGCTGCTGTGCGCGGGCGGGACGCTGCTCGTGGTGGCGCTCGGGGTGCGCGGGCGCCGGTCCGTCGCCGGTGTCCCCGCGGCTGGAGGCGGCCGTCGGTAGTTCCCTCAACTCGCCGTCGCCGTAGGGGTTTTGCTCCCTTGTTCGCCCTGCGGGGCGGGGGCTTCCGTCGGGGGCGCGGAGACCGGCGGGGTGGCCCCGGAAGGGCTGCTCGACGGCCGGGTGGTGGCGGAGGGCGTGGGGCGGTCCCGCGGCGGCCGGGGCGGTTCGGTCGTGGTCGGCGCACCGGAGGGAGCGGTGGTACGGGGGCCGCCCGGCGACGGGGCAGTGGGCGAGGGCTCGGAGGTCGGTGTCCTGGGTGCCGGGTCCGGTGACGGGTCGACGGAGTGCGGCGGGCGCGCGGGCTGCGGCCGGTCCGGCGGGCCGTCGGCGGCGGTCGCCAGATAGCCGAACACGGCGGCGGCGGCCGCGGCGGCCGCCGCCAGCGGCAGCCCGAAACGGCGCAGCCACAGCCGCCGCACGGCGGACAGCGGGCCGCGGCGCGGTGCGGGGCGCGGGGGCGCGGCGGGCCGCAGATCCCGGATGCCGATGCTCTCGGCGCGGGCCGCGAGGGCGCGCCGCAGGCGGTCCTCCACGGGGCGGCCGGAGCCGGGACCGGGCCCGGAGCCGCCCGCGCCGGCACCGCCGTCTCCCGGGGCGTCTCCGGTGCGGCCGAAACCCGTGTCTGGGCCGTTCATGACCGCGCCTCCAAGATCTTCTCCAGCGAGTCCAGCGCGCGGCTGGCGATCGATTTCACCGAACCGCGGCTGATGCCGAGGGTCGTCGCGATCTGCGCCTCCGTCAGATCGCCCCAGTAGCGCAGCACGAGCACCTCACGGCGGCGGGCGGTCAGCCCGCTCAGCGCGGCGAGCACCTCCCGGTGCTCCTCGTCCAGCACGATCCGCTCCTCGGCCGACGGGGCGTCCGCCTCGTACGGAGGGACGTAGTCGCGCGCGGTACGGCGGCGCCGCAGCACCGAGCGGGCGGCGTTGACCACCGCGGTGCGCAGATAGGCGAGCGCGTTGTCGACCTCGTCGAGCCGTTCGCCGTGCCGCTTGTAGAGCGCGGCGAACGCGTCCTGGACGACGTCCTCCGCGGTGGCCCGGTCGTCGACGAGCAGGACGGCCAGCCGGACCATGGTCAGCCGGTGGGCGTGGTACAGCTCGCTGATCGTGGGCGCGGGTTCGGGTGGCGCGGCGCCCTCGCCGTCCGGCAACCGGGGCCGGGAGCCCGCGGGCCGGCCGTACGCGGACGGCACGGGCGGGTGACCGGGGCGCGGTGTCTCGCGGTGGGCGGCGCTCGCGCGGGCGGTGCGCAGCAGCCACCGCCACCAGGCAGGCCGGGGCCCCGGCAGGGCGAACCGTGCCGGGGCGTGGTGCGGGGCGGCGGAGAGCTCCATCGCTTTCTCCGGGCGGGTGGCGGTGCGGGCCGGCTCAGGCGCGCCGGCGGCGGACCGCGTAGACGGTGCCGCCGCCCGCGGCGATCAGCCCCGTGGCGACCCCGCCGTACGCCATGGTGGCCGTGGACGCCCCGGTGTGCGCGAGTTCCTTGCCGCCCTTGGGCTTGCCAGGGGTGGTGGGCTTGGGCTCGCCGGGGGTGGTCGGGGTGGCGGAGGGCGGCTCGGTCGCGTCCGGTCCCGGGTGGGTGGGGGAGGGCCGCGGGGTGGCGGGAGCGGTGGGCGGGGCGGTGGGTGCGGGCCGGGTGCTGCCGTCGCCCGGCGCCGGGGTGGGCTGCGCGGACGTGTGGCCGGCGGCCGGGCGCGGCTGCGGCCGGCCGCCCTCGGCGTACGCGGTCCCGGCCGACAGCGCGGTCAGGGCGAACGCCGCGGCCAGCCCGGCGCCGGCCGCACCGCGCAGACGGCGGGCGGCGGACGGGCGGGGTGCGGAGGGAGTGCGGAAGGTGCGGGTCGACTTCACGGTCGGCTGCTCCACGTTCTTCGACGGGGGACGCCGGATGGCGCCCTCACCCCTGACGACGTGCGGCGCGGGCGGGGGTTGCCGGGCGGTGCGAAAAAACTTCCGCCGGGCCGCGCCCCACCCGCCGACGGGCCTCAGCCCACGCTCTGGAGCAGCTTCTCCACGGCCTTGACCCGGTCGCCCAGCTCGGCCAACTGGGCGGTCATCGTCTCCTGCTGGGCGGTGACCCGCTCCGCGAGCCCGCGGTACTCGGCGAGCGCCGCGGCATCCGCGCGATGCCGCTGGAGCTTGAAGTACGACGCCACGATCGTGGTGACCGAGGCAAAGATGATCACCAGGACGGCTATCGGGATGATGATGCTGCCGTTCATCTACGTGTCCCCCTAGGGTCGTTCGGTCCCTTCGCGGCCGGCGGCTCGACCGCGCCGTCCGCGTCCCCGGTCGCTTCCCGTGGCGGCGTCCCGGACCGGTCCTCCTGGAGGGCGGCGAGGACGGTGGCCACGTTCAGCTTCAGCTCGAACGGCGCCAGTTCGAAGTACTTCAGCGCCTTGCCGTCCTCGGACAGCTCCAGCCGGCCCACCACCAGACCGGCCTTTTCCAGCCGGTCCAGATGCATGTAGAGCAGCGGCCGGGACATCTCCAGCCGACGGGCCAGCTCGCTGACGTACAGCCGCCCGCCGGCCAGTTCGCCGATCACCCGCAGCCGCTGCGCATGGCCCACGGCGGACAGCAGGGCCAGCAGCTGCTCGCTGTTCATGGCCCACCTTCTTGCTGTTCCGGACGTCTGTCAGCGGAGGTTTTCGCATGCCACGACGGACTGTCAAACAGCCCGGTGCCCTCCGGCCACCGCAATTTTACGGTTGACGCTCTGATGCGACACCTGTAATTCTCGACTTACATGCGTACCAGTGGGGGGCGCGACACGATGCCGAAGGGGCGGGGCAAGTGAACGTGGCGGTACGAATACGGCCGTTGGAGCCGCAGTCGAGAGAAAAACGGCCGGTCACGGTGCGGTTGGCGGTCTGGAGCGCACGGCATCCCTGGCGCGCGCTGGCCGGATGGCTGGCGTTCGTGGTGCTGTGCCTGGGGGTGGGCCTGGCGATGGGCACCCACAACGCCACCGGCGAGGACTACCGCGTCGGCGAGGCGGGCCGCGCCGAAACCCTGGCCGCCGAGGCCCGGCTGGATAGGGAGCCGGTCGAACAGGTGCTGATCTCCGCCCGGTCCGGCCCGCTGGAGCGGACCGCCGCCGACGCGGCCGTCCGCGACCTCACCGCCCGGATGCGGCAGCTGCCCGAGGTGGCGCGGGTCGAGCCCCCGGTCCGTTCGGCCGACGGGGGTTCACTGCGGGTCGCGGTGGTCATGAAGGGCGCGGAGGCGGACGCCAAGGACCATGTGGCGCCGCTCGCCGCGCGGACCGCGGCGGTCCAGCGCGACCACCCGGAGCTGCGGGTGGCGGAGACCGGCAGCCCGTCGGTCAGCGTCGGCGTCAACACCCAGCGCGGCCAGGACCTGGCGCTCTCCGAGGCGATCGCACTGCCGGTCACGCTGCTGACGCTGCTGGTCGTCTTCGGGTCCGTGCTGATGGCGGCGGTGCCGCTGCTGCTCGCGCTGACCTCGATCGCGGCCGCCATGGGCCTGTCGATGGTGGTCTCGCACCTCCAGCCGGACGCCGGGGTGGGCGCCAACATCATCCTGCTGATCGGCATGGCCGTCGGCGTCGACTACACGCTCTTCTACCTCAAGCGCGAACGGGAGGAACGGGCCCGCGCGGGCGGCCGGCTCGGCGCCGAGGCGCTGGTGGAACTGGCCGCCGCCACCTCCGGCCGGGCGATCGTGGTCTCCGGCCTCGCGGTGATCGTCTCCACCGCCACCCTGTACCTGGCCACCGATGTGGTCTTCTCCTCGCTCGCGACCAGCACCGTCATCGTCGTGCTGGCCGCGGTACTCAGCTCGCTGACGGCGCTGCCCGCACTGCTCGTCAAGATCGCCCAACGCGCCGAACGCCGCGCGGACCGCCGTGCGCAGCGGACCGGCCGCAGCCGTCCGGCACGGCGGGAGCGCGCGGAGGGCACCGGCCGCCTCTGGCGCGCCCTGCTGCGTCCGGCGACCGAGCACCCGGCCCGCACCCTGTGCGTGTCCGTCCTGCTGATGCTGGCGCTGGCCGCACCCGCGCTGGGCATGCAGCTGCGCGTCCTCAACAAGGACAGCCACTCCCGCGAGATCCCCGCCCTCCAGACCTACGACCGGCTCACCACGGCCTTCCCCGAGCTGCGCGTCCAGCATCAGATCGTGGTCCGGGCGCCCGCCGCGGAATCCTCCGAAGTAACGTCAGCACTACGGAAGTTGAGCGCACGGGCGCATTCCGATCCGCTCTACGCCAAGGGCGTCACCCCGCTCGTGAAGACCTCGCGGGACCACCGCACCACCACCATGGAGCTGTCGACGCCGCACAAGGTCAGCTCCCCCGAGGCGATCGCCTCCCTCGACCGCCTCCGCCGGGACTATCTGCCGGACACCGTGGGCGCGGTGCCCGGGGCGGAGTTCGCGGTCAGCGGCGATGTCGCCCACGACACCGACTACCTCGCCCACCAGGACGGCAAGCTGCCGCTGGTCGTCGGCGCCCTGCTGCTGCTGACCTTCCTCGTGACCACGCTGGTCTTCCGCTCCGCCGTCATCGGCCTGCTCGGGGTCGCGCTCAATCTGCTCTCCGCGGCCGCGGCGTTCGGGCTGGTCGTGGTCTTCTTTCAACACGGCCTGGCCAGCACGCTGTTCGGCTTCGACACCGCGGCGACCAGCGCCATCGGCTCCCGCGTACCGCTGTTCCTGTTCGTGATCCTCTTCGGCCTGTCGATGGACTACCAGATCTTCGTCGTCAGCCGGATCCGGGAAGCGGCGCTGCGCGGGGTGCCGACCCGGGAGGCCGTGCTGCACGGCGTCGGGGCCTCCGCAAAGGTCGTCACCAGCGCGGCGGCGGTCATGGTGACGGTCTTCGCGGCCTTCATGTTCCTGCACCTCGCGGAGATGAAGCAGATCGGCTTCAGCCTCGCGGTCGCCGTCCTGCTGGACGCCTTCGTGATCCGCGTCGTGATCCTGCCGTCGGCGCTGACCCTCCTGGGCCGGGCCAGTTGGTGGCCGTCCCGGACGATGCGGCGGGCGCAGCGGGAGGTGTCCGTGGGCGCGGTGCCGTAGGCGGGCGGTGCCCGTACGCGGGGGGCGTAGCCGGGCCGTGGCCGCGTTAGGGGGCGAGCGGCACGACCGGGTGGTCCGCCGGGCCCTCGTGGTCGCAGCGATCCTCGATGCCGTGCACGCCCCAGGCCGGGAACGGGTCGTCGGCCCCCGTGGGCGCGGGCTCGTGGGGGCCGAGGAGGCAGGCGGCCAGGGTGGCGTGCAGCGGCCCGGCGCGCAGACCGGTGCCGATGAAGACCAGCTCCTGGCCGGCCGGGCCCGGCTCCGCAGCACGCCCCGGACCCGGCTCCGTACGCCCCTCGTCCACCCCCGACGGCTCGAAGCGGGCGACCGAACCGGCCTGGGACCACAGCCCGGTGAGGCCGGGACGGGTGGCGAGCCGGAAGAAGCCCTTGGAGCGCAGGACGCCGCCGAAGGCGCCGCTGTCGAGCTGCTCGGTGACGAAGTGCCAGAGGCGGGCCGGGTGGAAGGGGCGCTCGGCACGGAACACGGTGCTGGAGATGCCGTACTCCTCGGTCTCCGGGACATGGTCGCCGTTGAGTTCCCGGACCCAGCCCGGCGCCTGCTGGGCACGCTCCAGGTCGAAGCGGCCGGTGCCCAGCACCTCGGCGGGCGGCACCGCGCCGTGCCGGGCCGGGACGATACGGGCGGCCGGGTTGAGCCGGGCCAGCGTCGCCCGCAGGCGTTCCGCGGTTCCGGCGTCGACCAGGTCGATCTTGTTGAGCACGAGGACGTCGGCGAACTCGATCTGGTCCATGAGGAGATCGCTGACCGTGCGCTCGTCGTCCTCGTACTGGTCCAGGCCGCGTTCGGCGAGGCCGTCGCCGCCGGTGAGTTCGGGGAGGAAATGGGCGGCGTCGACGACGGTGACCATGGTGTCCAGGCGCGCGAGCTCGCCGAGCGTGGCGCCGTCGTCGCGCGCAAAGGCGAAGGTCGCGGCGACCGGCATCGGTTCGGAGATGCCGCTGGACTCGATCAGCAGATAGTCGAAGCGCCCCTCGCGGGCCAGCCGGTCGACCTCCTCCAGCAGATCGTCGCGCAGGGTGCAGCAGATGCACCCGTTGGTCATCTCGACGAGCCGCTCCTCCGTACGGGACAGCGCCGCGTCGCCCCCGCGCACCAGGGCGGCGTCGATGTTGATTTCGCTCATGTCATTGACGATGACGGCGACGCGCAGGCCCTCCCGGTTGCCCAGGACGTGGTTGAGCAGGGTCGTCTTGCCGGCGCCGAGGAAACCGGAGAGGACGGTGACGGGCAGCCGGGGGTGCGCCACGGCCGTCAGCCCTTCGGGTCGATCAGGCCGAGCCGGTAGGCCTTCGCCAGGCGGCGCGGCACCTGGTACACGGAGCCGTCGACGGTGACCGGCACCAACTGCGGTGTGCTGGCCTTCCACTGGGCCCGGCGGTGGCGGGTGTTGCTGCGGGAGAGCTTGCGCTTGGGCACGGCCATGGGGTGAGCCTCCTACGGGACGGGCGGGTACCGGCAGGGGGCGCCGGCGGACGTCGTCGGGAGGCTATATGGAAATGGGTGCCATTTTCAATTAGGGTTACCGGAGTGTGCGGGACGGCACGCCACCGACGGCCCCGCACGTGACCGCCCGGGGTGGCCTGCGGCAGGCCGCCCCGGGCGGATCGGCGCCTGGGTGGGACGGTCCCCGACGGGATTACGGGACGGTCCCCGACGGGATCAGATTGTGGCGGTGTCGATCACGAAGCGGTAGCGCACATCGCTCGCCATGACCCGCTCGTACGCCTCGTTGATCCGGTCCGCGGCGATCACCTCGATGTCCGCGGCCAGCCCGTGCTCCCCGCAGAAGTCGAGCATCTCCTGGGTCTCCGGGATGCCACCGATCATCGAGCCGGCGATCGACTTGCGCTGCGGTATCAGCGCGAACGGCGCGACCGGCAGCGGGCTCTCCGGCGCGCCGACCTGCACCAGCGTGCCCCCGGTGCGCAGCAGCCCGAGGTAGGCGTTCAGATCCAGGTTCGCCGATACGGTGTTGACGATCAGGTCGAAGGTGCCGGCCAGCGCCTCGAAGGTCGCCGGGTCGGACGTCGCGTAGTAGTGGTCCGCGCCCAGCCGCAGCCCGTCGTCCTTCTTGCGCAGCGACTGGCTCAGCACGGTGACCTCCGCGCCCATCGCATGCGCGATCTTCACGCCCATGTGGCCGAGACCGCCCAGGCCGACGATCGCGACCTTCTTGCCGGGGCCGGCCTGCCAGTGGGCGAGCGGAGAGTAGAGGGTGATGCCGGCGCACAGCAGCGGGGCCGCGGCGTCCAGCGGGATGCCCTCGGGGATCCGCAGGGCGTAGTTCTCGTCGACGACGATATGGGTCGAGTAGCCGCCGTAGGTGGTCGCGCCGTCCCGGTCCGTGGCGTTGTACGTGCCGACGTTGCCGAGCTCGCCGGTGCAGTACTGCTGAAGCCCGGCACGGCAGTTCGGGCACTCCCGGCAGGAGTCGACGAAGCAGCCGACGCCGACCCGGTCGCCCGCCCGGTAGCGGGTGACCTCGGGGCCGACCTCGGTGACCACACCGGCGATCTCATGGCCGGGGACGATCGGGAACGCCCCGCCGTCGCCCCACTCGGCGCGCACGGTGTGGATGTCGGAGTGGCAGATACCGGCGTACTTGATGTCGATCAGAATGTCGTGGGCACCCAGCTCGCGGCGCGGAATCGTGGTCCGCTCCAGCGGTGCTTTCGGGGCGGGTGCGGCGTACGCGAAGACAGAGGTGTGCGTCATGCCATCGAGAATGCGTCGCTCCGCTTGCCCGGACCAGTGCCCCCTTCAACATATGCAGGGCGTGCCTAGTACTGACGGAACCACCCTCCGGGGGCGGCCGGGGGCGGCCGCCGGTCGTGGCCGAAGCGCTCCGGCGGCCGGCGTCGGATCAGGCGAAGACCACCGAACGGACCTTCAGCCGCTCCGAGCCATGACCGCCGTTCGGCCGGAGGGTGAAGTAGTCGCCGGTGCAGTCGACGCCCGTGAACAGCGTGGCGACGGACGCGGTGTAGTTCTTCGGGGTGTGCGCGGGCAGTGCGGCCGGGTCGGCCACCTCGGGCAGCGTGATGCACACCCGGCTCACCGGGTCGGGCAGCAGCCCCACATGCGGAGTGCCGGTCTGGTCGGTGTAGACGTAGGTGAAGGGGCCGGTGGCCGCGCCCGCCGGGGAGGCGGGCAGGGACAGGGTGAGCGCGAGCGCGCTGACGGCGAGGGCGGCGGTGTGACGAAGTCGCATACAGACATTCCTTCCGTTCCGGTTCTGTGCGGAATGTGTGCTTCCCGGCCTTCCGCCCGGTGATGTGCGTCGTCACACGAAGGAGTTGCGGCGAAACGATCCGTCGGTGGTTGTTCGGGGCGGGGTGGGGCGGGGCGGGGCGGGAGCCTGAGAGTCATGCCCGGGCACGGGCCACCCTTCCCATACTCAAGAATATGACTAATCATAGTCGCGACTATGAGGGCGGGGTCGGTTCCACCGCCGCGGCCGGGGTATGGGCCGAGGCCGCTCGACCACTGCCCGGCCGAGGCGAGGAGGAAGAGTCATGGGGACGACCACGGACCGCTTCAAGGCGGCGGTGGAGGCAAAGGAACTCGACGCGGTGGAGGAGCTGTTCACCGAGGACGTCCGCCTCTACAGCCCGGTGAAGTTCACGCCCTTCGAGGGGCGGCCGATGGTGCTCGGGCTGTTCGGGGTGCTGCTGCGCACCTTCGAGGACTTCCGCTACGTCGGCGAGCTGACGGGCAGCGCACAGACGGCGGCGGGCCCGGACGGCGGCTCTGCCGACTCCACCGTCCTGATCTTCCGGGCCACCGTGAACGGCAAGGAGATCCATGGCATGGACCTGATCCAGTTCGACGGGGCGGGCCGGATCAAGGAGTTCACGGTGATGGTGCGCCCGCAGTCCGCGGTGCATGCGCTGGGCGAGGCGGTGCTGGCCGGGCTGGTCGAGGCCGGGCTGGCGCCCCAGGCGTAGGACGGTTCGGCCGGGTGACCTCTTTCGGCCGGGTGACCTCTGCCGGACGGGTGGCCCCTTTCGGACGGGTGGCCGCCGATCCGAAAGAGGCCGATGCCGGGGCGGGCCCGGGGAGTGGGGCCGCTACGCCTGTTCCACCGTGATCGCCGCAGCCGGGCAGATGGCCGCCGCCTCGTGGACCGCGTCGTGCAGTGCGGCCGGCGGTTCGGCGTCGAGCAGCAGCACGATGCCGTCCTCCTCGCGCTGGTCGAACACCTCCGGCGCGGCCAGCACACAGCTTCCGGCACCGCAGCACTTGTCCTGGTCAATGTGTACGCGCATGGCTCTCTCCAAGTGGGGCCGCCCGGCCCGTGACGGCCGTGGACGGACGGGCTGGAAGCGGGATGGGGGCTGGAAATGGGATGGGGGCTGGAACGGCATGAGGGCTGGAGCGGGTTGACGGGAAGGCCCGGAATGGCGGGAAGGGCCGGGAAGACGGGAAGGGCGGGGGCGGCGCTGCCGGGCGCGGGTGCTCACCACGCGACGGGCAGCGCGTGCACCCCGTAAATCCCCATGTCATGACGGAACGGGATGTCCTCGAAGGGAAGGTCGAGCCGCAGACCGGGCAGCCGGCGCAGCAGGGTTTCGAGGGCGATCTGGAGTTCCACCCGGGCGAGCGGCTGGCCCAGGCACTGATGGACGCCGAAGCCGAAGGCGACATGACGGCGGGCATCGCGGCCGACGTCGAGTGCGGCGCCTCCGGGGAAGATCTCCTCGTCGCGGTTGGCGGTGTTGAGCACACACAGCACGCCCTCGCCCGCGCGGATGGTGCGGCCGCCGATGATGACGTCCTCGTCGGCGATCCGCGGGAGACCGTTGTGGACGATCGTCAGATAGCGCAGCAGCTCCTCGACGGCCCCCTTGATGAGCGACGGATCCGCGCGCAGCCGCGCCAGCTGGCCGGGGTTGCGCAGCAGGGTGAGGGTGGACAGTGCGGTCATGTTGGCGGTGGTCTCGTGGCCCGCGACCAGTAACAGCCGTCCCATGGCGGCGATGGCCGCATTGTCGAGTTCGCCGCGGGCGACCAGCCGGCTGATGATGCCGTCATCGGGCGCACGCCGTTTGGAATCGGCGAGTCGGATGAGGAAGTCCTGCAACTCCTCCTGCGCGCCGCGCACCTGCTCGGCCGTCGACCGCAGGTTGAGCAGCACGCTGCTGTGCTTCTGGAAGAACTCGTGATCGTCGTAGGGGACGCCGAGCAGCAGACAGATCACCAGGGACGGCAGCGGCAGCGCGAACTCCGCGACCAGGTCGGCGGCATGCCGCCCCTCGGTCATCCGGTCCAGCAGCCCGTCGGCGAGGCGCTGCACCTCGGGGCGCATCGCCTCCATCTTCTTCACCATGAAGTCGGCGGTGAGCATCCGGCGCAGCCGGGCGTGCTCGGGGTCGTCCTGGCGGATGAACGACGGGTTGCCGGTGGCGAATTCACGTCCGCCGGCGGTGAGGAACGGGAATCCCGGGCGGGTCGCATCGGCACTGAACCGCGGATCGCTGAGCACCTCCCGTACGTCCTGATGCCGGGTCACCAGCCAACAGGAGGTGCCGTCCCAGAGGGTGGCCCGGGTGACGGGCTCCTCCCGGTGGGCCCGTGCGATCTCGGGCGCCGGGTCGAAGGGGCAGCCGGTGGCCCGTGCGGCGGGGACGGCGATGGGGGAGCGATCGGTGTCCGCTCGGGTGGCCGGTCCGGCGTCCGGTCCAGTGCCTGGTCCGGTGCCTCGTCCGGCGTCCTGCTCCCTCTCGATGCGTTCTGTAGTCGTCATTCGGCTGGTCCTTCCACGATCGGGACACGGCAGTGCCGTGGCGAACGGTGCGGGTGGCGCCACTCCTTGACGGGACATACGAACTCGGCGGCCGGCTCGGCGGCCGCGGTGACCGGCGGCGATCACTGTCGGCGACAGCTAGTTACCTAACTTAAGCAACTAAGTTGTTCCACGCTAACCCACTCTCGGAGGGGGCGGGAAGGGGAGAACGTGGCGCGCACGAGGTTGGCTCAAACCCAGCGGACGCCCAAACGAAACGGGCAGGTCACGGGGCGGATCGCCGCGCCGTGCGGGCCGCTAAAGTGCCTGCATGCCGGACCCCGGAAGAGACCAGGACCCCACCGTCGCACTGCAAAGAGTGCTGGCCACGCTGTCCTACCTGCTCACCCGCTCCCGGGCGCACGAACGCCAGGCGGCCGAGGCGGGCGTCACCGCGGCACGCTCCGATCTGTGGCTGCTGATGGCCCTGGAGGACAGCGGAGGCATCAGCAGGGTCGGTGATCTGGCCGCCCTGCTGATGGTCGAGCCGCCGCATGTCACCCGCCAGATCAGCCAGTTGGAGTCCCAGGACCTGGTAGAACGGACCCCGGACTCCCTCGACCGCCGCGCCCGCAAGGTGGCCATCACCCCCCATGGCAAGGCCGTCCTCAACCGTCTGCAACAAACCAGCCAAGCCGGCCTCCACGAGGCCCTCGCCGGATTCGACGACACCGACATCGCCACCACCGTCGCCGTGCTCAACCACCTGGTGGCCTACGCCCGCCGGAAACACACGGACGAGGAACGACAGCGGGGGCGGGGGATGTGAGGTGAGGGGGCAGGGGGTGTGAGGGGCCTCTGCCGGCCTCCGACTCCGCCCGTCCGTCTCTTGCTCCTGACTCGGTTTCCGACCCCGCCCCCTTTTTCTTCCCCCTCTTTCTTCCCCTCGCTGCTACTCGATCTCGACCCGGCCGCTGTGGCCGTTGGGCGCTCCGGAGCCGCCGTTCTTGTCGGCGTCGGAGTCCTGCCCGTCGGGGGTGCCGAGGTTGCGGCGGACCGAGTCGAGGATTGTCAGGCCCTGGCCGACCAGGCCGGCGGCGATCTCGCCGAGGCCGTCGGTGCCGTTGAGGACATTGACGTTGGCGTTGGCCAGGCCCGCGGAGGCTTCCTTGACGATCTGCGGGAGCTGGTCGATGAGCATCCGGTCGAGGGCCACCCGGTCGTGCGAGGCGGCGGCCTCGGCCTGGATCTTCATCCGCTCGGCCTCGGCCAGCGCCAGCAGGCGGATGCGCTCGGCCTCCGCCTCGGCGGGCTTGACCACCTCGGCCACCAGCTCCTGCTGCCGCAACCGGGCGGCGCGCTCGGCGAGTTCGGTCTGCGCGGCGAGGACTTCCTGCTGGGCGTGGGCCTGGGCGAGCGGGCCGGCCTGGGCGGCGTGGGCCTGGGCGCGGTCCACCTCGGCGTTGTACTCGGCCTGGACCACGGCGGTCTGCCGGGAGTACTCGGCCTGATTACGCGCGGCCTCCTGCTGCGCCTCGACCGAAGCCTGGGTGGCCTGGGCCTGGGCGATCTGTGCCTGCCGCTGGATGGCGGCCTTGTGCGGGGCGGACATCGCCTCGATGTAGCCGGTCTCGCCGTCGTCGATCGACTGGATCTGCAACGAGTCGACGATCAGCCCGATCTTCGCCATCTCGGTCTTGGACGTCTCCAGGACCTCGGTGGCCAGCTTCTGCCGCTCGGTGACGATCTCCTCGACCGTCATCGAACCGATGATGGAGCGCAGATGACCGGCGAAGATCCGGCCGGTCAGTACCGACATCTGGTCCTGGTCGGACAGGAAGCGCTGACCGGCATTGACCACGCTCTCGGTGTCGTTGCCGACCTTGAACGCGATCACGGCGCGGACCGTCAGAGCGATGCCCTGCCGGGTCACACAGGTCTCGGCGACCTCCGCCTCACACATCGCCAGGGTCAGAAAGCGGACCTTGCGAAAGACCGGCAGCACGAACTTGCCGTGCCCGGTGACCACTCGGAATGGTGCGCCCCCTTGTCCACGCCTGCCGCCCGAAATCAGCATGGCTTGATCGGGGGCAGGAACGCGGTAACCGAACATCCTTTGTCTCCTCAGCCTGCGTCGCCGGCACCGCCGGTCAACGCGTCCAACGGATCGGCCCACTCCATGACGTCGACCTGGCGACTGCCACGGGACTCGATGACGAGCACGGTCGCCCCTACCGGAAGGGGCTCGGCGGACCAGGCGAGAAAGGTCTCGGAGCCGCCCCTGATCCGCACCAGAACCTCACCGGGACCGGCAGCCCCACGAGTGCCGATCAGAAGCACTCCCGTACAGCCGATCACGGCATCGTCCTGCGCCATCGGCGGCTGCCCTCCCCCGTAAACGTTCCTGGAAATCCGACCTTAGCGCTCCGGTGCGCGGCGTCCTATGGGGGGAGGGCGGCGAGTTGGGTTATCGGTTCGGGCCCGTCAATTTCTCGCAAAGAAGGGAACCGAATGCCGAATGCGGTGCGGAATTCTCGCCCGACCGAGCTGCCATCGATTCGATTCGGTTCGGATCGGTACGGGTCGGTGCGGAGGATTCAGTGCGCCGTGGGCAGGGTGTCGAGGGCGGACAGGATGTCGGACGGCTCGGCGCGGGCGGTGTAGTCGGTGTCGAGGAAGGACCAGCGGATGGTGCCGTCCCGGTCTATGACGTAGGTGGCGGGAACGGGCAGGGTGCGTGGATGTCCGCCGTTGACCCGCTGGAGGTCGAAGCCGAAGGACTCGTAGACGACGGCCAGGTCATCGGGCAGGTCGAAGCTGATGCCGAACTGCTTGGCGGTGTCCGAGCCGAGGTCGCTGAGGACGTCGAAGGCGAGCGAGTGCTTTTCGGTGAGGGTCAGGGACTCGTCGGGGATCTGCGGCGAGATGGCCACCAACTGGGCGCCGCGGGCGGTGATGTCGGCGTGGTGCTGCTGGAGGACACGCAGGGCGAAGTTGCAGAAGGGGCACCAGGCGCCCCGGTAGAAGGTGAGCACGACCGGGCCCGCCGACAGCAGACCGTCCAGCGTGACGGTGCGACCGGTCGAGGTGGGGAGGCTGAAGCCCGGGGCGGTGTCTCCGGTCCGCAGGGCGCGCTCGGCCAGTCCGGAGGCGGCGAGCTCACGGCCGGCCCGGTCCATCACCGCGCGCTCGGCGTCAGGGATCTCGATGTGGGGGTAGTGCTCGCGCAGAAAGGCGGTGAGTCCGTCGGCGTAGTTCATTGCGGGGGTTGCTCCTGAGGTGAGAGAGAGGCGCGCAGGGGCGCGAGGGCAGCGGCCACCGTGTCGGTCAGCGACTGGGCGTCGGCACCGGCACGGGAGCGCAGATTGACGCCGTACGCCAGGGTCGCCAGCACCGCGGCGGAGGCGTCGAGATCGCAGTACGGCTGGAGTTGCCCCAGGTCAGCGGCGTTGGCCAGGGCCGCGCGCATGGCTGACTGGAGCATGTGGTGGTGGTCTTCGAGCAGCGTGCGGATGCCGGTGTCGGTGCACTCCGGGCCGGCGTAGGCGTTGGTGACCATGCAGCCCCAGCCGGCGACCGGGCCGGAACAGCGCACCTCGATCAGCCCGGCGAAGAACTCCTCTATAGAGGTCAGCCCCGCGGCGGCCTGCGACAGCTGGGCGAAGGCCGGTGTCGAGTACTGCGCTATATAGCGGTCCAGCGCCGCGGCATAGAGACCGTCCTTGTTGCCGAAGGTGGCATAGAGGCTGGAGCGGCTCAGTCCGGTCGCGCTCACCAGGGCCTGGATGCCGGTCGTCGGCAGGCCGTGGCGCCAGAAGACCTGGATCGCTTCGTCGAGCACGAGCTCGGGGTTGAAGTGCTTGATGTCGGGCATGGCTGTGCTGCTCGTTTCGCCGTCACCGGAGGATGGAAGGCAGGGTCGGTCGGTCCCGCTCACGTATCTTGGAACGGTTATTCCAAGATACGCCGACTGTCCTTTCCTGCCAAGGAGTTGGGGAAATCGGCTGAGGAAACTTCCCCGCCCCCTCCCCCGAAGGGGGAGAGGGGGAGGGGGCAGGGGAAGCGCTGCCCGGCCGTCGGGTGTGGTCGGCGTCGGCCTTGGTGGGTGCTGGTCTCGGCGGGCTCCGGCCCTGGTGGGCCCAGCTCCTGCCCGTCGGCGGCCCCAGCAGGCGCCGCCCCGGCGCCCCCGCCACGTCCCACCCCCCTGCGCCCCGGCGCCACCCCACCCTTACGGGTTGACCCCCACCCCCTTGAAGAAGGTGTAGTGGAAGGTTCCGCCCTCGTTTGCGGTCAGTCGTAGGTCGGCGATGCCTCGGTCCCAGTCGGCGGCGGTGGTCAGGCCGGTGCTCACCGCTTTGTGGCGGACCGCCTCCACCATGGCGATGAAGGTCTTCCGGGTGAGGCCGTCCACCAGCGCGGGGCGGGTGGCGTCGGCGTAGGCCGTCCGCGGCCGGACCACCACCTGGTCGAATCCGGCGCCGCTGAGCAGTGGCTGCAACGCCCGTCCGAGCAGCGCGTTTCCGCCGGCCGCGGCCTG
This sequence comes from Streptomyces sp. bgisy130, assembly GCF_057708345.1. Classification (NCBI taxonomy): domain Bacteria; kingdom Bacillati; phylum Actinomycetota; class Actinomycetes; order Kitasatosporales; family Streptomycetaceae; genus Streptomyces; species Streptomyces sp. bgisy130. Next base: position 25,741 of record NZ_JBYISA010000004.1, read on the forward strand.
TAGCCGTACCTGGTGGCCGATCACTTCATGGGCGTGGACGCTGTCCGGGTGGAGGACCACCGAGCCGTGGTCACCTTCGATCACGGTCAGGGTGCCGCCGGGGCGCAGGACGCGTCGCAGCGCGGCCAGTGCCTGGTCCGGGTCAGGCAGGTGCTCCAGCACGAAGCAGGCGAAGACATGGTCGAACTCGGCCGGGCCGAAGGGGAGATGGAGGAGGTCGGCGGTCCGCCACTCCACGTCGGCGCCGGGCTCCTGCGCCGTCACATGGGCGCGGGCCTGCGCCAGGGACTCCGCGGACCGGTCGATCGCGACGATCCGTGCCCCCGGACTGTTCCTGGCCAGATGCACGGTCTGCGCGCCCACCCCGCAGCCGACCTCCAGTACCCGGCTGCCGGCGGCGTACGCCGTACCCGCGTGCAGCAACGCGGCCAGTGTGTCCGCCTGGTCGCCGAGACGGCGTGCTTCCTGCGGTGAATAGCCGTGCACATAGGCCGTGTTCGTCTTCATGCCTTCACCGTGCCGCGACAATGGCCCGGTGCACAGGTCCAAAGAGCACCCTGCCAACCGGTCCATAACCGCCTCGCCGGCCCCGGCCCCGGCCCCCCGTCCGTCCCCCGCATCCCCGGCTCCGCCATCCCCCTCGCCGCCGGCCTCGCCGTCCCGTCGCGTGCCCGCCGCCTCCGGTTCGTCCGACTTCCTTCAGCTGAATCTCGACGACGCGCCCGTGGGTGGCCGGTCGGACTGGCTGGCACGGGAGTTGCGGCGGGCCGTCGCGGACGGCCGGCTGCCGGTCGGGAGCAGACTGCCCGCGACCCGGACGCTCGCCGCCGAGCTGCGGGTATCGCGGGGTGTGGTCACCGAGGCGTATCAGCGGCTGATCGAGGACGGGCAGCTCGCCGGGCGGGGGAGGGGCGGCACGGTCGTCGTCGCCGCGCCCGTGGCGGCCGACGCGAGGTCCACGGAAGGGACGCCCCGCGCGCACCGGCCGCCCGCTCCGTTCGCCGCGCCGCCGGGCCCGGAGATCTTCGACGAGCTGCGCACCGCACCCGCACGGATCGACCTCGCACCCGGCGTGCCGGATCTGGCCGCCTTCCCCCGCGCGGCCTGGCTGCGCGCCGAACGCGCGGTGCTGGCGGACCTCCCGTCCGCCGACTTCGGATACGGCGACCCCCGTGGCACCGCCGCGCTGCGCCGGGCGGTCGTCGACTGGCTGGCCCGCAACCGCGGGATCAGGGCGGACCCGGACGAGGTGCTGATCGTCGCCGGTACCGCGCAGGCGCTCGGTCTGATCGCCGAGGTGCTGCACCGGGACGGCGTTCCGGAGATCGCGGTGGAGGACCCCGGGGCGCTGGGCGCACGGCAGCATCTCCAGTACTGGCGGATGGCGACGCCGCCGGTCCCGGTGGACGGCGACGGGATACGCGTCGACGCACTGCGGGCGAGCGGCGCACGGGCCGTGCTGCTGACTCCGGCGCACCAGTTCCCGACCGGGGTGGTGCTCGGTGGCGCACGCCGCCGGGAGCTGATGCGCTGGGCGGCCGACGGCGGCCTGATCATCGAGGACGACTACGACGCCGAGCACCGCTACGACCGAGCGCCGGTCCCCGCCCTGCGCTCGCTCCTCCCCGAGCAGGTCTGTTACGCCGGCAGCGTCTCCAAGCTGCTGGCCCCCGCCCTACGGGTGGGTTGGCTGCTGCCGCCGCCCAAGTATCGGCAGGCGCTGATCGACGCCAGGCGGTTTGCCGATCTCGGCAACGCCACGCTGCCCCAGCTGGTCCTGGCCCGGCTGATGGAGTCCGGCGAACTGGAGCGCCGTCTGCGGTTGTTGCGCCGCCGCCATCGCCGCCGACGGGACGCCATGATCGCGGCGATCCGCGCACATCTGCCGGGCGCGACCGTGCACGGCGCCGCGGCGGGTCTGCATCTGACGCTCACCTTCGGACCGGACGACTACCGGGGCTCCGATACGGAGCTGGCCGCGGCCGCGCTCGCCCACGGCGTCAAGGTCCACCCCCTCTCCTGGCACTGCCAGCGCCCGTCCCCGCCGGGCCTGGTGCTCGGCTACGCCGCCCGCACCCGGGACGAGATCACGCGGGGGCTGGCCGTCGTGGGCGAGGTAGTGAGAAGCGGGTAACGGGGCCACGCGCCTGAACGTCCCGGTGGCGCGACGATTCCGTGTGCCCCTGCCCGCGGAGCACACGGAAAACCGGGGTGTGGCCCTGCCGACCCCGGGGCCCTGCCGTCCCGGAACGGCCCTCCCGACCCGGCCACCCTCCCGACCCGGCAGCCCGCCTGACCGGCAGCAGCGCCCGGACCGGCGCGGACACATACGGGGGGCGCTCCCGTACGTGCCGCTGTGCGATCAGGCCGGTGACCGGCCGGGATCAGGGCTCGACGACCGGTGCCGTGTCGCTGGACGGGGACAGGATGGCCGTCGGGGTGACCGCGCCGGCGAAGCTGACCTCATAGCCGTGGTTGATGAGGATGAGCGTCAGGGTGAGCGTCTCGTTCACCCGGGCGACGCCCTGGGCGTCGGTGTTGGCGATGCCCAGGACGTTGCTGCCGGCCTTGAACAGGATCGGCTGGTTGGGCACCGGAAGGCCGGTGACCTGGTCGATCAGCGTGGCCGTCAGGAACGGGAAGTACACGTGCGGCGGGAACAGCTTCGTCAGCGCCGGGGTCGCGGTCAGCGAGGTGGCGTGGACGGGGAGGAAGTAGGTGAAGCCGCCGACCAGAGTGAAGCTGCCACCAGGGGTGGTGACGGTGACGTCCGCGGGGCCGGGCGCCCCGGGCGGAGTGGTCGCGGTCAGCTGCGTACCGGTGGAGTTGACGGTCACGCCGGTGGCGGGATTGCCGCCGATGTCGACGGAGGCCCCGGTCAGGTTGGTGCCGGTGATCGTCACCACCGTGCCGCCCGTGACGGGCCCCGAGTTGGGGGTGATGCTGGTGATCGTCGGGTCGAACTGGATGACGCTGACACTGGCCCCGGCGATGTTGGTGACGTAGACCTTGTTGTTGGGCGCGACCACCAGAGCGATCGGCTGGCTGCCGACGGGGATCGGGGCGCCGATGGTGGTGTTGGTGGTGGTATCGATCACCGACACGTTGTTCGATCCGCGGTTGGCCGTGTAGGCGTTGCCGTCGGGGCCGACCGTGACGCCCCAGGGGTTGGTGCCGACGGGGATGGTGGTGGCGATGGTGTCCGTGGTGGTGTTGACCACCGACACGTTGTTCGACCCGATGTTGGCGACGTAGGCATCCCCGCTGGGGCCGATCGCCACGAAGTTCGGCTGGTTGAAACCGGGGATCGTGGTGACGACGGTGGCGGTGGCGGTGTCGATCACCGTCACGCTGTTCCCGTTCCGGTTGGCGACGTAGGCCTTGCCGTTGGGGGCGACCGCGATCCCGACCGGGCCGCTGCCGGTGGGGATCGCGGCGCCGATGACGGTGTTGGTGGCGGTGGCGATCTCCTGAACGCTGTTCGCCCCGAAGCGGCTGACGTAGACGTTGCCGCTGGGGATGACAGCCGCCGCGGCGGGGCCGCCGCTGAGGGCGATCGTGGTGAGGACGGTGCTGGTGGCGGTGTTGATCACCGTCACGTTGTTGGAGATGTTGTTGGGGACGTAGGCGTTGCCGTTGGGGGCGACGGTCAGCCAGGCCGGCGTGGTGCCGGTCGGGATCGCGGCGCCGATGACGGTGTCCGTGGCGGTGTCGATGGTCTGCACATTGTTCGACCCGGAGTTGGCGACGTAGAGGTCGCCGTTGGGGATGAACGCCAGCCCGACCGGGTTGGTCCCGACCGGGATCGTCGTGACGGCCAGGAACGTCGTGGGCACGGCCGTTGCCCGCACCGGGACGGGCGAGGCGGCCGGCTCCAGCAGAGTCTGCGCCGGCGTCAAGAGATTCGTGCTCATGTGGACCCCTTCTGTGGGGGGCCGTCCAGAGATCCCGCTCCGGGCACCACACCCACAGAAATCCCGCGTCGCAAAACGCGGAGGGCCGCGCATCCCCGAGGAGGGATGGGCAGCCCATTGGTCGGTCGATTTCTTGCTTCCCGCCCCGAGGGGCGGTGAAACCTCCGCCTTGCCTACGTTTCGTGGCTTCTCCAAGCCTTTACCCGGGGGGAGTTGTCCGGCACCGGGCGGTCAGCGGAACGGAAGCGGGTGGTCCCATTCCGCTTCTGGGCGGGAGCCGAAGATCCGCCGGTCCGCCTCCGTGATCGCGACGTCGTGGATACCGGCCTCCCGGCGCCGCATCAGCCCGTCCGCGTCGAACTCCCACAGTTCGTTGCCGTAGCTGCGCCAGCACTGCCCGGCCGCGTCATGGCACTCGTACTGGAAGCGCACCGCGATCCGGTTGCCGCTGTACGACCAGAGCTCCTTGCGCAGGGCGTAGTCCAGCTCCCGGGCCCACTTGCGGCGCAGGAAGGCGGTGATCTCGTCGCGGCCGGTGAGGAAGGTGTCGCGGTTCCGCCAGACCGAGTCCTCGGTGTAGGCGAGGGCGACCCGCTCCGGGTCGCGGGTGTTCCAGGCATCCTCGGCCGCCTGCACCTTCTGCCGTGCGCCCGGCTCGTCGAACGGGGGGAAGGGTGCGCGTGGCGCCATGCGGGACTCCCTTTCTCAAGCGTGGAGAACGATCGTTCTCCCTTGGTCGGCTAGTGTAGAGAACGACCGTTCTCCTGGAAAGCCCCGGAAGTGCCATGGACCTCGACGAAGCCCGTACGCGGATACTCGACGCCGCGGAGAAGCTGTTCTACGACCGCGGCATCCAGTCCGTGGGGATGGATGAACTCCGCGCCGCCGCGGGGGTGTCGCTCAAGCGCCTCTACCAGTGCTTCCCCGCCAAGCACGACCTCGTCGAGGCGTATCTGCGCCGACGCGACACCCGCTGGCGCACCGCGCTCGCCGAGTACGTCGACGCGCACGCCGAAGGCCCCGCGGACCGGCCGCCGGCGGTCTTCGACTGGCTGGGCGAGTGGTTCGCGGAGGAGAGCTTCCGCGGCTGCGCCTTCCTCAACGCGTACGGGGAGCTGGGGGCGACCTCCGACCGGGTCGGCCGGGTCGCGCGGGAGCACAAGGAGGCGCTGCTGGGGTATGTGACCGGTCTGGTGCGGGCGGTGCCGGTGGCCGAACCGGAGGCGACGGCCCGGCAGTTGGTGCTGCTGATCGACGGGGCGATCGCCGGCGCCGCGCTCATGGGTGAGCCCGCCGCCGCCCGGCAGGCCCGTGCCGCCGCTGCCGCGCTCATGGAGGCGGCGGGGAGTGCGGCGGGGGCGAGTGGGCGCCCAACAGAACCCGATGGCACATGAGTTCGAGTGCCGACTAAGATCAACTTCGTGCACGCGGTGCCCGCCACGCCCCATCCGTGGCGGGATTTTTCGCGTCTTCCGCCCGTATTCCGAGGAGAGGAATCCCCCCACACATGACCCGTCCCAAGCTGCTCCGCGCACTGACCGTCGCCGGCACGATCGCGCTGAGCGCCGTCGCCACCACCCCGGCCGCGCACGCCGCCGCGTCCTCCTGCACCCACGACTGGTCGGGGCCGCAGATCTGCATCAAGACCGATGGCCCGGACGGGACGCCCCAGCCTGGTACCGTCACCGCGACCTGGACCAACCCGCCCAAGAGCCGGCAGTCCGCGACCGTCTACCTCACCACTACGGACGGCGGGAACAGCTACTCCTTCAAGGCGAAGCGGTCCGGCGGCCAGATCGTCGGCCACACCGCCCCGGGGTTGCAGCCGAGCGGCAGCACGCTCTGTGTCCGTTTCAAGGGCAGCTCGCACAAGGCCTGCCTGGAGATGATCAACCGCAACGGCTCCTTCTAAGGCGCCGCGCGGACATGACGCGGCCGCAGCTCACCCGAGCTGCGGCCGCGGTCGGCTGTTCGGCGGGGTAGCCGGGTCAGCCCAGCGCCCGCTCCAGGCTGCCCAGGGCCGACGCCAGTTCCTCGGCGGTGATGGTCAGCGGCGGGGCCAGCCGGATCGTCGAGCCATGGGTGTCCTTGACCAGGACGCCTTCCTTCAGCAGACGTTCGCTGATCTCCCGGCCGGTGCCCAGCGCGGGGTCGATGTCGACACCGGCCCACAGGCCACGGGCGCGGAAGCCGGTCACGCCCTTTCCGACCAGCGCGGCCAGACCGCTGCGCAGTACGGCGCCGAGTTCGGCGGCGCGGCGCTGGAACTCCCCGGTGGCGAGCAGCTCGGTCACGGCCGAACCCACCGCCGCGGCCAGCGGGTTGCCGCCGAAGGTCGAGCCGTGCTGGCCGGGGCCGAGCACGCCGAGCACCTCGCGGCGGGCGACGACCGCGGAGACCGGGACGATCCCGCCGCCGAGCGCCTTGCCGAGCAGCAGCATGTCCGGCACCACGGACTCGTGCTCGACCGCGAGGGTGGTGCCGGTGCGGCCCAGCCCGGACTGGATCTCGTCGGCGATGAACAGGCAGCCGTTGCGCCGGGTCAGCTCGCGTACGCCGGTGAGGTAGCCGTCGTCCGGGATCAGGACGCCCGCCTCGCCCTGGATGGGCTCGATCAGCACGGCGGCCGTCGTCTCGTCCAGGGCCGCCTCCAGCGCGGCGAGGTCGTTGTAGGGGACGGTGCGGAAGCCGGGGGCGAACGGGCCGAAGCCGACCCGGGCGGTGTCGTCGTCGGAGAAGCCGACGATGGTGGTCGTCCGGCCGTGGAAGTTGCCGCCCGCCACCACGATCGTCGCCCGGTCCGCAGGGACGCCCTTGACGTCGTACGCCCACTTGCGGGCGACCTTGATGCCGCTCTCCACCGCCTCGGCACCGGTGTTCATCGGCAGGACCATGTCCAGGCCGGTCAGCTCGGCGAGGCCCTCGGCGAAACCGGCGAGCCGGTCGTTGTGGAACGCGCGGGAGGTGAGGGTGAGTTGATCCAGCTGGCGGTGTGCGGCCTCGATCAGGGCCGGGTGGCGATGGCCGAAGTTGAGGGCCGAATACCCGGCCAGCATGTCGAGGTAGCGGCGCCCCTCGACGTCCTCGACCCAGACCCCTTCGGCGCGCGCGACCACCACGGGCAGCGGGTGGTAGTTGTGCGCGAGCACCGGGCTCTCGGCCTGGATGAGCTCCGCGGACGAACGGGGAGCGCCGATCGGGGCGGTACGGGTGGGAGCGGTCATGAGCGGATCTCCTGGGTGCAGCACTTGATGCCGCCGCCGGCCTTGTGGAACTCCGACAGGTCGACGGGGACGGGGACATAGCCGTGCGCGATGAGCTGAGCGATCAGGCCGGCCGCCTGCGGGGCGATGAAGACATGGCGGCCGTCGGAGACGGAGTTGAGGCCGAAGGTCATGGCGTCCTCCCGGGTGGCGAGCACCGCGTCGGGGAACAGCCGCCGCAGCACCTCACGGCTGCCGGACGAGAACGCCTCGGGGTAGTAGGCGATATGCGCCTCGCCCGTCTCCGGGGACTCGCCGAGGACGAAGAGCGCGGTGTCCAGGTGGTAGAAGTACGGGTCCACCAACTGGAGGCCGATCGTCGGCAGGCCGAAGAACTCCTGCACCTCGCGATGGGCCGCCGGGGTGGTGCGAAAGCCGGTGCCCGCCAGGATGAAGCGGCCGGCCGGGATGAGATCGCCCTCGCCCTCGCACGGCGACTCCGGCCGGTAGACGTCGTAGCCGGCCGCCTTGAACCAGGTCTCGTACTCCATGGACTCCGGCCGCCGCTGCGGCGCGTGGAAGTGCGAGCCGAAGACCCGGCCGCCCACGACCAGCGCGGAGTTCGCCGCGAACACCATGTCCGGCAGGCCGGGCACCGGGGGCACCGTCTCCACGGTGTGCCCATGGGCGCGGTAGGTGCCCATCAGGGTCTCCCACTGGCGCCCCGCGAGCGCGGTGTCCACGGGCACGTCGGCCCGCATCCATGGGTTGATCGCGTAATGCACGGCGAAGTGTCTGGGCTCGCAGACCAGATAGCGCCGGGGGCGCGACACACGACTCATCGGCACGGGACGATCCCTTCGCTTCCTCGGACAGTGCGGGGCGACCGGGGGTCACAGAACGTCACCCCGAATGCTTCCAAGGTAAGGAGCGAGGGATTCGGGCCACAAGAAACAAATGCTGCCAAGCGGCGCAGTAATGCTGCGTGTATTTGGCCTCTCACGCAGCTTTGCTGCGCGATCCCGTCCCGGATTCCGCTTGTGCGGGCGGTGGGCCGGGCCCGCGGCGGCTGTGACGGGCCGCGCGCACCGGGCGCCTCAGCGGACGGTCCCCTCGGAGGTCTGCCGGGCGCCCGCCTCCGGGCTGTCCGGCAGCAGATGGGACAGCACCATGTAACTGATCGTCTTGCGGATGAACGGCTCGGTCCGGATGCGTTCGAGCACCTCCTCGAAGTGCTCCACATCGGTCGCCCGGACGTGCAGCAGCGCATCCGCGCCCCCGGTGACCGTCATCGCCGCCGCGATCTCCGGGTGGTTGCGCACCACCTCCGCGAGCCGGCGGGGCGGCGCCGCGCTGTCGCAGTACACCTCGACATACGCCTCGGTGAGCCAGCCCAGCGCGGCCGGGCGGACGGTGGCGGTGAACCCCGTGATCACGTTGTTCTCCCGCATCCGGTCCACCCGCCGCTTCACCGCGGTGGACGACAGCCCGATCGCCGCCCCGATCTCCGCGAAGCTCGCCCGGCCGTTGTCGATCAGCGCCGCAACGATCTTGCGGTCGAGTTCGTCGAAGGGCACGGCCTTGTGGGTCACTGGGCCTCCCGATTGCTCCCGGTCCATGCCGGTCCTGCTCCATTGCGTCGCCTCACGGTAGCGACCCCGGGAGCGGAGGCGGAGGGGGCCGCTCCGGTGTGGGGGGCGGGGCGGCCGGGTGGAGGTCTCGGCGTCCGGCGTGCGGAGGCGCGGGAAACCGGTTGCTCCGTGCGGACGCCGCTGCCAAGGTCGCCGGCATGCCCACCTTCTCCGCGCACGACGGAACCACGCTCGCCTACCACGTGTCCGGAGACGGACCCCCGGTGATCTGCCTGCCGGGGGGACCGATGCAGGATTCCGCCTACCTCGGCGACCTCGGCGGCCTCGCCGCGCACCACCGGCTGATCCGGCTGGATCTGCGCGGCACCGGCCGCTCCGCGATACCGGCGGACGCGGCCTCCTACCGCTGCGACCGGCTCGTCGACGATGTGGAGGCGCTGCGCGAGCACCTCGGCCTGGAAAGCGCCGACCTGCTCGCGCACAGTGCCGGCGCGAATCTCGCGGCGCTGTACGCGGGCCGCCACCCGGACCGCGTCGGCAAGCTGGCACTGATCACGCCCAGCGTCCTGGCCGTCGGGCTGGTCATCAGCGGAGACCTCCGGCGCGAGACCGCGCGGCTGCGCCACGAGGAGCCGTGGTTCGCCCCCGCGTTCGCGGCCCTGGAGGCGCTCGTCGCGGGCAGGCCGGCGGACGACTGCCGGGAGGTCATCGCGCCGTTCTTCTACGGGCGTTGGGACGCGGCGGCGCAGGCGCACCGGGCCGCGGAGGACGGTCAGCGGAACGCGGCGGCCGCGGCCGTCTTCGGTGCCGAAGGCGCCTTCGCACCGGAGGCCACCCGGGCGGCGCTCGCCGGATTCGGGCGGCCGGTGCTGCTGCTCGCCGGGGAGGTGGACCTGGGCGCCCCGCCGCCTGCGATGGCGGAGTTCACCGGCCTGTTTCCGCACGCCCGGCTCGTCGTTCAGCCCGGCGCCGGGCACTTCCCGTGGCTCGACGATCCCGAGCGGTTCCGGGAGGCCACCTCGGCGTTCCTGGCGTAGGCGCCGGGGGAGGCGCGGGCCGCCGGAGGCGCCCCTGGACGGGGCGGGGCCCGGTGCGTGGGTGCACCGTCCCCGGCGGGCTCCGCATGGGATCCTGGTGTGTCATGGATCTGCCGGACGGTCGGTGGACGTGCGGCGATGACGAGGGTGCCCGATGAGACTCTGCTTCCTGGTGGAGGAGCAGTACCGCCATGACGGCATGCCGCTGGAGGTGATCCACCAACTCCGCGCCTGGGGCCACCACGTGGACGTGGTCTGGCCCGGCCGCTCGCTGATCCGGATATCCGAGGCGGTCCGGGCCGGCAGCCACGATGCCTGGGTCCTCAAGACCGTCTCCGGCGGCCCGGGCCTGACGCTCCTGGAGGCGGCCGCTTCGGTCGGGCTGACCACGGTGAACGACGTCCGGGCCATCCGTGGCGTACGGGACAAGGCGCTGGCCGCGGTGATCGCCCGCGGCAGGGGGCTGCCGGTCCCCGTGACGTATGCGGCGGCCCGTCCCGAGGAGTTCGCGGAGATAGCCGAGGCGGAGTTCCCGCTCGTGGTGAAGCCCGCGGACGGCAGTTCCGGGCGCGCGGTGCGGCTGGTGGCGACGCCGGACCGGCTGCTGGAGCCGGGCCCCGACGGAGCGGCCGGCGGGCTGCTCATCGCCCAGCCCTATGTCCCCAACTCCGGTACGGATCTGAAGGTCTACAGCGTCGCCGGTGAGCTCTACGCGACCGAACGGTGCTCCCCGCTGCACCCCGCGCACGCCGTCCGCGAACGGCAGGTGCCGCTGACCCCCGAAGTCGCCCGGATCACCGCCGAGATAGGCACCGTCTTCGGCCTCGACCTCTACGGGGTCGACATCCTCCTCGGGCCGGACGGCCCGGTGGTCGTCGACATCAATGACTTCCCCAGCTTCCGTCAGGTGCCGGACGCGGTCGCCCGGGTGTCCGCCGCGGTCCTGGACCTGGCCCGCCGTGGGGGGCGGGAGGCGTTCGCCACCGGGCAGACGGGCGCGAAGCCCACCCCGCCGCCCACGTTCACCGCGCCGTCCGTTCCCCGTCCCACCCGGCCCGCGGCGTCGATCGGCGGCGGCCGGTGAGGATCTGTCTGCTCACCGCGGACCCCGGGCATCCGCTGCTGGCCGCGGTCACCGGGCTGCTGACGCCGGATCACCGGGTCGAAACCCTGGACCCGGGCGCCGGGGGGCCGGGCCCCGACTTTTCCTCGCTCGCCGAGGTCTATCTCCTCAAGGCACGGACGCCCCGGGCGCTGGCGCTCGCCGCGCTCCTGGAGGAGCACGGCGCACCGGTGCTCAACTCGGCCGCGGCGACCGCCCGCTGCCAGGACCGGGTGACGATGGCCGCGATGGCGCGCGCGGCGGGGCTGCCCTTCGCGGCCACCCGCTCCGTGGCCACCCTGGGGGAGCTGGCCGCGGCCGGCGCCCCGGACGGCCCGCTGGTGATCAAGAGCCGGTTCAGCCGCCGCCGGGACCTGGTGGCCCGCGCCGACAGCGCCGTACGGCTGCGGGAACTGGCCGCCGACTGGGCCGAGGAGCCGGTGGTGGTCCAGGACTTCACCCCGAACAGCGGCTGGGACCACAAGCTGTGGGTGGTCGACGGGCAGCTCTTCGCCGCGCTGCGCCGCTCGGAGCTTGCCCCGGACGGCCGCGGGCCGAACCTGCCGCTGCCGGTCGGCGAGCTGCCCGCGAGCTGGACCGCCGCCGCGCTCCGGGTGGGCGAGACCTTCGGCCTGGACGTCTACGGGGTGGATCTGCTCGACGCCGGGGGCGGTGCGCCCCTCATCGTGGACATCAACGCCTTTCCCGGCATCCGCGGCCAGGCCGGTGCGCCGGAGGCGCTGGCGGCGCTCGCCCTGCGGACCGCGGCGGCGCGCGGCCGGGGCGCCGGCGCGGACGAAAGAAAAGTGCCACAAGTCAGCGAGAAATGAACCCGGTTGGTGTGACTACGGACCCAAGGGGGGCGGAGGCGGAAGCTCCTCCTCCGTAAGGCACTGGCGGCGCCGGTTCGCCGAAAGCACCGAGCATCTGCTCAATGAGTCGCTGTGGGAACTGTCCAATATCCATATCCACCGGGTGCCCAACCCCGTTGAATACATCGAGATGCGCCGCAAGGTCGGGGGCGCGCCCTGGTCGGCCGGGCTGGTGGAGTACGCGACCGGCGCCGAGGTGCCCGCGTCCGTCGCCGCGTCCCGGCCGCTGCGGGTGCTGCGGGACACCTTTTCCGACGCGGTCCATCTGCGCAACGACCTCTTCTCCTATCAGCGCGAGACGGAGGAGGAAGGCGAGCTGAGCAATGGCGTCCTGGTGCTGGAGAATCCGGTCTCCTGCGCGCAGGTGCTGGCGTACGCCAAGGGGCTCCAGGACTGGCAGTCCGGCGGCCACGAATGGCATCTGCGCTCCAGCCGCTACATGAACGGCGGCGGTGCGGCGGCCGGCATCCACCCCGACGCCACCCCGGAGCAGCTGGACCTGGACGCCGCCTGGCTGGCCTGGGGCCTCTACGCCGACGACTACTACCCGGCGGTCTTCGGCCGCACCCGCGACCTCGCCTCGGCCAAGGTGTGCACCGAGCGGCTGTCGGCCCTCATGCCGCTCGACGCCGCCGCGCCCCCGCCCGAGCCGGTCAACGCCCTGGAACGCGGGCTGGCGGACCTGTGGCCCCGTACGACGGCCGGCCTGGCCCCCGAGGCGCGCCGGGCGTTCCGCGAGGCCGTCGACACCATGACCGCCGGCTGGCTCTGGGAGCTCGACAACCAGCTCCGGCACCGCGTCCCCGACCCGGTCGACCACCTCGAAATGCGCCGGGCGACCTTCGGCTCCGACCTCACCATGAGCCTGAGCCGGCGCGGCCACGGCCGGCGGCTCCCGCCGGAGATCCGCCGCACCGCACCCTGCGCGCACTGGAGAACGCCGCCGCCGACTACGCCGCCCTGATGAACGATGTCTTCTCGTACCGGAAGGAGATCGAATACGAGGGGGAGATCCACAACGGCATCCTGGTCGTCCAGACCTTCTTCGGCTGCGACCACCCGACCGCGCTGCACATCGTCCACGACCTCATGACCTCCCGTATGCGGGAGTTCCAGCACGTCGCAGCCCATGAACTCCCCGTCGTCTACGACGACTTCCAGCTCCCACCGGAGGCACGCGAGGCGGTGGACGGCTACGTCCGCGAGCTGGAGCACTGGATGGCCGGCCTCCTCCTCTGGCACCGGGACTGCCGGCGCTACCGGTCCTCCGAGCTGCGCCACCCGGTGGGCTCGCCGGGCTGCCTGGGCGCGCCGACGGGGCTGGGCACCTCGGCGGCCGGGCTCTTCCGGTCGGCCGTGAAGGCCGGGTAGCACCGGCATTCCGGGACGAGGCACGGCGGTAGGCCAGGACCGGGCGGGATGTAGATCACGCCGGATTCCACGTCCAGCGCTCCGCCGTGCTTCGTCCACCAGCCCTCGGGGCTTGCCTCGTACGGCGTGCCCGCCAAGGGGTCCGCTGTGGCCTTCTCCGAGTGCGGGGGCCTCACGGTTCCCCCTTCCGCTCGGCCTTGCTCCCGACCTTCCGCTCAGTTTTCTTCTCGACCGGCACGTCGTCGTGCTCCGGGTGCCGCCGCAGCAACACCCGGCAGTCAACGGCCTTCGACCGGTCACCGTCCCGCTCGGCCGCCGCCAGCTCGGCACGCAGGGTGTCGCACGCCGTATTGAGTTGCGCGATGGTGAACCGCAAAGAGCTGGATGCCGAAGGGTCGCCCGGTGCGCGCTTCGGTCAGCGTTTACGCATGCTGCGGGATGAGCGAGGCTGGACGCAGGACGAGTTGGCGGTTCGTATGGGGTGCTCGGGGACGCATATTTCCGCCGTAGAATCCGGTCGGCGCCGTCCAACTCCCCGTTTCGCGGCGAGTGCTGACAAGGCGTTCGGCACGGGTGCTCAGCTTGAGCGGCCGGGCCGGGCCGTATGGAACACCGCGATCCTTGAGGGGTTCCCTGAGTTTGTCGCTCATGAGGTACGTGCGACCGAGATCAGGCTCTTCGAGCTGGGCATCATTCCGGGGTTGCTCCAGACGCCGGAGTACGCCGCAGCCATCACCACGGGGGCTCTGCGACGCGGATCGATCACGGAACAGCAGGCAGAAGAACGTCTGACACTCCTCGCTCAGCGACAGGCATCTCTGGACCGGACTCCCGCGCCCCTGGTCTACGCGGTTCTTGACGAGAGCTGCATACGGCGCGTGGTGGGCGGCCCTCGCATCATGGCCGCTCCAGCTGGATCGGCTCTTGCGTTCGCCGACGTACAGCCCTTGTTGACGGCCTACCATCAGCTGCAAGCCGAAGCGCTGTCCCAAGCGGCATCCGTAGCCGTGTTCGAACAGGCACGAAAGGGCACCCCGTGACGACCGATTCCCTCCACTGGTCCAAGTCCTCGTACAGCAGCAACGGCGGACAGTGCATCGAGTGGGCTCCGGAGCATGCGGCGGCCACCGGTGAGTTCCTGGTCCGGGTCCGTGACAGCAAGGACCCGAATGGCCCGCAGCTCGCGCTGACCCGTCAGGGGTTCGCCGGGCTCGTGGAGTTCGCCAAGTCCCGCGGGTAACCCGCCTCCCCGCGGACCCTCCGCACCATGCGCCCGTGCCCCGCCCGTGCGCACTTCCGCGTCATGTGCCATCGACCTATGGTTCATGACCCATGTGGTTCATGGCCGAGGCGGTTCATGGCCCGTGCCTTCGGGGGCGAGCGGTGAGGGGGCGAAGGATGGCGGCAGGGAGTGGACCGGGCGGGTCGGCGGGTGCGTCGGCGGCCCGGCGGGCGCAGCAGGCGCGCCGGCAGGAGCGGCTGTTACGGGAGCAGTGGCAGGCCGCCAGAGCGCGGGCCGAGCGCTGGGAGGCGGCGAGCGAGGGGGAGCAGCGGGTCGCCGCCCAGCTGCTGATGCTGGCCGAGCGGGGCTGGCGGCTGCTCGTGGACCGGCGCTGGCCGGGCACCCGCGCGGCCAATGTGGACATGCTGCTGATCGGCCCCGGCGGAGTCTTCGTCATCGACGTCAAGAACTGGCGGGCCGCCCCGGAGACCTGCGCCGGCCGGCTGCGGGCCGGCGGGTTCTCCCGCGACGAGCACCGCCGCAAGCTGCTCGCGGTCACCAAGGCCGCCGAGAGCGCGGTGGCGTCCCTGGGGATGTCCCCGGTGGCGGTGCGCCCGCTGCTGGCCTTCGCGGGGCATCAGGTCGACGCGGAGCTGGGCCGGGTGCGGCTGCTGGGCGAGCGCGAGATCGGGCCGGCGCTGCTGTCGGAGCGCACCCGGCTGTCCGCCCAGTCCGTCCGCGCCCTCACCGAGCATCTGGAACGGGTCTTCCCCGAGTACGAGGCCCCGCCCGCCGCCCCCACCCCGGCCCCCGCCACTTCGGACACCATCACTCCAGGCACCATCACTCCAGGCACCACCACTTCGGACACCGCCTCCCGAATACCGGACGCCGCATCCGACGGCCTCTTCGACCTCGAAGGGCTGCGGGACGCCGCACTCGACGAGGCACGCCGGGCGCCCATCGAGCAGTGGATGACCTTCCTCGACCCGGACCAGCTCGCCCTCGTACGGCGCAACTGGGCCGGTCCGGCCAGGATCAGCGGCCCGGCCGGTACCGGCAAGACGGTCATCGCCCTGCACCGCGCCGCCTACCTCGCCCAGCGCACCAACGGCCGCATCCTGTACGTCACGTTCGCCAACAACCTGCCCCGCGTCCAGGCCACCTTCCTGAAGACCATGGCCCCGGCGGTGGCCGACCGGGTCGACTTCCGCAGCCTGCACTCCTGGGCCCAGGACTATCTGCGTGACCGCGGCGTGCCGGTCCATCTGCACAAGGAGAAGGCGGAGACGGCCTTCAGCTTCGCCTGGAAACACGTCGGCCGGAACAGCTGTCTGACCGAGATCGACCCGCTGCACCCGTATTGGCGGGAGGAGATCGACTACGTCATCAAGGGCCGCGGCATCACCTCCTTCGACGAGTACGCCGCGCTGCCGCGCCGTCGCCGCCGCGCCGGGCTGCGCCGCCCGCACCGGCAGGCCGTCTGGTCCCTGTACGAGGCGTACGAGGCGCAGCGCACCGAGCGCGCCGTCCACGACTTCAACGATGTGCTCTCCCTCGCGCTCGCCGAGGCGGCCGGCCGGATCGGGCACGGCGGCTACGCGGCCGTCGTCGTCGACGAGGTCCAGGACCTCACCCTCGTCGGGGTGCGCCTGCTGCACGCCCTGGTGGGCGACACCCCCAATGGCCTCCTCCTGGTGGGCGACGGCCAACAGGCCGTCTACCCGGGCGGGTTCCGCCTCTCGGACGCGGGCATCGACATCCGCGGCGATCGCGGCCAGGTGCTGCGCGCCAACTACCGCAACAGCAAGGAGATCGTGGACACCGCGCTCTCCGTCGTCGCCGAGGACGCCTTCGAGGACCTCGACGGGCTGCGCACCCCGGGCCGCCGGGACATCGACCTGACCTACCACGACGGCGAGGTGCAGCGCGCCGTACTGCCCACCCCGGCCGCACACGACGAGGCGCTGCTGACCGCGCTGCGCGGCCTGACCCCGCAGGAGCTGGCCGGTTCCGCCGTCCTGTGCCCCGCGAAGCGCGCCATCGAGCACTACCAGCGCCTCCTCACCCGGGCGGGCCTGCGGGTCTGCTCACTGGACCGCTACGACGGCCACCCGGTGGAGGCCGTCAAACTCGGCAGCTACCGCCGTGCCAAGGGCCTGGAATTCAAGCGCGTCTATCTGCCGCAGCACGACACCCCACCGCCCACGGGCACCCCGGACGGCCGCAACCCCGCCGAAACCGCCCACGAGCGCGCCGAACTGGCCCGTAGTCAGCTCTACGTCGCCATGACCCGCGCTCGCGACGTCCTCTGGCTGGGCAGCGTCCGGCCGGTGCGGGAGAACTGAGCGACGGGGCCGGGGCTGGGGTCGGCCCCGGTCCCGCCGACCTCGCTGACCTCGCCGACCCCACCGATGCCACCGACCCCACCGACCCCACCGATGCCACCCACCCCACCGATGCCGCCCGTAATGTCCTGCTGCACGGTGAATATCCCCTTCGGTGGGAATATCCCAAGAGGCCGTCGGGAACCCCACATGGCGACATCCCGCAAGGGCCAGGCCCAGGACCGGCCCGCCGCCATGGCTGACAGGAGTTCCGACTGTGCGACGCAAGATCGCTTTCCTTGGTGCGCTGGCTCTCACCGGGGGGCTCGTCGCGTTCGCTCCCTCCGGCGCGCATGCCATCACCGGCGTCATCACGTACCACACCCGGCCCGACAACCGGCCGCACGAGATCCTCGACCCCGGCGACGACCACTGCTACGGAGTGGGCGACGGCTACGGCGAGGTGGACAACGACACCCCCACCGACCTCGTCCTGTACAACGGCCGCGACTGCACCGGCTCCGTGGTGACCGTCGTGCGCGCCCGCGGCTGGCTCACCGCGAGATTCGGCAGCCTCCAACTGAGCTCGGACGGCCCCCGGGAAGAGGTCCCTGCCGCGGACGACGAGGACCGCCCGGAGGACCCGGGCCGGTCGGACAGCCCCGATCGCTCGGACAGCCCGGATTCGTCGGGTAACCCGGACCGCTCCGACGAGCGTGACCCCGCCACTGGGGACCGTGACCCTGCCGCCGGCGACCGGGAGCCCGCCGGCACCGACCGCCCGAACCGCGCCGACGGCCAGGACCCCGCGGACCGTCCGGACCGCTCCGACACCCCGGACACCTCCGGCAGCTCCGACCCCTCGGACGACCTGGACCACTCCGAGCACCCGGGGGACTCGCAGGCCCCCGACCGCCCGGAGAAGCGTGACCGGCCCGCAAGTTCGGCAAGCCCGGTGGACCCGGTCAACGCGGGGACCCCAGGACGCCATGGACGACCGGGACGCCCGGGGGTTGCGGGCTGAGGGGGGATGAGAGGCGGGGCGGACGGATCGCGTCCGCCGCTTCGTCCCACGCGTCGAGAGGAGATCTCCTAGGGTCGTCATATGGGCGAACGCATAGGGGGAGCGCCGGTCCCGGCGGGTCGGACACTGCGTCACTTCGTGGGAGATGCGGTCTGGCGGGACCTGCTGGGCCATGTCTTCGAGCGCCGGCACCCGGCCGGCAGCATGGTGCTCCGGCAGGGGGAGCCCGGGACGCATGTGCTGGCTGTATTGAGCGGGGCGGCCAAGGTGCTCCGGCGCGAGCGGAACGGGGACCTCACGCTGCTGGCGTTCCGTGGGCCCGGGGAACTGCTCGGCGAAGTCGCGGTGTTGGACGATGATGTGCGGTCGGCCAGCGTGGAGACGATTTCGTCGTGCACCGTGGGGGTCGTCGGCAAGGCGGAGTTCCTGCGCTTCGTTGTGGACCACGACCTGTTTCCGGTGCTGGTCCGGTATGCCTTCACCAGGATGCGAGAGTCGGACGAGGCCCGCGGCGGCGGCGACACCCTGACCCGGCTGGCGGCCACCCTCGTGGGTCTGGCCGATATCTCCGGGCATCCGGCCGGCCTCCCCGGCGAGCCGCTGGAACTGGCCCTCACTCGTCATGAACTGGCCCAGTACCTGGGCATTTCCCGTAACACGATTTCGGCGACGCTCGCCGAGCTGGAGTCCTGCGACGTACAGGCCGGACGGAAACGCATCGTCCTCGGCGATCTGACCGCCCTGCGCCGGGTGGCCACTGCTCCCGGGAGCTGACTTCCCATCCGGTGTGGCGCGCGTCACGCCGTCAGTGCACTGCGGGTGCACACCGGGGGACCGCCGCTCGCGAGACTCGGGTCGTGGAGCTGAACGAGGGATTCAGCCACCGCTTCATGGACTGCCTGTCGCCGGTCCGTGAACCCGGTGAAGACCGCACGGGAAAGCCAAGGAGTTCCGATGTCACCGTCCCGCCCGGACCTGCCCGAAGCCAGCGCTCTGCCCCATAGCCGTAGCCGGCTGCTCCCTCCGTACCGGGGGATCGTGGCGGTCGACGCCAAGGACTTCACCGGATATCCGGCGATCGAGCACGGCTCGATCAGCCGCGCCATCCCCCAGCTCCTCCAGACCTCGTTCGAGCGCGCCGGTATCGCGGAGGTCTGGGCGGAGCGGAGGTTCCCCGACTCCACCGGTGATGGGTATGTCTTCGGTTTCGACCCGGCGAAGATGCCGTTCGTCATCCACCCCTGGCTGAGCACCCTGCAGGACGTCCTGACCGAGTTCCATCTGCACTCCACGGGCGCGGTGCGCATCCGGCTCAGGGTGAGCCTCCACATCGGCCCGCTGCCCGACACGGGGGAGGAGTACGACGGCAACGGCACACCGCGCAACGACACCCACCGTCTGCTCGACTCCCGCCCGGTCAAGGCGATGCTGGCGGCCTCCAGCGCCAACATCACCCAGGTAGCCGCCATCCTCTCCGACCGCTGCTACCAGGACGCGGTGGTGAGCGGCTACACCGGGCGGCACCCCGATCACTTCCTTCAGGTGCCGGCCACCGTCGAGGGCAAGCAGTTCGACCAGGCGGCCTGGCTGTACGTCCCGGCGCCGTCGGGCAATCTGTACGACCGCCGCATCCTCGGTGACCGGGTGGTCGAGGACCACGAGTCCGGCAATACGGAGCGCGCTGCGGGTTCCCGGCGCGCCGGGCGCCGGGAACCCGCCCCGCAGGTGCGGAACCGCGCCGACCGCGGGAACATCAACAGCGGGACCGTGTACGGCGGTCAGAGCGTCCAGAACGTCGAGACCGGTGGCGACTACATCGGCGGTGACTACGTCGGTGGCGACCGTTTCGGCGGGGACTACGTCGGCGGCAATAAGGCCGGCACGGTGCACGGCAACCAGGGCGACACGGTCCACGGCGACAAGCACGAGGGCCGCCGATGAGCGCCGAGGACGCGCGTACGGATATCCCGCAGCAGAATGACGGGGCGTCCCGCGAGGCACCGGAACCGCAGGCAGCGGGCGAGGAGCCGCCCGAGGGCGATATCGGCTTCGCGGACCCGGACGAGGGGGACTTCGACGAGGCGGCGGTGGAGTACGCGCTCCACGGCGGGGAGTTCTCCGGTCTGCCGTTCGGCCGTCAGCCCTACCCGGTGATCGTCGCTCCCCGCGCCAACATCAACACCGGCTCCGTGCACGGCGGTCAGCGGGTGGAGAACGGGGGCCCCGGTGGCACCGGCGGGCGGCGGGTCGAGGCGCACGAGGGACCCCTCTCCGCGGTCGAGATCCTCGACGCCAAGGCCGGGTTCGCGGAGCCCGACTGGTTTCCCGCGGCCCTGGCCGAACTCGACAGCCGACTGCTGTTCCTCACCGGCGAGCCGGGTACCGGCCGCCGCACCGCGGCGCTCAACCTGCTGCACCGGCACAGCGGCGGAAGCATGAGCCTGCGAGCGGTCGACGGCGATATGAACCTCGCCTCCTGGCGCCCCAGGCACCGCGACACCCGCGGCTATCTGGTGGACGGGCTGCTGCCCGAGTACCCCCTGAAGCCGGGGATGGTCCGCCATCTCCAGAGCCTGCTGAGCACGGCCGACGCCCGCATGGTGGTGGTGCTGCCGGACGACCCGGCACTGGTCCGGCGCCTGTCGCGCGAGCTCCATGTCACTCCCGTCCGGTGTACGCCACCGGCCGCGCGGGCGGTGTTCGATGCCCGCTTCGAGGCCGCGGTACCGGACCCGTCGGAGCGCGCCCGGCGGCTGACCCTCCTGGAACCCGGGCTGCTGGACGAGCTGCTCGCCCCGGAGCTGGTGCCGGCCCAGGTGGCCGAGCTGGTGGCCGCGGTGGCCACCGCGGAGGACGGTGGACCGGACCTCGCCGACATCCAGAAGAGGCTGAGCTTCCTTGCGGAGGGCGAGGTGCCGGACCTGCTCGCGCGGCTGCGGGACGACGCCGACGGGCTCGCCTTCCTCCTCGCGACCTGTGTGTTCGAGGGGCTGGACCACCGGATCGTGCGGGAGGAGGCGGAACGGCTCCTGCACCTGGCGGACGGGCGGCTCAGCTCCGCACTGCCGGAGGGCGCCGACGGCTCCCACGAAGACGGCCGGCGGGACCGGGAGCGGAAGCCGCGGCCCAACCCGCACTTCGTCTTCCGGCGGTCGCTGGACGAACTCCTGCGGAGCGTCCGGGCAGAGCGCTCCCCTAGGGAGATCCACTCGAACTCCGGCTACACCTACGCCGTGGAGGCCGTGCGCTTCACCCGCCACCGGCAGGCGGAGGCCGTACTGCGGCATGTCTGGCGGGAGTACGGACACCTCTCCGGTCTGCTGACCGAGTGGATGGCGGACCTCAGGAACGAGCAGGAACTGACCGAACCGGTGGGCCGGGTGATGGGCCGGGCCGCGGGCTGGGGAGGGGGCCGCCGGGCTCTTGAGCACATCGGCACCCTCGCCAGGTCTTCGCGCCGGAGCAGCCGCACCATCGCCGCGTACGCGCTGGGCATGGCGGCCGGAGATCCCGTCCTGGCCCGCGAGGTCAAATACCGCCTCAGCCGGTGGAGCGCGCAGCGGAGCTGGCAGGTGCGCTCCACCGTCGCCTACGCCTGCGGTGCGGACTTCGGCGCCTCCCGTCCCGAGGTGGCCATGCGGCTGTTGCGGAATGTGCCCCGCCGTCTGGACGACGAGCACGAGTTCACCGTGGATCGGGCGGTCCGCGACGCGCTGGGCGGTCTGTTCGCCTCCGGCAGCCAGGCCACGGTCTTCCGGCATCTGGCCGAATGGGCCGACGGCGAGGGGGCCTTGGCCGACATCGCGCTCTGGACCTTCCCGCAACTGCTCCAGAACACCTCGTGGTGTCAGGAGCAGCTGGCCAGCGACGGCGAATACGCGGCGCAGATCATCGACCTCGTCCACCGGACACTCAACGACGAGCAGCGCTTCGCGGCGACCTGCAATGCGGTGCTCTGGTGGTGCCGGATGGCCACGTGGGGCGACCTGCCGCGGACGGCTGTGGAGATCCTGCTCAGCGCGCTCGCGGCGGACTTCCGGCACGGGGTGCTCCGCCTCTTCGTCGTGATCGACCGGGCCGATATCCCCGATCTCGCCGGGCTCGCCATCGCCCGGGACGCCCTGAACACCTGGCGGAACGGCGAGCAGCCATGGCAGCCGGTGAACGGCAGCACCCACCCGAACGGGAGTACGTCATGACGACCGACAGCAACCAGCCCGTCTACGCCCCCGCCGCACAGGCCCCTTGGCGGGAGATCCTGCGGCACCGCTGGTCCGGCCGCCTGGACCGAGCCCTGGTGCTGCGGGAGCACAGCGGCGCCTACCAGGTACTGGGCTCCCGGACCCGGTCACCGCTCGGGACGGCCGACGAGGTGGCCGCGCAGGCGTCCTCCGCGCCCAGGCTGCTGGGCGGCTACGACAGCGCCTTCCATGTGCAGCTCCATGAGCAGTCGGGGACCCGGAGCGTGGCACTGCCCACCGCCTACGGCACGGAGGCGGTGGACCTCCGGGTGCTGTGGTGGGTGCACGACCCGGTGGAGGTGGTGCGCTCGCGGACCGCGGACGGCTGGGACGCGGTCCGCAAGGAGCTCGACCGGCGGCTGCGTCACCTGGAGGACGCCCACGCGGCCGACGGGCAGACCCTCGGCGCACCCGAGATCATGCAGGACCTGGCCGCGCCGCAGGAGCTGGAGGGTCTCGGCCTCACCTACCGCGTGACGGACATCAGCGGACAGGAATCGGAGGGCGAGCTGCGGCTGGGGCAGCCCGGCGGGGGCGGGCTGCCGTACTCCTGGACCGCCAACCGGCGGGAGGAGTTCCAGTTCTGCGAGCAGGCCGTGCGCAACGGCCCGGTGTCGCTGGCGGCGCTCTGGCTGGTCCGGCACCCCGACCAGGTCGGCCAGGTGCTGGACTGGACGGTGAACCACCGCGGTCTGCTCAAGGAGGAGACCACCTGGCAGGACGAAATGGCCGGGCTGCTCGGCGAGTTGACGGAGCAGGAGCGACAGGAACTCTCCGGTCTGCTGCGGGACCGCCTCGCCGGGCTGGGGCGCCGGGTGCCCGCACCGTCGGCACCGCAGGAAGCGCCGGCGGACAAGCGGCCCGGGGGCCCGGGGGTCAACGGCCACCGGCGCGGGCCGGCGAAGGAGTGGTCGGTGTGAGGCGCGCGGCGCTCCCCCGTCCTTCGGTGCGCCTCGTGCCGCAGCGGGGCGCGCGGGCCGGGGCCGCCGTGGCGCGCCGACGCCCCGCTCCGCGCAGGCACCGTCAGCCGCACCGGACCCTGCGTGACCGCCGCGAGCCCGCTGCTGCGCCAGGGACGCCGCACCCGGAGACCCTGGCGGCGATGGAACGCTTCCTGGCCGCCAACGGTGTGGAGATCGCGCGGGCGGACACCAAGGCCGCGGTACTGCTGGGCTTCATGGGCGCGGTGCTCGGCGCTTTCATCACGGTGACCCGCGGCGCCGCCACACATCAGGCGGCCGCCTCCTGGAAGGCGGATGTGCTGTGGTGGGGCGCGGTCACCACCGCGCTGCTGGCCATCGTCTGCTTCGTCTCCGCCATCGCCCCCCGGCGGCGCAGGGGAAGGAAGCCCGGCCTGGCGGGCCCCGGCTACTTCGAGCACATCGGACGGGGGGAGGACGGCGACGGCCTCAGCCACGCCTTCGCCCGTATCGCGCACGACCCCACCGGCCCGCTCCTGGACTCCGTCCGGCGCACCAGCGCGATCATCCGCTCCAAGTACCGCTGGATCGAAACGGGAACGGCACTGCTGCTGGTGGCCCTTCCGCAGTTCGCGGCCGCGCTGCAACCGGGGTGAGGGTGCGTACCGCCGGCGAGCGGAGGGGCGGACCGCCTGACCCCGCCGCGACTACCCCGGGCGCGGGGCCGACCGCCTGACCCCGCCGCGCCTCCCCCGTGCGCGGCGCGCACCCCCTGAGCCGCCCCCGCTACCCCCGCGCGGCCGCGCCGGCCCAGGCGGTCAGGGCGCGGTGGCGCTCGATGCGGCGGGCCGGGAGGGCCGGTGTGCGGGTGGCCCAGGCGATGTGGCCGTCGGGGCGGATGAGGATCTCCCGTACTCCGTCGAGGTCGGCGTGGTGGTCGTGGCGGGTGACGGTCAGGGCGGTCACCCGGGGGCCCCAGCCGGGGGTGACGGTGTGCCGTAGCTGATCGTCGCCCGCGAGGTCCAGGAGGACGAAGCGGCCGGGCGGGAGGAGCTCGTAGGCGCGGATGGCCGCGGAATCGGGCGCCGTCAGGCCGATATCGGGCATCCGTCGTCCCACCAAGGGGTCGGCGTCGGCGGTGGTGGGCGGATAGGCCGTGTCGAGCGCGGAAATCCGGTCGGCCAGGCGGCGGTTGACCTCTTCGATGCCGAGGAGTTCGGTCAGCAGCGTGCGCAGTGCGGCGGCCGGGCGCCGGTACGGGGGGAGCAGGGTCAGCTCCAGCAGCAGGGTCTGGACCTCGGTGTTCTCGGTGACCGCCCGTCCGACCGGGTGCCGCTCGGTGTGGTAGCTGTCGAGGAGTCCGGGCGGTGCCCAGCCGTTGATCTCGGCGGCGAGCTTCCAGCCCAGGTTCATCGCGTCCTGGAGCCCGGTGTTGAGGCCCTGTCCGGCGGCCGGGAAGTGGATATGGGCGGCGTCGCCGGCCAGCAGGACGCGTCCGGCGCGGTAACGGGCGGCGAGGCGGGTGGCGTTGCCGAATCGCGACAGCCAACGGGGCTGCGCCACCCCGCAGTCGGTGCCGCAGAGGTCCACCAGGGAGCTGCGGAACTCCTCCGGCGACAGCGGCTCGGCGGCCGGCGTGCGCATCCGGCGCGGGTCGATGAGGACGAGCCGGGTGAGGCCGCCGGTCCGCCCCTCTGCCGGGCCGTCCGCGGGTCCGTCCGTCTCCAGCGGGGCGACCAGGACGCCATGGGCGCGCGCACGGTCGAGGGCCGCCGGGTCGACGACCGCGAAATCCCCGAGTGCGCCGGTCAGGGTCTCGTCGGTGCCGGGGAACGCGATGCCGGCGGCCCGCCGCACCGCGCTCCGGCCGCCGTCGCAGCCGACCACATACCGTGCGCGGACGGTCCGCAGCCCGCCGCCGGGCCCGCGGACGTCCACCTCGGCACCGCCCACCCGCGTGCGCCCGTCCCGCCCGCCGCCGCAGTCCCCGTCACCACCCCTGTCCCCGTCGGCGTCCTGGCGCAGCCCGACCACCTCGTATCCGCGCCGGATCGGCACATCGAGTTCGCGGGCGCGCTCCGCCAGTAGTTGCTCGGTGCGGGCCTGGGCGAGGAACAGGGTGTAGCCGTGCCGGGTGTCCAGCGCGCTGAAGTCCAGGCGGGTGTCCAGTCCGGCGAAGTGCCACTCCGGTACGGGGCGTCCGCGCGCCAGGAAGCGCTCCACCAGGCCCCGTTGGTCCATCAGCTCGATACTGCGCGGGTGCAGGGTCAGCGCCCGTGAGTCCCGTTGGGCCGTGCTTCGCCGCTCAAGGATCTGCACGCGTACGCCGCCCAGCGCCAGTTCGGTACCGAGCATCAGCCCGGTCGGCCCCGCGCCCACCACGAGCACATCGACCTCGTCGGCCACCTCGGGAGCGGCGTCCGTCAGCTGGGCCTCCCGCTCGGTCGCCACCTCGGCCCCCTTGTCGTCGTAATCGGCGTCCATCGGCTGCCTCTCCGCCTCTCTGCCCGCGCATTTAGTGAACAGTGTTCACGTGAACGCTGTTCACTATACTGAGAGCCATGAGCGCCGAGTCAACCCCCAGCCCGACCAGCCGCACCGGCCCGCCCGGCCCCTCCGGTACCCGGCCCGCCACCGCGGGGCGGGGCCGGCCCCCGAAGCTCGACCAGGCACGGACCGTCGAGGTCGCCCTGGCGCTGCTGGACGAGGTGGGGCTGGACGCGCTCACCATGCGGCGGCTGGCCGAGGCCATGGACGTACGGGCCGGGGCCCTCTACCGCTACTTCGCCACCAAGCACGAGCTGCTGACCGCGATGGCCGAGGTGCTGCTGGCCGACTGTCTCGACCGGCCGCTCCGGTCGCCGGACTGGAGCGAGCGGGTGGCCGAACTGGCCCACCGGATGCGTACGGCGCTCCTCGGCCACCGCGACGGCGCCCGCGTCTACGCCGGTACGCACGCCACCGGCGCGCACACCCTCGGCTTCGCCGACGCCCTGATCGGCGTCCTGCGGGAGGCGGGCTTCGCCGCCGACGACGCGGGCCGGGCCGCCCTCACGGTCGTCCACTTCACCCTCGGCCACACCCTGGAGGAGCAGGCCGCCCGCCAGGGCACGGACGCCGGCCCGGCGGACCCGGAACGGCTGCGCGCGGCGGTGACCCCTGAGCAATACCCCCATCTCGACGCCGCGTTGCCCGTAGTGGCCGGCACGGATTTCACGGCCCACTTCGCCTTCGGGCTGGGGCTGCTCCTCCAGGGCCTGCGCGCCCTCGGGCCCGGCACCGCGCCCCCGGGGACCGGCGGGTGACGCCGTGCCCGAACTGCCCGACGTCGAAGCGTGACCGGCGGACGCCAGCTGCGCTACCGCGACCAGCGCAAACTCCAGGGGCTGTGGCTGGTCGACGAGGCCGGGCTGGACCGGATGCTGCGCGATCAGGGGCCGGATGCGGCGACGCTGACCCGTAAGGGGTTCGCGGCGGTGCTCGCCGGGCGGCGCGGCAGCCTCAAGTCGGTCCTCATGGACCAGTCGGCACTGGCCGGGCTGGGCAATCTGCTCGTCGACGAGATCCTGTGGCGCGCCCGGCTGCACCCCGCCCGACGGGCCGGTGCGCTCTCCGCCGGCGAACACGGCCGGCTGCACACGGAGCTGCGCCGCACCCTGCGGTCGGCGGGCCGCGCGGGCCGCGTACCGCCGCGCAGCTCCTGGCTCACGGGACACCGCGACGACCCCGGGGCGCGCTGCCCGCGCTGTGGCACGGCCCTGTGCCGGAAGCGACTCGCGGGCCGCGGCACGGTGTGGTGCCCCGATTGCCAGCCCGAGGGGACCGTCGGGGGTGAGACCTGAACTCCGGCCCGCCGTACGCCACATGCCACACGCCACACGCCACATGGCGCCTGCCGTCTGCCGCCTGCCGTCTGACGCCGCGGACAGGAGTGCCCGTGGTGGAGTGCGCTCCACCCCGAAGACGGGACCGTGCTCTCTCCTCCGCGCGCGCCGCCGTTTCTAGCGTCGTCAGTGGCCCGGTGATCCATCCGACCCACTGAGAGGGCGTGCGTATGTTCCGGCGGCGGCGCGGTGCGGTGACAGTTACCGCAGAGCGGGCGGAGGGGGTGTCCGACGCGCTCACCCTGGAGGGGGTCGGCCGGGAGTACCGGCGCGGGGCGGTCGCCCTGCACCCCGTCGATCTCACGGTGCCCCGGGGGCGGTTCCTCGCGGTCATGGGGCCGTCCGGCTCGGGGAAGTCGACCCTGTTGCAGTGCGCCGCCGGGCTCGACCGGCCGACGGCGGGGACGGTGCGCATCGGCGGTACGAAGGTGTCCTCGCTCTCCGAGGCCGCGCTGACCCGGCTGCGGCGCGAGCGCGTGGGCTTCGTGTTCCAGGCCCATCAGCTCGTGCCGTCGCTGAGCGTCGCGGAGAACGTCGCGCTGCCGCTGCTGCTCGGCGGTACCCCCGGGACGGAGCGGGTGCGGCAGGGGCTCACGGACGTCGGGCTGGGGGAGCGGGGGGAGGCCGCGCCGGCGGAGCTGTCCGGCGGGCAGTGCCAGCGGGTCGCGGTCGCCCGCGCGCTGGTCACCCGGCCCGACATCATCTTCGCCGACGAGCCCACGGGGTCCCTCGATCCGGCCGCCGCACAGGACGTGCTCACCCTGCTGCGCCGGGCCGTCGACCGGGACGGCCACACCGTCGTCATGGTCACGCACGACCCGGCCGCCGCGGCCTGGACGGATGAGGCCGTCTTCCTCGCCGGGGGCCGGGTCGTCGGGAGCGCGACACGCCCCGGCGCGGCACAAGTCAGCCGCATCATGCGGGACTTGGGGCGCGGGTCGGGCGCGGAGCCGGACGAGGGACACGCGCGGGACGGATGCGGCCGGTACGAGGAACACAGGCGGGACGGATGCGGGCGGTTCGAGGAACACGAGCAAGAGGGCTACGGGCGGGACGAGGAACACGAGCGAGACGGCTACGGGCGGCACGAGACGCCGGACGGAGGCCGGGCCGCATGAGGTTGACTACGTTCCTCGCCGCTCGCGCCGCCCGTACGCACCGCAGGGCCTGGGCCGCCGTCTTCGCCGCGCTCGCCGTCACGTCCCTGCTGCTCGGCGCCCTCACGCTCGCCCTCGCCTCGGCCGGGCTCGGGCATCCGCGGGTGGCGCGCTACGCGGCGGCGCCGCTCGTCGTGGCCGGGGACCAGTACACCCGCTTCACCGCCACGCCGTGGGGCAGCAGTCCCCGGACCACCGAGGCCGGGCTCACCGAGCGGGTGCGCGTTCCGGCGGCCGCCCTCGATGTGGTGCGGGCGGTGCCCGGGGTGCGGGCGGCCGTCGCCGACGCGGTGTTCCCGGTGGGGCGGGCCGGGCACGCCGCCGTCGGACGGCCCTGGACGGCCGCGCGGCTGGCGCCCCGTGCCCTACGGGACGGCCGTGCGCCGTGGCGTGCGCACGAGGTGGTGGTGGGCGGCGCGGCCCGGGCCGGGGCGCGCACGGTGCTGCGGGTGGGCGGTGCCGACACGGCGTACACGGTCGTCGGTGTCACCGACGGGCCGCGGAACGCCGTCTACTTCACGGACGGCGAGGCCCGCCGCCTGGCCGGGCATCCGGGCTCCCTGGACGCGGTCGGGGTGCTCGCCCGGCCCGGTGTGGCGACGGAGGTGCTGGCCGCCCGGGTGCGGGCGGCACTGGACGCGGCGGGGGCCCGGAGCGTCGGGCCACGGGCCGACGGGGACCCGGCCGGCCTGCGCGTACTGACCGGGAACGGGCGCGGCGCCGCCGAGTTCCTCGACGCCGGACCGGCCCGCGCGGGACTCCTGGAGCTCCTCGGCTCGGTGGCCGCCACCGTCGTGCTGACCGCCCTGCTGGTGGTGTCGTCGACGGTGGTGCAGGCGCTGCGGCAACGCGCCGGTGAGCTGGGGCTGTTGCGGGCGGTCGGGGCGACGCCGCGGCAGGTGCGCGGGGCGGTGGGGAAGGAGGTGGGGCGGGTCGCGGTCGGTGGGGCGCTGGTGGGGGCCGTGGGCGCGGTCCCGGCGTATCTCGCGCTGCGCGGGGTGCTGGACGCCCGCGGTGCGCTGCCCGCCGGGCTCGAACTCCCGCTGCCGCCCTGGGTGTGGGCCGCGCCGCTGGTCAGCGCGGCGGTGACGGTCCTGATGGCGCGGCTCGCGGCGGTGCTCGCCGGGGCCGGGGCGGCGAAGCTGCGGCCGGCGGAGGCGCTGCGTGAGGCGGCGCCGGGCACCGCCCGCAAGGTCACCGGGCTGGTGCTGCTGTTCGCCGGTGTCAGCTCGGCGGGCACCGCGGCCCTCCAGAGCGGGGCGGCCGCCGGGGCCGCGGCCGGGGCGGCGGCGGTGACGATGGTGAGCGCCTGTGCCCTGCTCGGGCCGTGGATCGCGGACGGGGCGATGCGGGTGCTGGGGGCGCCGCTGCGGCGGTACTGCGGTCCGGCCGGTTATCTCGCCGCCGCCAACTGCCGTGCGGCGGCCCGCCGTTCGGGAGCCGCGCTGACACCCGTCGTGCTGGTCACCGCGTTCATCGGCGTCCAGCTCTCGGCGGCGGCGACCCTCACCCACGCGGGGGCGGCGCAGGCCCGCGAGGCGCTGCGGGCCGGTCTCGCGGTGCGGGCGGACGGCGGGCTGCCTGCCGGTGCCCTGGAACGGATCCGCGGGATACGGGGGGTGCGGGCGGCGACTGACGTGGTGCCCGGCACGGTGGTACTGGCCCGGCGCGAGGCCGGCGAGCCCCGGCTCGACCGGCTGCCGGTCCTCGGCGTCACACCGCAAGCGCTGACGCGGACCCTCGACCCGGGGGTGCGCGAGGGGACCGTACGGGAACTACGGCCCGGCACGGTCGCGGTCGGTGCCGACCGGGCGCGCTCGCTCGATCTGCGGCCCGGCGCGACGGTGACACTGCGCTTCGGCGACGGGGCACCGGCCCGGCTCCGGGTCGTCGCCCTCTACGAACGGTCGCTGGCCCTGGGGGACTTCCTCTTCTCCCGGGACGAGCTGCTGCGGCACCGGTCGCGGCCGGCCGGCGCACGGGTGCTGGTCACGGTCGCACCGGGCGGTGACCGCACGGCGGTCGCGGCGGCGCTGGCGGCGGCGGTGCCGGGCGCGCGGGTGGAGAGCGCACCCGCACCGGTACGGGTCGCGGCGGAGGACCAAGCGCTCACCGAAGTGGTCACGGTGGCCGCGGTGTCGGCGATCGGGGGCTTCACGGTGATCGCGGTGCTCAGCACCCTGTCGCTGATCGCGTTCGGCCGGCGCCCCGAGCTGCGGCTGGCGGGGGCGGGGCGGCGCACCCTGCGGCGGATGCTGCGGCTGGAGGCGGCGGCCCTGGCACTGACCGGGCTGGCCGTGGGAGCCGCGGTGGCCGTCGTGCCGCTGCTGGCGTTCGGCCTGGGGGTGGCCCGTACGGTGCCGTACCTGCCGCCCGCACCGGCCGTCGCGCTCGTCGCCGTGGTGGCCGCGACGACCGGCGCGGGGACACTGCTGCCGGCGCGGGCGGTGCTGCGGGGGCGGTATCCGGGAAGCGGGGCTACGGGCGGGTGAGGGGGCGGCCGGACGCCGGTGCGCGGGCCGGACGGATCTTCGCGGCCCGCCCCGCCCCCGCCCTACCCCCCGTTCAAATACGCCAGCACCGCCAGCACCCGCCGATGGCCGCTGTCGCCGGCCGGCAGGCCCAGCTTCGCGAAGACATTGCCGATGTGTTTGCTGACCGCCCGGTCCGACACCACCAGCAGCCGGGCGATCGTGGTGTTGTCCCGGCCCTCCGCCATCAGGTGCAGCACCTCGCGCTCGCGCGGTGTCAGCGTGTCGAGCGGATCGTCCCGGCGCCGGGTCAGCAGCTCCGTGACGACTTCCGGGTCCAGCGCGGTGCCGCCCGCCGCGACGCGTTCCAGCGCGTCCAGGAACTCGTCGACCCGGCCCACCCGGTCCTTCAGCAGATAGCCGACCCCGCTCGCGCCGCCGCCCAGCAGCTCCGCGGCGTACGCCTCCTCCACGTACTGCGACAGCACGAGGACCGGCAGCCCGGGGATCTCCCGGCGGGCCGCCAGCGCTGCCCGCAGCCCCTCGTCGCGGAAGCCGGGCGGCATCCGGACGTCCAACACAGCGGCGTCCGGACGGTGTTCGAGAAGCGCGGGCAGCACCTCGGGCCCACTGGACGCCACTGCCGCCACCTCATGTCCTGCGGAGGTCAGCAGCAGCACCAGCCCCTCCCTGAGCAGGGCGTTGTCCTCGGCGATCACCACACGCACGGCAGCTCCACATCGATCACGGTCGGGCCCCCGGCGGGGCTGGTCACCTTCACGGTCCCGTCGAGCGCCGCGACCCGGCGCCGGATGCCGAGCAGCCCACTGCCGCCCGCGGCCCCCGGGGAGGCGGTCTCCGCGCCGCCGCGCCCCTCGTCACGTACCGACAGCGTCAACCGGCCGGGCCCGCGAGCGAGTTCCACCCGGGCCCGGTCCGAGCCGCTGTGTTTGGCGGCGTTGGTCAGAGCCTCGGCGACGACGAAGTACGCGGCCGCCTCGACCGCCGCCGGTGCGCGCGGGCCCTCCGCCAGCCCGTCCTCGCACACCGCCACCTCCAGGCCGCTGCTCGCCGCGAGCGCCCGCACCGCCCCCACCAGGCCCCGGTCGGTGAGGATCGGCGGATGGATGCCGCGGACCACCTGACGCAGCTCGGTGAGGGCCTCCTCGGCCTGGTTCTGCGCGTCGTCGAGCAGCGTGCGGGCTGCCTCGGGGTCCTTGTCGTAGGCCCGCCGGGCCAGCCCCACCCGCATGGAGAGCGCCACCAGCCGGGCCTGGGTGCCGTCGTGCAGATCCCGTTCGATACGCCGCAGTTCGGCGCCGTGCGCGGCGACGGCGCCGGCCCGGGTCACGGTCAGCTCCTCGACCCGCTCGGCGAGCCGGGCCCGGTTCCCGCTGTCCGGCGACGGCCGCAGCAGCGCATGCGACCAGGCCGCGTCGAGGTCGGCGAGGCGCCCGATCAGCGGCAGGACGACGGCCCGGCGCCCCAGCAGCCCGCACCACACCCCGTCGACGAGCAGCCCGACGGCCCACAGCGGCAGCGCGAGATACGCCAGCAGCCAGCCGTAGCCGAAGTGGGCGGCGAGCCAGCGCAGATCCCGGTAGGTGCCCGGGTCCGCGAGCGCGGTACGCACCCGTACGGACAGCTGCCCGTCGATCGGCAGATACGCCTCCGGCACCGGCACACCCGACCAGGCCGCCACCCGCCGCCGCTTGAACCCGGCCATCCTGCGCAGCAGCAGCACCGTCTCGGGCAGCACGCCCGCGCCGACCACGATGACCGTCACCACGGCGGTGAACAACACCAGCCCGAGGAAGAGATACGACAGCAGCGCCAGCCCGCCCGCCGTCATCAGCTGAGCCGTGGCCCGCCCCGCCCGCCGCATCGTCTCCCCCATGGGGCTCAGGCTAAGGGACCGTCACCCGGGGCGCGGGCGGGTGCGCTCCCCGGCCGGGGTGTAGCGCGCTACACCCCGCATTCGGGAGGAGGCTCCCTCGAACCGGCGGCCGGCGGCGAGCAGTCTGGGGCGTAGCGATACCGCCGCGGCCCGTTGCGGCGGGCGACCTCCGGAAGGAAGAACTCCCATGAAGGCCCTGCTCTGGTGCGTGCTCGTGCTCGCCCTCCTCTTCAACGTCGCCACCAGCTTCGCCTTCGACGGGGTCCAGCAGGTGCTGGTCAGCGTCGGCAGCGGGGTCGTGGTGATCGGCTCGGGGGTGGGCCTGTTCCTGATGCGGACCAAGCGGTCCTGAGCCGGACGAGCGGGCCTGGGGGCGCACGAGCCAGGCGGACACCTCCTAGGGCGGCCGGACTCGCCCGTGCTCGCCCCGTACGCCTACCGCTCGCCCTGGACCTCGCGGACCCAGCCCGTCAGGCCGGCCAGGAACCCGGCCCGTTCGTCCGGCGACAGCCCGTCCAGGGCGCGCAGCAGCGGCTCGGTCCGGCGGGCGACGAAGGTTTCCAGCGGCGGGCGGAAGTCCGCGGCCAGGGACACCAGGACCCGGCGGCGGTTGGCCGGGTCCTCGGCGCGCTCCACGATTCCGGCCCGGCTCAGGCCGCCGACCAGCTCACTGGCGGTGGGCAGCGACACATGGAGCCGCCGGGCGATCTCGCTGACGGTCAGCGGCTGCCCGGCCAGCAGCTGCGGGAGCACGGCGCCGTGGCGCGGGGTCAGCCCGTGCGTCTCCATCGCCTCGCGCAGCGGCGCCGGCATCAGGTCCCGCACCACCCCGCCACGGAAGAACGGCTCCAACAGCGGTACCAGGCCGACGATTTCGACCTCGTCGGGGGTCGGTACCCGGGGCGCCTTCCCGGCCTCGTGCGTGTGCGGCATACTGCGCATCCTAGATGGTTTGGGTTTCCAAACTGTTGGGATATCCGAAAGGTAGAGCCCTTATGCCGTCGATCAGCTACCACGAGGCGCTCAATGACGCGCTGGAGCGCATGGACGACCTCGGATACGAGCGCGGACAGGGAGTCGATCTCGCCAACCACGGCCCGATGGCCGCCGAGGCGCTCGCCCTGCTGGGGCAGGCGGACGCGGTCGCCTCCTGGGTCCGGCGCTACCGAAGGGCCATGGAGCACCATGAGCCGCCCGCCGCCCGCTTCGCCCTGGACCCCGCGGACGAGACCTCCTGGCGCCCCGCCCTCGGGGACTTCCCCCGCGCCGGGGACTGGGAGCTGCTCTTCGTCCGCGAACTGGCCGGGGCGCACTGGCGCGAGGTCCTCGTCCGGTGGTGGCCGCGCCTGCTCCCGGGCCTGTTCGCCGGACTGACCCACGGCCTGATCCGCACCGCCCACGCGGTACGGGGCCTGTACGCCGCCGGCGGCGAGCCCACCCGGCTCCAGCTGAACGAACTCGCGCGCGGGCTGGCGTACTGGGCCGCCCGCTACACCGCGCTGCCCGGCCGGCCCCGGCTGCGCGGCCGCTACGACCTGCCGGCCGCCGTCGCCGCGCTGCCCCGGGTGCCGCAGGGCGGCGGGCTCGGACCCGGCACCGCCCGGCACCGTCTGGACACCCTCGCCGAACTGCCCGGCTACCAGGACGCGCTGGAGTGGCCCGCCCAGGAACCGGCGGCCCGGATGCTGTCCGAGATGACGACCCAGTTCGCCGATGTCTACCTGGGCCACCCGGAGGTGTACCCGGTCCCGCTGATCCACGGCGTCACCGCGCCCGCCGCAGTCCGCCTGGTCCTCCCGCATCTGCCGCCCGAGCTGTACGAGCCGACGCTGGACCGGCTGTGGCAAATACAGACGGCGTTCCTGCTGGCCTTCACCACCGACCGGCGCGACGAGGGCACGGCGGCCTGGCGGTCGTCGCTCGGTGAGCTGCCACCGCTGGGCGAACTCGGCGCCCGCGCCGCCGACCACGGCGACGAGCACGTCATCAAATTCACCGAGGCCTGTCTGCGCGAATACGCCCTGCGGCCCGATCCCCGCTATCCCGCCGCCGCGTTCGCCGCCCAGCGGCGCATCCCGCGCCTGGACGCCGGCGGCGGCGTCGGCGGTGTGCGGGCCGATACGCCGTAGGCGGTAGGTGCCCACGGAGACCGGAGAGACACCCCCTGGCTCGGCGGGGCTCAGTGCCCCAGGAACTGCTGGCACTGGTACGGCCCGGCGCGGCCCTGCTCGCCGACGATGCTCACCTGGACCTTGTCCGGACGGGTGCCGTGGAGGAGGACCTCGGCCCGGGCGAGGGTGCAGACCAACTGGCCGGTGCCCTGGTCCTGGGGGGAGGTGACGGCGAGGCGCGGGGCGGTGACGGTGACATGGCCCCGGTGGGCGGTGGCGTGGTACTCGCCGTCCGGGAGGACGCTGCTCAGCCCCTCGTCCCGCTCGGCCGGCGACGGTCCGCCGGCCAACAGCTTGAAGACATCGTCGAGTTGATCGACCGTCACTTCGGGCCGGGGCACCCCGCGCGGACCGCGGTCGGAGGCGAAGTAGATCCGCATGCCCTGCGAGATCCCCGAAGGGGCGGTGCCGCCGTCCGTGACGCCGGTGGGACGGATGCCGCAGCCCGTGGCGGCAAGGGCGAGCAGACAGCAGATGCGGGCGGCGCGCGCAGGCGTCATGAGGCGGATTCCATACGGTGGGGGAGGCGGAGGACGAAGACGGCGCCGACGCCCGGCGCCGGGGGCATGAGCTCGATCGTGCCGCCGTGCAGCCGGGCGTTCTCCAGGGCGATGGCCATCCCCAGCCCGCTGCCCTCGGAGCGGGTACGGGCGCTGTCGGCCTTGTAGAAGCGGTCGAAGACATGCGGGGCGACCTCGGGGGCCAGCCCCGGGCCGTGGTCCGCGACCGCGAGGGTGAGATGGCCGCCCGCCGCCCGTACGGTGACGGACACCGGCGGGGCACCGTGCCGCAGGGCGTTGCCGACGAGGTTGGCGATGATGACATCGAGCCGGCGGCGGTCGAGCCGGGCCCGGATGCCCGGCGGGAGATCGGCCTCGACCCGGTCGGTCCAGCCGCGGGCCGCGAGCGTGCCGCGCACCGCCTCAGCCACATCCACCCCGTGCACCGTGAGCGCCACGGCGCGGGCGTCGAAGCGGGATATCTCGATGAGGTCGTCGACCAGCCGGGCCAGCCGGGCGGTCTCCGCGCTGACCGTGCGGGCGGCGTGCGCGGTGTCGGGGGTGAGCTGGTCGGCGTCCTCCTCCAGGACGCTGGAGACCATGGTCATGGCCGCCAGCGGGGTGCGCAGCTCATGGGAGACATCGGCGACGAAACGGCGGGCCAGGGCCTCCTGCGCGCGCAGTTCGCCCACGGAGTGCTCCAGCGCACCGGCCGTTTCGTTGAAGGTGTGGGCGAGCTCGGCCAGTTCGTCGCGGCCCTTCTCCTCGACCCGGATGCTCAGCTCGCCGGCGGCCAGCCTGCGGGTGGCCCGCGCCAGTTTGCGCACCGGCCGCAGTACCGTACGCGCCGCGAGCAGCGCCAGGACGGCGGCCAGCAGCATCACGGGCAGCAGGCCGTGTTGGACACTGCGCACCAGATCGGCGGTGTCGCGTGCCTCCTCCGCCAGGGAGACCACCGCGAATATCTCGACCCCGGACAGCCGGCCGGAGCTGCCGTGCCGGCCCGCGGAGTCCAGGCCGACCGGGGCGCCGAGCACCAGCCAGGGCTGCCCGCCGCGCTCCACCCGCTGGAGCGAGATCCGGGACTGGGTGCGCACGGCCGTGCGCAGCTCGGGGGTGATCCGGGTGCGGTCGGCGGACGGGTCGGAGGAGGCGGTGTAGTCGCGGTACTGGGCGACGACCAGCGCACCGCGCAGGCCGGACGAGACATCGGTGGCGAACCGGGCCATGGTGCGGGGGTCGGTGGGGACATCGAGCTCCGCCGCGAGCAGGTCGACGCGGTTGCGGAAATCCTCGACGGCGGCGCTCTGCGCCCGCTTGAGGACCGCGTCACGCGATTCCCGGTACGCCAGCCCGGTGGCCGTCACCGCGCTGATCAGGGCGACCACGACGACGGTGATGACGAGCCGGCCGCGGAGCCCGTCGAGCCGCGGAAGCCGCGAACGGACGCGCGCGGTGGACCCCTCGTCCGCCGTCGCGGCCGGCTTCCCCCGGCTCCTCGTCCTCGTCCGCATCGCGCTCACACCGGCCCGAAGCGATAGCCGAAACCGCGCACCGTCTGGATGTAGCGCGGCTTGGCGGGGAGGTCCTCCAGCTTGGCGCGCAGCCGTCCGACCGCCGCGTCCACCAGCCGGGAGTCGCCCAGGAAGTCGTGCTCCCAGACGGATGTCAGGAGCTGCTCCCGGCTGAAGACCCGGCCGGGGGAGGCCGACAGCTCCAGCAGCAGCCGCAGTTCCGTGGGCGGAAGGGGGACCGGGGTGCCGTGCTTGGTGACGCTCAGGCCGGACCGGTCGATGACGAGCCCGGCGAAGTCGTCGGTGTCCGTGCGGGCCGCCGGGCCGGCCCGGCGCAGCGCCGCCCGGATACGGGCCTCCAGCACCCGGCCGGTGATCGGCTTGACCACATAGTCGTCGGCACCCGCCTCCAGCCCGCTGACCACGTCCAGATCGTCGCCGCGGGAGGTGAGCATGATGATCGGCAACTGGCCCCGGCCGCGGATGCGGCGGCAGACCTCGAAGCCGTCGATGCCGGGCAGCATCAAGTCGACCACCGCGATCTCGATGCCCCCGGCCCGCGGGCGGGACAGCAGCTCCAGGCCCGCCTCGCCGGTGCCGACGGCATCGACCGCATGGCCGTGCCGGCGCAGCACCAGCTCCATTCCGTCGCGTACGGAGGTGTCGTCCTCGATCAGCAGCACGTGCGGCATAACGCCGATTATGGGCGAGGGCTTGTGCAGCTCAGGAGTTATCCACAGGGCGGAAGTGCGGTCCGGCGGCATTGTTACGTTCCCATCATGCGGCGATGGAGCAGCCACCAACTCCGGCCCGGAAATTGACCGCATGACGCAGAAGACCCGTCCCCGCCCCCGTGCCGCACGCCTCGCGCTGCTGCTCGCCGTCCCCGTACTCGCCCTGACCACCGCCTGCGGTGGCACCGAGCCGTCCGACGACGGGGTCGCCTCCGTCGGCAAGGCGCCCTCCACCGAGCAGACCAAGGGCGGCGACTCGCCCCAGGGCGGTGCGCCCAAGGGCAAGAGCGCGTTCTACGACGCACAGATGAAGTTCGTCCAGTGCATGCGCAAGAAGATCAACAAGGACTACCCCGATCCCAAGCTGAGCGGCTATCTCGACTGGACGAAGATCGACGCACTCCAGGAGGCGACGGGCAACGACGACGTCGCCAAGGGCGGCCGGGGCGGCGCTTGTGCGCCCGAGATGCGGAAGGCCATGAGTCTGGAGCCGTCCCGCGACACCCAGAAGGACTATGAGTCGATGCTCGCGCACGCCAAGTGCATGCGCGCCCACGGCGTCACGAAGTTCACCAACCCGCAGCTGCAGGACGGCAATGTCATCCCCGGCGGGGACCCGAACCCCACCTCGCCCGAGGTCTCGCCGGATTCCTCCACCTACAAGCAGGCCAGCCAGGCATGCAAGGACAAGCTCCTCGACGGCCTGGACGGCATGCAGTGAGCCCCGCACCGAAGCGCCGCCGGGGGCTCGTGGCCCTGGCGGCGGCGGTGACCGCGACCGCGGCGACCGCCGGGGTCATGCTCCTGACCGGCACCGGCAAGGACGCCTCGGCCGACGGCCGGGGACCGAAGGGGCCGCCCACCACCACCGAGATCACCCGCACCGATCTGGTCCAGAGCAAGACCGTCGACGGGCGGCTGGACTACGCGCAGCGCCGGGTGGTGAAGTCCCCCGTGGAGGGCACGGTCACCAAGGCCGCCACGTCGGGGAAGACCGTCTCGCTCGGGCAGCGCCTGTACGAGCGAGACGCCCGGCCGGTGACCCTCCTCTACGGCTCGACACCGATGTTCCGCACGATGAAGGCCGGCGCCCGCGGCCCGGACGTCCTCCAACTGGAGCGCAACCTCCGCGACCTGGGCTTCGGGGCGGGGCTGTATGTGGACGTCCGCTTCGACGAGGCGACCAAGGCCGCCGTCAAGCAGTGGCAGAAGGCCCTCGACGTGACCTCCGACGGTGAGATCGGTCAGGGGGACGTCGTCTTCCAGCGCGGCCCCGTGCGGGTGGTGTCCGCCGACGCCGCCCTCGCCGACCGCATCGGCCCGGACAGCAAGGTCCTGACGATCGCCTCCACCAAGCCGGTCGTCCGCGCCGAGCTCGACGCGGCCGACGGGGCGCTGGCCGCCAAGGGCACCAAGGTGGAGATCGCCATGCCCGGCGGAGCCACCCAGCGCGGCAAGGTCAGCGGCGTGGTGACCCCCGAGGAAGCCGAGTCCGGCGAGGCCGGGGCCGCCGACTCCGGTGGCTCGTCCGGGGACGCCCTCAAGGTGGAGATCACGCTCGACGACGGCACCAAGGTCCACGAGAAGGACCGGCAGGGCACCCTCCGCGTGAAGTTCGTCAGTGAGAGCCGCAAGGACGTGCTGACGGTTCCGGTCGAGGCGATCGTCGCGCTGCGCGAGGGGGGCTACGGTCTGGAGCTGGTCCAGGGGGCCAGGACCCGCATGGTGGCGGTCGAGACGGGGCTGACGGCCGACGGCCGGATCGAGGTCAGCGGGACCGGCCTGGCCGAGGGCATGAAGGTCGGAGCGGCCGAGCAATGACCCCACCCGTGATCGAACTGCGGGGCGCCACCAAGTCGTACCCGGGCGGGGTGCACGCCCTGCGGGGCGTGGACCTCCGGGTGGCGCGCGGCGAACTGACCGCCATCGTCGGCCCGTCCGGCTCCGGCAAATCCACCCTGCTCAACTTGCTCGGCACCCTCGACCGGGCTACCTCGGGCGAGGTCCGGGTGGCCGGGTACGACGTCAGCACGCTGTCCGACGCCCAGCTCTCCGCGCTGCGCGCCCGGCACATCGGCTTCGTCTTCCAGCACTTCCACCTCGCCCCCGGCCGCAGCGCCCAGGACAACGTCGCCGACGGCCTGCTCTACGGCGGGACGGGCCTGCGCGAGCGCCGTGCCCGGGCCCGTACGGCCCTGGAAGAGGTGGGGCTCGGGCACCGCACCGGCCACCTCGCCCACCAGCTCTCCGGCGGCGAGAAGCAGCGGGTCGCCATTGCCCGTGCGCTGGTCGGCGGCCCCGACCTGCTGCTCGCGGACGAGCCGACCGGTGCGCTGGACACCGCCTCCGGCGAGCTGGTCATGAACCTCATCCGCGAACTGCATGCAACGGGGACGACCGTCTGTGTCATCACCCACGACAACGACATCGCCGACTCGCTGCCCCGCCGGATCCGCTTCCGCGACGGCGAGATCGTCGACGACTCCGGTGCGGTTCCGGCCGCCCCCGGCTCCTTCCCGGAGCCCACCGAGGAGGTGACCCGATGAGCGGCCCCGCACTCCGGGCGGCCCGGCTCTCCCCGGCCGATGCGCTGCGGGTCGGCGCCGAGGGCCTGCGCAGCCGCCGCACCCGCGTCGTGCTGTCCGCCCTCGGCATCGCGATCGGCATCGCGACGATGGTCGCGGTCATCGGGCTGTCCACCTCCAGCCGAGCCGACCTCATGAACCGGCTGGACCGGCTCGGCACCAATCTGCTCACCGCCGAGGCGGGCAAGGACGCCATGGGCCAGGACGCCAAACTCCCCAAGAACGCGGAGGCGATGGTCGAGCGGATCGGCCCGGTCCAGCACGCCACCTCCGTCGGCACCGTCGACGCCCGGGTGCGACGCAGCGATGCCGTGCCGGAGGAGATGGCGGCGGGTGTCACGGTGCAGGCGGCCCGTACCGATCTGCTCGACAGCCTCAACGCCCGTATCGATCAGGGCAGCTGGCTGAACCGCGCCAGTGAACGACTGCCCACCGTCGTGCTGGGCTCGGTGGCCGCCGACCGCCTCGGGATCAGCGCGCCCGGCGGCAAGATCCTGCTGGACGACCGCTGGTACGTCGTCACCGGAATCCTGGCGCCGATCGAGCTGGTGCCGACCCTGGACCGTACGGCGCTGGTCGGATACCCCTCCGCCGAACGCTACTTGGGCTTCGGCGGCCACCCGAGCGTCATCTTCGAGCGTTCGCCGGACGCCTCGGTGGAGGCGGTCCAGGGGGTCCTGGCCCGTACGGTCAACCCGAGCGACGAGGATTCGGTGAAGGTCTCCCGGCCCTCCGACGCCCTCGCCGCCAAGGCCGCCACCG
Source organism: Streptomyces sp. bgisy130 (assembly GCF_057708345.1). Classification (NCBI taxonomy): domain Bacteria; kingdom Bacillati; phylum Actinomycetota; class Actinomycetes; order Kitasatosporales; family Streptomycetaceae; genus Streptomyces; species Streptomyces sp. bgisy130. The sequence goes on from NZ_JBYISA010000004.1 coordinate 66,241, forward strand.
ACAAGGGGCTGACCTCGCTGATGCTGGGCCTGGGCGCGGTGGCGCTGCTCGTCGGCGGGGTGGGCGTGGCCAACACCATGGTGATCTCGGTGCTGGAACGCCGCCAGGAGATCGGGCTGCGCCGTGCCCTGGGCGCGACGCGCGGCTCGATCCGGATCCAATTCCTCACCGAGTCGCTGTTGTTGTCGGCGCTCGGCGGGCTGGCGGGCGCGGCCCTCGGCGCCGCCGCCACCTTCGGCTTCGCCCGGGCGCAGGGGTGGACCACCGTCGTACCGCCCTGGTCCCTGGCCGGCGGTCTGGGTGCCACTCTCGTGATCGGGGTCATCGCCGGCCTCTATCCGGCGGTACGGGCCTCCCGGCTGCATCCGACGGTGGCGCTCAGCGCGACCTGACCTGGGGCGACGGTGCTGGTCAGCGGTGCTCGGGCGGGCTCTTGCGGGGCCTGCTGCGGGTGCCCGGACCGGCCTGTCGCGCTCTCCTTCCACGGTATCCGGAGAGTGACGATTCGGCACGCTTTGCCATGTTCACCAAGAATCTTGGGCTATATCTGAATTTTCACGCAAATCGGCTTGTTGGAGACAGGTGAGCGTCGTAGCTTGGGAGTTGTCGAACTGGTAACGGTTCGATAACAAGGAACAAAATCCTAGGAGGCGAGAATGAGCTTCCGGAATGTCTTCCCGAGAAGGCGTAGGCACGACGACGATTACGACCACGACCACGGCCGCCGTCGGCGCCGCAGGAGGCGTGGACGCAGGTATCTGCGCAGGCGTCGTCACCACTGACTCAAAAACCTGAGTCCGAGGCAGGCTCGCGTACCGCGCGGGTCCGCCTCGTTGGTGTGCGGGGCCCCTTCCGGTCCCGGTCAACCGCCCGAGCAGCGACGATATGACGTAGCGACCATGCACCTTCGCAGCTCACGCCGGCGCCCGGAGCGCCGTGAAGCGTCGCCTCAACACAGCACGGAGCCCCCGCCTGTGGGACGGGGGGCGTCCGTGTCGAAGCAGGACGGTGACGCCGCAGTCCTCTCCGCGGCCGGACCGCGGGCCGCCGCGCGACCGCCCCTGGAGCCCGGTGCGGACCGGGTCCTGGGCAGCGGCCTCGTGGCGGATGCCCCGATCCGCACCAGGCGGGTGGGGTTCAAGGAATCGGTGCGGCGCTTCTGGCCGCTGACCCGGGGCGACCGGCGCTGGATCCTCCTCGTCTGTCTGAGCGCCATCCTGGCCGCGTTCGCGGAGACCGTGGCCATCCTGGTCTTCGCCAACCTCACCGACAACGCCCTTCAGAAGGGCTCGGTCAGCGCCTTCTGGGCACCGGCCGGTCTGTGGCTGGGCGTGGCCGTCACCGGCGGGGTGGTGGGGTATCTGGGCAACTCGCTCGCCGCATGGACGGCCGAGCGCTTCGTGATGCGGCTGCGGGCCCGGGTCTTCGCCCACCTCCAGAAGCTGCCGCCGCACTTCTTCCAGCGCAACCGCCGCGGTGACCTGGTCGAGCGGATGACGGGCGATGTGGACGCCATCGAGCAGCTGGTGGTCACCGGGCTGGTGCAGGCGGCCACGGCCGTATTCGGCGTCATCTTCTACGCCGGCGCCGCGTTCTGGCTGCGCTGGGACATGGCCCTGGTCACCTTCGCCCTGGCCCCGCTCTTCTGGATCGCCACCCGCCGTTTCACCGGCCGGGTCAAGGAGGTCTCCCGCCGGGAGCGCGCGGCCGACGGCGCCATCACCTCGGTGGTCGAGGAAGGGCTGGTCAACGTCGTCCTGACCCAGGCCTACAACCGGCAGCACGACGAGCAGGAACGCCTCCGCCGCGAGGCCCGCCGCTGGCTGCGGGCGTCGGTGACCAGCGCCCGCCTCAACGAGCTGTACGAGCAGATCGTCGAGGTCCTGGAAACGCTCTGCGTCCTGGCGATCATCGGCCTCGGCGCGTGGGAGATCTCCGCGGGGCGGATGACGCTCGGCGAGCTGCTGGCCTTCGCCGCCTTCGTCGGCTACCTCTACCCGCCGATCCGCGACCTCGGCCAGCTGGGGCTGACGGTCACCGAGGCGACCGCCGGATCCGAGCGGCTGCTGGAGATCCTCGACGCCCGCCCCGCCGTCACCGACCCGGACCCCGCCACCGTCGTCCCGGCGCCGAACCGCGCGGTCGGAGCGGTGGAAGCCTGCCGGGTGCACTTCCACTACCCCGGCGGCGAAACGGAGGTCCTCCAGGACTTCTCGTTCAGCGCGGTGCCCGGGGAACTGGTGGTGATCACCGGGCCCAGCGGTGCGGGCAAGTCGACACTCGCCGCCCTGCTGCTGCGGTTCTACGACCCGGACGCCGGCAGCATCCGGCTCGACGGTGTCCCCGTGAACCGGATGCCGCTCGACCGGCTCCGCCGCAACATCACCCTGCTGCCCCAGGAGACCCTCGTCCTGCACGACACCGTGGAGGAGAACATCGCCTGCGGACGCGACGACGTGACCCACGGCGATGTCGTCCGCGCCGCCCGCGCCGCCGACGCCGAGGTGTTCATCGCCGCCCTCCCCGACGGCTATCAGACCGTCATCGCGCCCGGCACCTCCCGGCTCTCCGGCGGCCAGCTCCAGCGCGTCGCCATCGCGCGGGCCATGCTGCGCGACGCCCCCGTACTCGTCCTCGACGAGCCCACCACCGGCCTGGACACCCTCGCCACCCAGCGCATCCTCGGGCCCCTGCGGCGCCTCGCCGAGGGCCGCACCACCATCGTGATCACGCATGACCTCGACCTCGCCGCGGACGCCGACCGCATCCTGGTCCTGGACGAGGGACGCCTGGTGGAGTCCGGCACCCACGCCCAACTCCTCGCCCGCCACGGCCTGTACGCCACCCTGTTCCACGCCCATCCGCCGCCCCACAACGGCTCCCCACAGCCCCTCGCCCACCCGTCAACCAGTCACTGGCGGTAACGGAAAACGGCGCCGCACCCGCACCTCCCGAGGTCTGCGCACGCCCCGCGATCCCCACCGGACGAGCGCCCGCACGGCCCCACAACCACCCCACAAGCGCCCGCCCGCCCGTCACCGGCCCACCCGCCCGGCACCGGCCCACACGGCCCGACGAGGGAACTCCCCGCCCAAACCGGAACCTGACGCGCCGCTACGCGTTTACTCTCCGTACACGGGCGACGCGCCGCGCGCCGGCAGCGCGGGCCCGCGTCCCAGGACGAAGCCGGCCCGGTGAACCAGGAGCGCGCGTGAGCAAGGCAGCCGTAGCGGGGAGCGAGAGCGCGGGCGGTGGCCGTCATCTGCGCCGGGCGGTCGGATTCTGGGGGCTGATGTTCCTCTCCCTGGGGTCGATCATCGGCTCCGGGTGGCTGCTGGGCGCCCTCACCACCGCCGTCATCGCCGGCCCGGCCTCGCTGATCTCTTGGGTGCTCGCCTCCACGATGCTCGCCGTGCTCGCGCTGGCCCACGCGGAACTGGGCGCCACCTACCCGATCGCGGGCGGCACCGCCCGTTTCCCGTTCTTCGCCTTCGGCCCGCTGACCGGCTTCACCGCGGGCTGGATGTCCTGGCTGCGGTCGGTGCTGATCTCCCCCATCGAGGTCGAGGCCACGCTCTCCTACCTGGACCGCATCGGCTGGATCCACGACCGGGTGCAGATGCTGCACCCCAACGGCACCCTCACCACCCCGGGCCTGATCATCGGCACCGTCTTCATGATGATCTTCACCTTGATCAACGTCCTCGGGGTCCGGCTGATGGCCGGGATCAACTCGGTCACCGCCGTGTTCAAGACGGCCGTACCCCTGCTGACCGTCATCGTCCTGATGACGCTGTCGTTCCACAGCGCGAACTTCACCGCCGGCGGCGGCTTCGCCCCACACGGCGCGCACGGTGTCTTCGCGGCCCTGCCCGCCGGAGTGGTGTTCGCGCTGCTCGGCTTCGAGCAGGCCATCCAGCTGGCCGGTGAGGCCCGCAATCCCCAGCGCGACATCTCCCGGGCGGTGGTCGTCGCCATGGCCGTCGGCACCGCCCTCTACCTCCTCCTCCAGATCGCCTTCATCGCCGCCCTGGACCCCGGCGCCCTCACCCGCAGCTGGGACAACCCCGTCGGTGCGGGCAACTTCGGCCCCTACGCCACCCTGGCCACCGCCGTCGGCGCCGGCTGGCTGGCGACCATCCTCTACGTCGACGCCGTCATCTCCCCGGCCGGCACCGGCCTCGTCTACATGGCGGGCGCCGCGCGCCTCTCCTACGCCATGGGACGCGAGCGGGTGCTGCCCCAGCCCCTCACCCAGGTCGGCCGCAGCCGGGTCCCGGTCATCTCGACCCTCCTCGCCTTCGTGGTCGGCGAGCTCGCCTTCCTGCCCTTCCCCAGCTGGCAGGCCCTGGTGGGCCTGGTCACCTCGGCAGCGGCGATCATGTACGCCTTCGCCCCGGTGTCGCTGCACGCCCTCCGCATCCGGGACGGCGACCGCAACCGCCCCTACCGGCTGCCCGCCGGCCCGGTAATGGCCCCCCTGGGCTTCGTCTTCGCCAACCTGATCTTCTACTGGTCCGGGTACGAGGCCGACTGGAAACTCGGCATCGCCGCCCTCCTCGGCTTCGTCTTCCTCGTCCTCACCCGCCGCGGCATCCCGGCCGCCGAACGCAGCGTCCTCCGCGCCCGCTCCGCCCTCTGGGTGTGGCCCTGGCTGTGCGGCATGATCCTCATCGCCCGCTTCGGCCGCTACGGCGGCACCAACGCCCTCCCCGACTGGTGGGACCTGGTCATCGTGATCGTCTTCAGCCTGGCCATCCACTACACCGCGGTACGACTGGCCATGCCCGCCGAGGCAGTGAACGCGGCCGTGGAGCACGAGGAGGAGGGGGAGTCGGTGCCTCCGGCGCCGGGCTCGGCCCGCTAACGGCCGGATCCGCGGCCGGGGAACCGTACGGAGGTCAGCCCACCCCGTCCGAAGCACGCGCGGGCCGCCGTTCGGGCGGCGGCAGATGAGCGACCACGCTCGCGTAGAACTGGTCCAGGGCCTCATCGACGCTACGGATGAATCCGGAGGCGGCGCTGCCCCGTGTGGCGCCCATGCCCTTGAACAACGACAGCCGGAAGCCGGTGATCACGTCCCCGCCCTTGGGCAGCATGTCGGCCGGTTCGGGACGCAGCCGTTCCAGGGTGCCGCGTGGGCCGTTGTTCCCTTCGACGAGGGTCTCGACGTGGAGGTCCGCGGGCGCCTTGGCCAGGAGCCGGATCATCCGCTTGGCGGAGGTGAGCGGATAACTGCCGTCAGGGGCCGGGACGTCGATGGAGGTGCGGAGCTTGCCGGTGCGCAGATCGGCGGTGAGGGCGAGCACCCCGGGCGCACCGTCGACGCGCAGTTCGGCGGACAGACGCCCCTCGTCACACAGCCGGTCGGCGAGCACGGCCCGCCGGTCCTGCGGATCGGTGCCGCGCCTGCCGCGCTGTACCGGCAGCGCCTTCTGGCCGAGTTCCCCGCCCAGCCGGAGGCAGACCTGCCGGATGAGCCGCTCCCAGCTCTCCACGACCTCCACCGCGCGGGCGTCCCCCCGGCACAGGGTCTCCGTATCGATGCCGTTCCGCACCGGCACCCAGGCCGGGCCCATGTTCTGAAAGCCGTGGCAGCCGGAGTTCTCGTGCTGGAGATAGTGCAGGAGCTCCTGAAGGAGCCAGGCGTGGGCGGCATTGCCGACGCCCTCGTGCCGGATCAGCGTCTGCGCCTGGTAGGTGACCTCGGCCCACGACAGATGCCACAGCGCGACCTTGTGCTTACGCCGCCCGTCCGTCTTGACCTGCACCAGCGGACGGCCTTCCAGGGCCACGTCGTTGGAGAGCGTGATCACGGCCTCGTAGCCACGACGGGCCGCGATGTCCAGATAGTCCTGAACCTGCTCGGACCGCAGCGGGTTCCCGTTCGTCTTCGTCTCCACCAGCGCAGTCCACAACTTGCCCGCCCGCTCCACCCGGATCACCCCGTCCGGGCGCCTGGGGCTGTCCCCGTGCGGCAGCGCGACCTCGGTGAACGTCTGCATCCGGCCGGCCGGCGCACCGAACGCGGCGGTGAGCCGACGGCCGAACTCCGGAACCTCCGCCATGACCGACAGCAGCACGGAAGTGGCCCGGCCCTCCCGCTCCCGGTCGCTCTTCAGCGAGCCCGCGGGGAAGAGCCGTGCGGCCCGCCAACTGTCGTTCTCGGCCAGCGACTTCTTCTCCGCCCTGGGCAGCGTGACCTTCTTCTTGGCGGTACGCGGACGCCGGGGGCGGGCAGCCGCGACCCCGTCCGGCGCCGTCGCGCGAGGCGCCTGCGCGGGCAGCGCCACCCCCGGCGCGGCCGCCGGCGCCGGCGGCACCTTGCCCCCGGACCCCACCTCCCCCGCGCCCCCCTCCGCGGACACCTCGCCGCTCTCGCCGCCCTCCTCGTTCCCCTCGTCCACGTCGATGCCGAAGTCCGTGGCCAGCCCCGCCAGCCCGGTCTCGTAACCCTGGCCGATGGCCCGGAACTTCCACTCCTCGCCCCGCCGGTAGAGCTCACCGAACAGGAACGCGCTCTCCGTGGTGGCCCCGGCGATGGTGTAGCCCAACAGGGCCTCACCCGCACGATCGGCGAGCGTCAGCCGCAGATCGTCCAGCTCCCCGAAGCGGGCGTCGCCGTACTGACTGGCCGCCAGCACCGCGCGGTCCACCTCGGGCGGCATCGCGGTCAGATCGAGGCTGATGCGGTCCTCGCTGCCACTGCCGGTAGGTGTCTTGCCCAGCAACTGCACACTGCCGTCAGGGGAGGCGGGGTTGTTGTAGAAGAAGAAGTCGGCATCACTGCGCACCTTGCCGTTGCCGCCCAGCAGCAGTACGGACACATCGGCGTCCCCCGCCCCCGCCGCGCTGCTCCAGCTCAGACTCACGATCACGGAGCCGGTGTCGTCGCTCAGGGCTGCCAGGCCGACGTTGGCGCCTTTGGTCATCTCGTGCATGCAGTCCCCCAGACGCGCGGCGGCACTCGGGCATGCCCAGGCAGCCACGACATGTCGATCCGTGACGCAACGTGTACTCGCTGCGCACGGATTGCACCGTAGCGCCCACGGCGGGCGGACGCCGAGATGATGTGAAGAAAGGGGCCTGACGAGGAACGACGCCCGCCCTGGCCGACGGAATTCCCGGCGCCCCGGGGCGCGCGCCGCACCCATGGCTCCCCGCCCCCGATCGAGAGACCATGGAAGGGCATGGAGCCGAGGTCCCCTGCGGGCACCGGGCCCGCACCCCGTGTCACGCGGGAGGTGGAGGGCGATGTTGTGTTGGTACGGACGCCATGGCGGCGGGTGGGCCTGGCTCGCGATGTCGATCAGCATCTTCCTGTTCCTGGCGCTGCTCTTCGTCATCGCTCTGCTGATCGTCCGCGCCCTGGGCCACTCGGCCCCCGCCCGCACCGAGCCCCCGGTGACCCGCGGCGGACCGGCCGCCGAACAGATCCTGGCGGAGCGGTACGCCCGCGGTGAGATCGACGAGGAGGAGTACCGCCGTCGGCTGGCCACGCTTCGGGGGGCACCGCCGGGTGGGCCGCCGCCGGGTGGGGCGCCACCGGGTGGGGCGCCACCGGGTGGGGCGGCGCCTTGAGGTGACTCTGTACTCCGCGCACTTCGCAGTCCGGCGCCGATGTCTGACTGGCGCCGGTCGGCCCACCGGCCCGCCGTTTGGACGGAGGGCCGACGGACCGACGACAACGGTCAGGCGGCGTACGGCCTGCCGGTGGTTACGGCGGATGCCCGGTGCGGGCGGCCGTCACCACCGACAGCTACGCCCTGCCGCCGGTAGCTACCGGCGGCCGCACTGGTGGCTATCGGCCACCGGCTGCCGCACCGAAAGTGGCGAGCGGCTCACCCCTTCCCCTTCCCCAACAGCCCGTTCATCCGCGCGATCTCCGCCTCCTGGGCCTTGATGACGGCGTCGGCCAGCGTCTTCGCCGGGCCGTAGGCACCCTTCTCCTTCTCGGTGCCCGCCATCTGCACCGCGCCCCGGTGATGCCCGACCATCATCTCCATGAAGGCCGTGTCGAAGTCCTTGCCGGACTTCTTCTTCAGCGCGGCCATCTCCTTGGCGCTCATCATTCCGGGCATGCCGGAGTGCCCGGAGTGATCCATGCCGGGCATCTCCTCCGGCACCTGCTCGCCCCAGGCCGTCAGCCACCCGGACATGGTCTTGATCTCCGGGTCCTGGGCTTGCTTGATCTTGGCGGCGAGTTCCTTCACCTGGCTCGACGAGGCGCGGCCGGCGGCCAGGTCGGCCATCTCCACGGCCTGCCGGTGGTGCGGAATCATCCCCTTCGCGAAGGCCACATCGGCGGCATTGTGCGCGCCGGCCGAAGCGCTGGGCGCGGAGCCGGACTTCGACGGGGAGTGGTGGGCGGACGTGCCGCCACTGTCATTGCCGCCACAGGCGGCCAGTACCACCGCGGAGGCGGCGGTGGCCGCCACGACTGCGAGGCGACGCGTGAACGAACGGTTGGTCTCGGACCTACTCATGACTGGCTGAACTCCTGGAAAAGGCAGCGGTATGGACATGCCGAACGACGGCACCGCGCCCTTGAGCGGGGCGTCTGTGCCGTCGGGGTGTTCCTAGATCCGCAGGAGTTGGAGTTCGGCCAGATCGGGCGGCGCCCGCCCGCCGTCCCGTTTGCTCGGTGCGCCCACGCCCACCGCGTCGGCGGGCTGAACGGGGCAGCCGAGCGAGGGAGTCAGCGCCGGTGGCGCGGGCGGCCCGTGCAGCGCAGCGGACGCACAGGTCGAGTCCGCGTGATGGACATGTCCGGTGTCACCACAGTCACCGTCCCCGGGGCAGTGCGCGGCGACCGTGGTCACCACGGTCGCCATGGTCATTCGGTGCTCGCGCTCGCGCTCGTGCTCGTGCGCGGACGAGGGGGCGGCAACGGCAGGGCCGAGCCCGTGCATACCCAGCAGCCCCGCGAGCAGCCCGAGCACACACCACACGGGCCACCGCCGTGCGGCGGCCCGTGGCGGAACGAACGGGCGGCTGGACATCACGCCTTCATGCTAGGCAGCAGCCGCAAGACGCGAACGAGCGGCTCCCCCAAGGGAAGGCAGCCGCTCGGTTCGATCACGGACCCCTCAAGCCCACCTGGTGACGGACCGGTCAGAGGCGACGAACCCGAGCGGCGATCCCATGCCCCAGCAGCAGGTAAAGCGCCGCGGGCAGACCGTAATTGAGGAATACCCGCACCCCTTCGCCGTCCATGGTGAAGATGTCCTGCGACCACCAAGCGAGCGCGTCAGCCACGCCGTGGACGAATTCGACGAAGACATTTCCCTGGTTTGCTTCGAGCAGGTACAGCAGTATCCACAGGCCCAGGAAGCCGGCGGCCACATCCCCGATCGTGTGGATGACCAGCGCAGCCCGATTTGCGCCGAGACCGGACCGGTTGTGTCCATAGCCGTCATGGGAGTGGTTTGCGGGCATGGGTTCGTGGGTGTTGTTCATGTCTTGGTGTTTGCCGCGCCCGACTAAGCGAAACCACCCCTATGCCTGCGATTCGATAACCACTCGGCAACATCAGCGACCACCCGCTTTCCCGCGCCCCACTGCGCCGCATTTCGACGTCTTCCCATTCCCCCGAGAAGCTGGTCCGCCGTTACACCGATTTCCCCACCCGAAAGGGGAGTTGGCGCGGTCCCGGGTGCGCTGGGCTTCCCCCACCGCCAAGATCACGGCTCCTCCCGTACGCGGCGGCCACCCGACACCCGCCACCGCGCCGGCGGCCCCGGTCGAGCTTCCGCCGCGCTGCCGAGCGCACCCTTGCCGCAAATCGGTAATGTCACGACTGCACCACGCGCCGCCGGCCTCCACACCTTCCGGCCGGCCTCGGCTACGGGATAAGCGCCGCCGGGCAATTCCCCCGAGCTCGAAAATCCCTCGCAGTCCCGGACAGGAATTCGGGACATAGGTGCGTCTGAATCGCACGGTCGGCGAACGCATGGCAACCCGACTCTCCGTAGCCACCGTAGCCGGCCAAACTTTGACCAGTTCGGTAACGGCAATTCAGGCCACTGCCCGCCGCCCGAAAAGTGCTTGCCCGGGCGGCTGGTCCCGCATAGGATCGTCTCATGGTTAAGCGCCGCTATGACGCTTGCCGAATTCAGGGAATTTGGTATCTCGGTTTGACCATCGAGATACCCGGGGGGACAAGGGGGATTTACGCGTGAGTTTCTTCTCGCGGAAAACGGTTCGAGGCATTGCTGTCGGCGGAGCGCTGATTGCCGCCATGGGGGCCACTGCGGCGTACGCCGGTGGCTCCACGAGCACCAAGCTGGACAATGGCCGACTGTACTTCGAGGCTCATAACGGGCGGGATATCGGCCAGTCGTCCTCGAAGTTCTTCACGGGCATCAAGTACACCAAGACCGGCGGTGGCGCTGCGACCGCGCAGCTGCAACTCCACACGGACGACATTGTCCTGAAGGGCAAGGTGCGCACGGTCAAGAAGGGGCAGTCGATCAAGGCCGGCTGGTCCAGTCCGGTAAGTGACGCACCGGACTGCAAAGCCGTCGGGGTCATGATTGCGAATGGCAGCTGGTACGAAACCCCGTGGGTTCATCACCTTTGCTAGGTCTCCCCTTCCGTCCTCCTGAAAGATAGACCTGGTGATTGAAGCATCCATCGGTGCACTCCCCGGCCTGATCTCGGCAGTCCTGGTGACCGCGGTACTGCTGGGCGTTCCGTCGGCCATGGTGGCGAAGGCCAGGGAACAATCCGTCAGCCTCGCGCTCCTGTTCGCAGTGGCCCTGGCCGGCGTGCTCACCGTGACACTCATGCCAGGAGGCGGAGGCTCCGGGCAGGCCGGCATCTGCGATGTCGGCCTGCCCTATGGGGCTTTCCTGACTTCCGAATCGGCGCGCCTCAACGTCCTGCTGTTTGTCCCCGTGAGTTGTTTCGCCGTACTGCTCTTCCGGCGCCCGGTCATGACCCTCGCCGGCACTTTGGCGCTCACGTGCGGTATCGAATGGGTGCAGTCATGGACAGATATGGGCCGTGCATGCAGCTATGACGACATCAAGGCGAACAGCCTGGGAGGCATCCTCGGTGTCGCTCTCGGAATCGCAGGCTTGTGGGTCCACAAGCGCCGCCCGCCGTTCTCCCGCAAAGATCTCGTGTGGGGTGCCGGTGCGGGCGCGCTAGGGGCTCTGCTGCTCACCGCGTCCTTCGCCATCGCGGTGAAACCGGTGCACGGGGAAGAGGAAACCCAGCGCTTGCGTGCGAGGGCTGCTGACATGCTGGAGCAGGACGCCTGGATGGAACGAACGGTGGCCGAGCTGTACGGCAAGGAAGCACGGGCCACGCGGAGCTCCAGCGAAAAGCTGAAAGACGGGCATTGGCGCCTGACGGTGGAAACCTCACGGGGGACCGTCGTCGCTCGGTGGCCGGACAGAAAACTCGAATTCCTCAGGCCGAAGTCGGGAGAAAGCGGCACCGGATCTCTCTCCGTGGCCGAGCGGCGCGCAGCCGGGGAGCGGTTCGCCAAAAAGTGGTTCCCCCGCGAGGTAGCGGGCGCCAAGGCCACCGCTACCGCCCTTCACGGTAAGCACGGCCCCTTCGTACTGACTTACCGCCGCTATATGAAGGGAGTAATGATGCCGATGCGGCTGGATTTGAGCGTTTCGTCCGCCGGCCGCGTCCTGAGTATGGCCGCGCGAAGTACGCAGGATCCCAAGCTCCCGGAGGCCACCGTCACGAAGGCCGCCGCGAAGAAACAGGCCGAACGTGGAGCCGGCAGCTCGGTGGCGAACCCGGTGAAGCTGCTCGCGCAGCGCGTCGACCACGCCTGGCGTCCGGTATGGATGGTCGCCCTCGCGCCGGGACCACAACAGAGGGCCGAGTCCACGGTCTTCATCGATGCCGTCACCGGCGATCAGGTCACACCGGAACCCGTCGAAGCCGGCAACGCCCAGAACTGACCTCAAGGCCCGGAACGCGAGCGCCGCCGCCCCACGGGAATCGAGACCGAGAACCGCGAAGGGCCCCACTGCAAGCGGTGGGGCCCTTCGACGTTGTGCCCGGTGAGAGCACTGGCGGAGGATACGAGTAGCTGTGGAGTTACGTCGCGGCCGGTGCTGAGCAACCTGCGGGCGACCGCGCAGAGGGGCGGAAGCCGGTCAGCCGGCGAAGCCCGGGACCACCAGGCCGGACTCGTACGCGATCACCACCGCATGGGTCCGGTTCTGCGCGCCGAGCTTGGTCAGCACGTTTCCGACGTGGGTCTTGACCGTCTCCAGGCTCACCGTGAGGGACTCCGCGATCTCCGGATTGGAGAGCCCGGTGGCCATCAGGCGCAGCACCTCCTCCTCCCGGCCGGTCAGGGCGGCGTGCGGCAGGGCCTTGGCGGAGCCCAGCGGGCGGGCGGCGACCATGCGGCCCAGTGCGGCCGGGAAGAGGACCGCTTCGCCCGCCGCCACCACCCGGACCGCCTCGGCGATCTGACGGACCGGGAGGCGCTTGAGGACGAAGCCGCTGGCGCCCGCGCTGAGGGCGGCGGTGACGTAGCCGTCGTTCTCGAAGGTGGTGATCACCACGACCTTCGGCGGGTCGGCCGCTTCGGCCAGCAGTTGGCGGGTGGCCTCGATCCCGTTGCGACGCGGCATCCGTACGTCCATCAGGACCACGTCCGGCCGCAGGCTCCGCGCCCGCTCGACCGCCTCGACGCCGTCGGCGGCCTCGCCGACCACCGTGATGCCCGGCTGTGCGGCGAGCAGCATGCGCAGGCCGCTGCGGGTCACCTCCTCGTCGTCCGCGATCAGGAGGGTGACGGCGGGGCTGGTGACGGGGGGAAGGGGCATGCCTTCGCCCGCGTCGGATCCACTCACGCCGACACCCGTACCGGCAGCCGGAGGGCCATACCTTCGCCCGCGTGGGATCCACTCACGCCGACGCCCGTGCCGGCAGCCGGACGGCCAGCCGCCAGTGCTGCGTCCCGTCCGGGCCGGCCTGGAACTCACCGTGCAGCAGCCGGACGCGCTCGGCCAGTCCGGGCAGACCGTGGCCGGAGGTCGGGAAGGCCCCCGGGCCCGTCCGTACCCCGGTCCGGTTGACCACCGTGAGATCCAGTCCGCCCGGCCCGGCCGCCACCCGGGCCACGATCGGGCCGCCCGCCCCGTGGCGCAGCGCGTTCGTCAGCCCCTCCTGGAGGATCCGGTACGCCGCCCGGGACAGCGTCCCTTGCACCTGCGCCAGGTCGCCCGACAGCTCCGGTTCCACCACCGCGCCCGCGTGCCGCAGGCGGTCCAGCAGCTCGGGGAGGTCGGCCAGGGTCCGGGTCGGCGCCGTCCCCGACTGTTCCTCGCGCAGCACTCCGAGCACGTAGTCCAGGTCCTCCAGCGCGGCCCGCGTCGACTCCTCGATGCTGCGCATGGCGGCCCGCGCCGTCGCCGGGTCGGCGGAGAGCGCCTCGCCCGCCACCGCCGCCTGGATGGTGGCCGCCGTCAGCGTGTGCCCGATCGAGTCGTGCAACTCGTGGGCAATCCGGTTGCGTTCGGCCAGCAGCTGTTCCCGCTCGGCGGCCAGCGCGAGCCGTTCGGCCGCCGACGGCCCCAGCAGCCGTGGCGCCGCCCACCGCAGGGCCTTCGTCACCAGTACGCAGATGGCTACCGCCAGCAGGATGCACACGGCCGCCACCACCCAGCTCCACCCGCCCGACACCCGGACCGACGTGCCGAACAGACTCGCCCGCGCCTCGGCGCCGAGCCAGTTCCCCGGCAGTGAGAGGCCCATGATGAACAGCACCCCGCTCGCCAGCGCCCCCGTCCAACCGATGGCCACGTGCAGCACCAGCCAGAGCGGGGTCCGCCAGCGGTCGAGGCCGAGTGAACCGGAGGGCCGGCGACCGGCCACCGGATTCGGCAGCGGCACCCGCAGCAGCCGGCGGGCCGACACGACCAGCGCCCGTCGTACGGGGCGCGCCAGGCCGACCACGCCGACCAGTACCGCCCAGACCAGCAGGACCAGGACGATCTGTACGCTCTCGGAAGCGGATCGCCACGACAGCGCCGGCAACAGGGCGAAAGGCAGCAGCGGAAGGCTCGCCAGCGCGCCGCAATAGGCGAACAGCACACCCGCATACGTGGAGCCGCGCAGCAGCGGCCGAATTCCCCTGGTCATGGGCGCCAGTATCGCCGGGCAGCCCCCCGGCAGCCTCCCCCGATCGGGGGAGCGATTTCTCCCGCCTTCCCGCGATGCGGTCAGCGGGCCCTGGAAACCAGGATCGTGCCTCGACCAAACGATTCCCCAGGAGTTGACTTATGCGTGCTCAGACCCGGCAGGGCCTTCGTTCCTCGACCCGGCAGCAGGGCGGCAGACGGCGACGAGCCGTGTCGGCCGCGGCCGCGGTGGCCATCGGCGTCATGACGCTGGGCGCCCTCGCCCCGCCCGCCGCCTCCGCCTCCGATTCCGCGGCCTCCGCTGCTGCCGCCGCCAGGCCGGACGCCGTCCAGCAGGCCCTGAACACGCTGGTGCGCGATGACGGGATGCCTGCCGCGCTGGCGAGCGTCCAGGACCGTGACGGCCGCATCCGCACCTACACCGCAGGAGTGGGCGACCTGACCACCGGCTCGAAGGTGCCCAGGGACGGCCAGGTACGGATCGGCAGCAACACCAAGGCGTTCACGGCGGTGGTGGTCCTGCAGCTGGTCGGCGAAGGGAAGATCGGCCTCGACGCCACCGTCGACACCTACCTGCCCGGCCTCGTCCGCGGAAAAGGGATCGACGGGCGCCGCATCACCGTCCGCCAGCTCCTCCAGCACACCAGCGGACTCCCCGAGTACGGCATCCACGTCGACGACGACGAGATCAGGAACCGGTACTTCGAGCCCCGCGAGCTGCTCGACATCGCCCTCCGGTACAAGGCCGACGCGGCTCCGGGGACGACGTGGGGGTACAGCAACACCAACTACGTCCTGGCCGGCCTGATCGTCCAGAAGGTCACCGGCCGCCCCCTCGCCGAGGAGATGGACCGGCGCATCTTCAAGCGCATCGGGCTGCGCCACACCTACTTCCCCACCCCCGGCGAGATGACCATCCGAGAGCCGCACCCCCACGGTTACCACCGCAACCCGGCGAACACACCGCTGCGCGACTTCACGGAGATGGACCCCTCCGCAGGCTGGGCCGCAGGCCAGTTGATCTCCACCAACTCCGACCTCAACCGCTTCTTCACCGCGCTCCTCGCCGGCCGCCTCCTCCCGGCGGCTCAGCTCGCCGAGATGCGCACGACCGTCCCCGCCGGGACCTCCGGCCTCCGCTACGGGCTGGGGCTCACGAGCAGGCCGCTGTCGTGCGGCGGCGTCTACTGGGGCCACGGCGGCGACATCGCGGGGTACGAGACCCGGGGCGGTGTCACCGACGACGGCCGCGCCGCCAACGTCGCGGTCACCAACATCCCGACGGACAAGGCAGCCACGCAGCACGTGAAGGACGCCGTGGACAGGGCCCTGTGCGGCTGAATCACGCACCCGGCAACCCGGCAAACCCGAACAACGCTCCAACGATTCCTCAGGAGTTGACTCATGCGTGGACAGACACGGCAAGGGCTTCGCTCGCCATGCCGGCAGCCGGGCACGCGGCGACGGGCCCTGCCTGCCGCGGCCGCGGTGGCCATCGGCGTCATGACGCTGGGCGCCCTCGCCCCGCCCGCCGCCTCCGCCTCCGATTCCGCGGCCTCCGCTGCTGCCGCCGCCAGGCCGGACGCCGTCCAGCAGGCCCTGAACACGCTGGTGCGCGATGACGGGATGCCTGCCGCGCTGGCGAGCGTCCAGGACCGTGACGGCCGCATCCGCACCTACACCGCAGGAGTGGGCGACCTGACCACCGGCTCGAAGGTGCCCAGGGACGGCCAGGTACGGATCGGCAGCAACACCAAGACCTTCGTCGCGGTCGTCGTCCTCCAACTCGTCGCGGAACGGAGGGTGGACCTGGACGCCTCCGTCGACACCTACCTGCCCGGCCTCGTCCGCGGAAAGGGGATCGACGGACGGCACATCACCGTCCGCCAGCTCCTCCAGCAGACCAGCGGACTCCCCAACTACAGCGACCACCTCGGGGACGACGTCCGGTACTACACACCCCGCGAACTGCTCGCCACAGCCCTCCAGCACCCGGCCGACGTCGCCCCCGGGACGAGTTGGAAGTACAGCAACACCAATTACCTGCTCGCCGGCCTGATCGTCCAGAAGGTCACCGGCCGCCCCCTGGCCGAGGAGATCGACTGGCGCGTCATCCGACGCGCCGGGCTGCGCCACACCTACTTCCCCGCCCCCGGTGACGCGAGCATTCGGGAGCCCCACCCCCACGGCTACTACCGGGAATCGGCGGACGCGCCGCTGCGCGACATCACGGAGATCGACCCCTCCTGGGGCTGGGCGGCAGGCCAGATGGTCTCCACCGGCTCCGACCTCAACCGCTTCTTCACCGCACTCCTGGCCGGCCGCCTCCTGCCCTCGGCCCAGCTCGCCCAGATGCGCTCCACCGTCCCCGCCGAAGCGACCTTCGGCCCCGGCGCCCGCTACGGACTTGGACTCGTCAGCAGGCCGCTGCCGTGCGGCGGCCTCTCCTGGGGCCACGGCGGCAGCTTCCCGGGGTACGAGACCCGAGGCGGCGCCACCGACGACGGCCGCGCCACCAACGTCGCGGTCACCCTGCAGCTCACCGACGAGGCGGGCCGGAGGAATCTCGAACGCGCCGTGGACACCGCCCTGTGCCGCTGAACCTCGCCGAGGGCGTTCCGTGAAGCAAAACGACCGATGGGCCCGACATGGGGTCGGGCCCATCGGTCTCATGTGTGCGCACAGCCGCCACATCGTCACCGCCCACGACGTCGGCCCGGCCGATCTGGAGGGCCGCCCGGTCGCCCACCTCGTGAGGGAACTCCTTGATCGCTGGAGCCTGGATCACCTGATCAGCGATGGCCTGCTCTTGTGGACAAAGGCCAGGACAACGAGGGCTGAGACAACGTCGAAGGGCCCCACCGCAAGCGGTGGGGCCCTTCGACATCGTGCCCGGTGAGAGCACTGGCGGAGGATACGAGATTCGAACTCGTGAGGGGTTGCCCCCAACACGCTTTCCAAGCGTGCGCCCTAGGCCACTAGGCGAATCCTCCGCCGCAAACAATACAAGACGTTGGGGAGTGCTCGCGACCATGATCCTCGGGAGGGGATGGCGGGGGGTGGGGAGTGGATCGGAGGTGGGGCCGGGTTCGTTTCTTGGGTGGGGGATCCGCTACTCTGGTGCGCAGCCCCTCACGTGGCGCTATCTGACTGAACTCCCCCAGGGCCGGAAGGCAGCAAGGGTAGGTTGGCTCTGGCGGGTGCGTGGGGGGCGCTTGCGTTTGCGGGGCCCCGCCGGTTGTCAGTGCGGCCCGATATCGTCGTATGCGTGTCGTCCCTTGCGCTGTACCGCCGCTACCGGCCCGAGACCTTCGCCGAGGTCATCGGGCAAGAGCACGTGACCGATCCGCTCCAGCAGGCTCTGCGGAACAACCGGGTCAACCACGCCTATTTGTTCAGTGGCCCGCGTGGCTGCGGCAAGACGACGAGTGCGCGGATCCTGGCGCGCTGCCTCAACTGTGAGGAAGGTCCCACCCCCACACCCTGTGGAAAATGCCAGTCGTGTGTGGACCTGGCCAGGAACGGCCGGGGCTCCATCGATGTGATCGAGATCGACGCGGCCTCGCACGGTGGTGTGGACGACGCCCGTGAGCTGCGGGAGAAGGCGTTCTTCGGGCCGGCCAGCAGCCGCTACAAGATCTACATCATCGATGAGGCGCACATGGTGACCTCCGCGGGCTTCAACGCCCTGCTGAAGGTCGTCGAGGAGCCGCCGGAGCATCTGAAGTTCATCTTCGCGACGACCGAGCCCGAGAAGGTCATCGGGACGATCCGGTCGCGTACGCATCACTATCCGTTCCGGCTGGTGCCGCCGGGGACCCTGCGGGAGTACCTCGCCGAGGTGTGCGGGCGCGAGGACAGCCCGGTCGAGGACGGGGTGCTGCCGCTGGTGGTGCGGGCCGGGGCCGGTTCGGTGCGGGACTCGATGTCCGTGATGGACCAGCTGCTCGCCGGTGCCGGTGCGGACGGTGTGACTTATGCCATGGCGACGGCGCTGCTCGGGTACACCGACGGGTCGCTGCTGGATTCGATCGTGGAGGCGTTCGCCGCGGGGGACGGCGCGGCGGCCTTCGAGGTCGTGGAACGGGTCATCGAGGGCGGGAATGACCCTCGGAGGTTCGTCGCCGATCTGCTGGAGCGGCTGCGGGATCTGGTGATCCTGGCGGCCGTGCCGGACGCGGGGGAGAAGGGGCTGATCGACGCCCCCGTGGATGTCGTGGAACGGATGACGGCGCAGGCGTCCGTCTTCGGGGCGGCCGAGCTGAGCCGGGCCGCCGACCTGGTCAATGCGGGGCTGACGGAGATGCGCGGGGCGACCTCGCCGCGGCTCCAGCTGGAGCTGATCTCTGCCCGGGTGCTGCTGCCCGCGGCGTACGACGACGAGCGGTCGGTGCAGGCGCGGCTCGACCGTCTGGAGCGCGGTGCGGGCGCGGCGCTGCTGGGCGGGGCCGGCGGTATGGGCGGCGGTGCGGGCGCCGGGGGAGGCCCCGGGCTCGGGGCGCCGCCCGTGGTGGCGTCCGGTGGCGGACCCGCGGCCGGTTATGTGCCGGGGCCGGAGGCCCATCCGCCGATGCCGGCGGGACCGTCCGGGCCGGCCGCCGCGCGGGCCGCGGTGCGGGGCGCGGTGAGTGGCGGCCCGTCCGGTGGGGCAGGGGCTCCGGCCGCCGCCCCGTCGGCGCCGACGGCCGGAGCCGGGGCCGGAGCCGGAGCCGGGGCATCCGGCGGGCCGGTGGCGGCGCAGGGTGGCGGGCAGCAGCAAAGCGACAGCGGTGGCGCGGGCGCGCCCCAAGGCGGCCCGGCGGACGCTCCGCACGGCGGCCAGGGCGGCCAGGGCGGCCAGGGTGGCCAGGCCGGTGAGGCAGTGGCCCCTCGGCCCGGCGCCTGGCCCGGCAGCGCGGGCCGGGGCCCCGGCGGCGCCCCGGCGGACGCTCCCCAGGGCGGCCAGGGCAACCAGGGCGGTCACGGCAGCCAAGGCGGCCAAGGCGCCCAGAGCAGTGAGACAGCGACCCCCCGACCCGGCGCCTGGCCCGGCAGCGCGGGCAACGCCACACCCACCGGCCCCGCAGCCAACAATGGCGGTGCTGCCGGACGCCAGCCCGGTGGCTGGCCCACGGCCGTGGCGCCGGGGCAGGGCGGTCAGGCGCCGCAGGGCGCGGCTCCCGCGCCGCCGGCCGCGTCCGGGCCGCCGGCCGGGGCGCCCGCGCCCGCGGCCCAGCAGCCGCCGCCGGCCGCCGCGGCCCCGGGGGCGGCGCAGGGTGCCGCCCAGGTGCGGCAGATGTGGCCGGACATCCTGGAAGCGGTGAAGGACCGCCGCCGTTTCACCTGGATCCTGCTGAGCCAGAACGCCCAGGTCTCCGGCTTCGACGGCACCACCCTCCAGATCGGCTTCCCCAACGCCGGTGCCCGCGACAGCTTCGCCAACGGCGGCAGCGAGGACGTCCTCAAGGACGTGCTGGCCGAGCGGTTCCAGGTGCAGTGGCGGGTCGAGGCGATCGTCGACCCGTCGGGCGGCGCCGGTCCCGCGGCCGGTGGTGGCCCCCGCGGCGGCGGGGGCGGCGGCTTCGGTGGCGGTGCGCCCGCCGCGCCGCAGCAGAGCGCGCCGCAGCCCCCGCCCCAGCAGGGCGGCCCGTCGGCGCCCACGTCGTCCGGCGGCCAGTACGGGCAGGACGGTGGCAGCGGCGGCAATGGCGGCGGTGGCGGAAGCCAGGGTGCGCGGATGGCCCGGGAGGCCGTCTCCGCCCCGTCGTCCGGGGGCGGCGGCCAGAGCACGCCCGCGGCGGAGTCCTCGTACCGTGCGCCGGAGCCCCCGCCGACCTCGATCGAGTACGACATGCCGGCCGAGGACGACGCCGATCTCGTCGACTCCGCGCTCAGCGGACACGACCTGATCGTGCGCGAACTGGGCGCGACGGTGCTGGAGGAGTTCAACAACGAGTAGGCGCCGACGGCCACCGCGTAGGCGGGGTGGGTGGGGCGAAAGCGGGTAACCGGGCGTACGCCCGGCGTACATCCGTGCTCCTCCCTACGGCGTAGGGCGCGGGGCCCGTGAAACACGTAGGCTCGGGCTACCGCACCAATCGTTGTCGTATGGCAGGAGTCACGTCGTGATCCCCGGTGGTCAGCCCAATATGCAGCAGCTGCTTCAGCAGGCCCAGAAGATGCAGCAGGACCTCGCGGCAGCCCAGCAGGAACTGGCGGAGACACCCGTCGAGGGTTCCGCGGGCGGTGGTCTGGTCAAGGCGACGGTGACCGGCTCCGGAGAGCTCCAGGGCCTGGTCATCGACCCCAAGGCGGTCGACACCGACTCCGCGGAGGAGACGGCCGAGACGATCGCCGACCTCGTGCTGGCGGCGGTCCGGGACGCCAACGCCAGCGCCCAGCAGCTTCAGCAGCAGAAGCTCGGTCCGCTCGCCCAGGGTCTGGGCGGTGGCGGAATCCCCGGTCTCCCCTTCTGAGGAGTAGCCAACTAGCGTACGCACCACGGCAGAAGAGAGAGAAGACGTTCCGTGTATGAAGGCGTGGTCCAGGACCTGATCGACGAGTTGGGCAGGCTGCCCGGCGTCGGTCCCAAGAGCGCGCAGCGGATCGCCTTCCACATTCTTCAGGCCGAGCCGACCGATGTCCGCCGGCTCGCGAACGCGCTGATGGAGGTCAAGGCGAAGGTCCGGTTCTGCGGTACCTGCGGCAATGTGGCGCAGGAGGAGCAGTGCCGGGTCTGCCTGGACCCGAGGCGCGATCCGGCGGTCATCTGCGTCGTGGAGGAGCCCAAGGACGTCGTGGCGATCGAGCGGACCCGCGAGTTCCGCGGTCGCTACCACGTCCTCGGTGGGGCGATCAGCCCGATCGAGGGCGTCGGCCCCGACGACCTGCGGATCAGGGAACTGCTGGCCAGGCTCGCGGACGGCACCGTCACCGAGCTGATCCTGGCCACCGACCCGAATCTGGAGGGCGAGGCCACGGCCACGTATCTGGCCCGCATGATCAAACCCATGGGCCTGAGGGTGACGCGACTGGCGAGCGGTCTGCCGGTCGGCGGCGATCTGGAGTACGCGGACGAGGTCACGCTGGGGCGGGCCTTCGAAGGGAGGAGACTTCTCGATGTCTGATGCCACGCTGCACAACGCGACACAGGACCCGGACGACTTCGCGGTATCGATCTCCGATTCGATCGAGAGCTTCATCGTCGCCGTGACGGAAGTCGCCAAGGGTGACGAGCCGGACAGCGCGGTGCCCTTCCTGCTGCTGGAGATCTCCCAGCTGCTGCTCACCGGCGGCCGTCTGGGCGCTCATGAGGACTTCGTCCCGGACGAGCGGTACGAGCCGGACATCGGCCCGGAGCCGGATGTCGACGAGCTGCGCGAGCGCTTCGCGAACCTGCTCGACCCGGTGGACGTGTACTCCGAGGTCTTCGACCCGTATGTGCCGCGCAGCGAGCCGGTCGCCAGCCGGATCTCCGACGACCTGGCCGACATCATCACCGATCTGCGGCACGGTCTCGCGCACTACCGCGCGGGCCGGGTCAGCGAGGCCCTGTGGTGGTGGCAGTTCTCCTACCTCTCCAACTGGGGCCCGACCGCCTCCGCCGCCCTGCGGGCGCTCCAGTCGCTGGTCGCCCACGTACGCCTCGACCAGCCGCTGGACGAGCTGGACGGCCTGGACACCGACAGCGGCGTCAGCGGCGACGAGGAGCAGCTGGCCGAGGAGGCCGGGAAGGTCATGGCGGCGGAGATCGCCGGGCCGCTGGGACTGCGGGGGATGTGAGCCCGGGGGCGGCCGCCGGGGCGGGATTCTCCGGCTCCATGGACGTCCTCGCCGTAGCCGGACCCTGTGACCTGGGTTACGTTTCCGTGTGTACCGGCCTGGAGCGGGCATGTGCTCGCCGAGCGGGCGCAACGGTGCGCCTTGTGGAGCCGCCGCGGGACGTGGAACGCACGAGCCAGGTGAACACGGTGAGGTTGCCGTGATCAATGGGTGAGTCCCATGTCTCACGATGTGGTATCAGCAGGGCGGACGCCGCCTGCTCGATAGACTGAGCCGACCGCAGTACCCCCATTTCCGGGGGTCCGGGAGGAAACTCCCGAAGAGACAGTTGCGAGGAGCGCACGTGGGCCTTGTCGTGCAGAAGTACGGCGGCTCATCCGTTGCGGATGCCGAGGGCATCAAGCGCGTTGCCAAGCGAGTCGTCGAGGCCAAGAAGAACGGCAACCAGGTTGTCGTGGTGGTTTCGGCGATGGGCGACACGACGGACGAGCTGATCGATCTCGCGCAGGAAGTGTCCCCGATCCCGTCGGGGCGCGAGTTCGACATGCTGCTGACCGCCGGAGAGCGGATCTCCATGGCCCTGCTGGCGATGGCAATCAAAAACCTCGGCCATGAGGCGCAGTCCTTCACGGGCAGCCAGGCCGGTGTGATCACCGATTCCGTGCACAACAAGGCACGGATCATCGATGTCACGCCGGGCCGGATCAAGACCTCGGTCGACGAGGGCAATATCGCCATCGTCGCCGGGTTCCAGGGTGTGTCCCAGGACAAGAAGGACATCACGACGCTGGGGCGCGGTGGGTCGGACACGACCGCCGTCGCGCTGGCGGCCGCCCTGGACGCCGATGTCTGTGAGATCTACACCGATGTGGACGGTGTCTTCACCGCCGACCCGCGGGTCGTGAAGAAGGCCCGGAAGATCGACTGGATCTCCTTCGAGGACATGCTGGAGCTGGCCAGCTCCGGCTCCAAGGTGCTGCTGCACCGTTGCGTCGAATACGCACGCCGTTACAACATCCCGATCCATGTCCGCTCGTCCTTCTCGGGACTGAAGGGCACCTGGGTCAGCAACGAACCGCAAGGGGACCAGCCGATGGAGCAGGCAATCATCTCGGGCGTCGCACACGACACCTCCGAGGCGAAGGTCACGGTCGTCGGAGTCCCGGACAAGCCGGGCGAGGCCGCGCGCATCTTCCGTGCGATCGCGGACTCCGAGGTCAACATCGACATGGTCGTGCAGAACGTGTCCGCCGCGTCGACCGGTCTGACCGACATCTCCTTCACGCTGCCCAAGACCGAGGGCCGCAAGGCCGTCGCCGCCCTGGAGAAGACCCGGGCCGCGGTCGGCTTCGACTCGCTGCGCTACGACGACCAGATCGCCAAGATCTCGCTGGTCGGCGCGGGGATGAAGACCAACCCGGGCGTCACCGCGACGTTCTTCGAGGCGCTGTCGAACGCCGGCGTGAACATCGAGCTCATCTCGACCTCCGAGATCCGCATCTCGGTCGTCACCCGTGCCGATGACGTCAACGAGGCCGTGTGCGCCGTGCACACCGCCTTCGGTCTCGACACCGACAGTGACGAGGCCGTGGTCTATGGCGGCACCGGTCGATGATTCCGGCCGAGGCGGGCCGTCCGTCCCTCGCTGACACGCTGGGGACGGACGCCCGCACGGCCGCCAAGCCGCAGCTCGCCGTCGTCGGTGCCACCGGCGCCGTCGGCTCGGTCCTGCTGGGCATCCTGTCCGAGCGGGCCGACATCTGGGGCGAGATCCGGCTGATCGCCTCCCCCCGCTCGGCCGGCCGCAAGCTGACCGTGCGGGGCGCGGAGGTCGAGGTCGTCGCGCTGAGCGAGGAGGCCTTCGACGGGATCGACGTCGCGATGTTCGACGTCCCCGACGAGGTCTCCGCGCGGTGGGTGCCGGTCGCGGTCTCCAAGGGCGCGGTGGTCATCGACAACGCGGGCACGTTCCGGCTGGACCCGGACGTGCCCCTCGTCGTGCCCGAGGTCAATGCGCATGCCGCCCGGGTCCGCCCGCGCGGCATCATCGCCAACCCGAACTGCACCACGCTCTCGATGATCGTCGCGCTGGGTGCGCTGCATGCCGAGTACGGGCTGAGCGAGCTGATCGTCTCCTCGTACCAGGCCGTGTCCGGGGTGGGCAAAGCAGGCGTCGACACCCTGCGGGCGCAGCTGTCCGCGGTCTCCGGTACGGAGCTGGGGAACACGCCCGGCGATGTGCGGCGGGCCGTCGGGGACACCCTGGGGCCGTTTCCGGCGCCGATCGCCCTCAACGTGGTGCCCTGGGCCGGCTCGCTCCGGGAGGACGGCTGGTCCTCCGAGGAGCTCAGGATCCGTGACGAGTCCCGCAAGATCCTGGGGCTGCCGGAGCTGCCGGTCACCGCGACCTGTGTGCGGGTGCCGGTCATCACGACCCACTCGCTGACCGTGCACGCCCGGTTCGAGAACGAGGTCACGGTCGGCGGCGCGCACGAGATCCTGGCCGCGGCCCCCGGTGTCGTCCTCAGTGACGACCCGGCCGAGGACGAGTACCCCACCCCGGCCGATGTCGTCGGGACGGATCCGACCTGGGTCGGGCGGGTGCGGCGTTCGCTGGACGATCCGCGGGCGCTGGAGCTGTTCGTGTGCGGGGACAATCTGCGCAAGGGGGCGGCTCTCAACACCGCGCAGATCGGCGAGCTGGTGGCGGCCGAGCTCCAGGGGTAGGCACGGTCCCGGACCGGTTTCCCGGTGCCTTACTGTCTTGCTGGCCGGTGCTCCGCCGGTCCCGTTTTTTCCTGGTCTCCCCGCGTCCTGCTGCCGCGCGTTCCGTCGTGGCGGGCGCCGTGGTGGGCGAGTTGGCGGGATCGGCCGTCGCGCATCGTCCGCCTGAGAGATACTTTGTGGAGCGTGTGAAGATTCTGTGAGCGAATTGCCGGTCCCGGCCTCTTGATCTGGGCTGACGATCCGTTCGACGATTCGCTCCCCGCCACACTGCAACCGGCAGTTGGGTGGGGAGCGTCTTTGTGGCCGCCCTCAGGGGTGGCCTCAGGGGTGCCCTGCGGTCACGGGGTGCGCCCTCGGGCAGCGGGGTCTTCACGTAGGGGCATATCAGGGCATTCAGGAAGAGCTGGTACGCATGAGGGCATTTGATGCATCGTCAAAAGCGGTGCCTTGCGCGTACAACCCTTATAGGGGGAAGCGTGTCCAACAGGCGTGGCAGAGGTACTCGGATTCACCATCGCCCCAGCGGGCGCAGCCGGCGCGGCAGTGCACCCACCGCGCCCCCGTGTGTCCGGGGGCATGCCGGTGATCGCTCCCTGGCCCACCACGCGTCCCGCCCAGATTCCCCCTCAGCGTGGGGACACTGACGACGCGATGGCAGCGGGCACCACAGTCGACCACCTCACCGAGACCTACCGCGCGCACTACCGCTCGCTGCTCGGTCTCGCCGCGCTGCTCCTTGACGACACCGCCTCCTGCGAGGACGTGGTCCAAGAGGCCTTCATCCGCGTGCACTCCGCGCGCGGACGGGTGCGCGAACCCGAGAAGACCCTCGCCTATCTCCGGCAGACCGTCGTCAACCTCTCGCGCTCCGCGCTGCGTCGGCGCATCCTCGGGCTCAAGCTGCTCTCCAAGCCGATGCCCGACATGGCGAGCGCCGAGGAAGGCGCGTACGACCTGCTGGAGCGGGACCAGCTGATCAAGGCGATGCGGGGACTCCAGCGCCGGCAGCGCGAAGTGCTGGTACTGCGCTACTTCGCTGATATGACCGAGGCGCAGGTCGCCGAGACGCTGGGCATATCGCTCGGTTCCGTGAAGGCCTACGGGTCGCGGGGCATCGCGGCGCTCCGCGTCGCGATGGAGGCTCCGGCATGAGTGGCACGACGTATGGCCGGCACCACCCGTACGACGCCTGCGGCTCGTACGACACGCTCCACCCGAGCACCCCGTATTCCCCCAGCACCTCGATCGACCCCATGAACCACAGCAGCACCCCCGGGCCCGGCCCGCTCAACTCCGCCCGCCCCGGCACCCCGTACGGCCGGCTCCACGAAGCACCCGGCGTACGGGGCGCTCCCGGCACCGCGGCACGGCGCGACGCGGACGACCCGGCCGGCCTGCGCGCACGGCCCGCCGATGCGACGCGTGAGCTCCCTGCGGCGCGTGCGCCACAAGGGCGCCCCGGCGGTGAGCCGGAGGGCGGCCGTCAGCCCGACGACCCGTGCGGGCAGGGTGCCAAAACCGGCCAAGTATCCGGCAACGGCGATGACATCGCTGTCACGGACCGTGCGCCCGACGCCACGGAGGGTGCCCCGGACGCCGGTGACGAACCCGAGAGCCATGCGTACGGCAGCGACGGGCCCACCGGCTCCGGCTTCGGCGGCGGTACCGGCAACGGCGGCGGCGACGGCCCCGGCGACGGCCCCGGCCGAAGCCACCCCACCGGCGGCGACTTCGGCGGCGAGGACGACCTGCGGCGGCTGCTGCACTCCCGCGTCGGCGACCTCGAACCCGCGCCGGACGCGCTGGAGCAGCTGCGCCGCGCGGTGCCCGCCCGCCGCCAGCGCCGCCGGCACGCCGTCGTGGGCGCCGCGGCCGCGCTGCTGCTCGGCGGCACCTCCATCCCCGCCATGGTCCACGTGGCCCACCTCGCAGGCAGCTCCGACGAGCGGCCCGCCAACGCGGCCGGCCGCCCGCATCCTCAGGGCGGCGCCGAAGGGGCGCACGGCGAAGGCACCGAGCAGGCCGGTCCGCAGCCGGCCGGCAAGAACGGCGAGAAGCGCGGCGAGGACAAGCCCGCGGACAAGGCCAGGAACGCCGGGAAGCCCGGCACGGGCCACGGCGCGGGCGCCGGCACCCCCGCACCGGACGAGACCATGGACGTCACCTCGCCGGTCTGCGGGCGGGAACAGCTCGGCCAGGGCACCAGCACGGTCGGCACGGCCGACTCCACGGGCCGCGTCTACGGCGCGTTCCGGGTGGTCAACACCTCCGGCAGCGCATGCTCCGTCGAGGGCGGCGGCTCCCTCGGCCTGGTCGCCCAGGGCTCCACCAGCGCCGACCGCATCCATGTCGTCGACCACACCTCGGGCGACGAGGCCACCGGACTGCCCGACCCGGCCACCACCCCTGACCAGCTGGTTCTCAAGCCGGGGGAGGCGTACGAGGTCAAGTTCGCCTGGATCCCGGAGTCGGGCGGCGGTGCCACCGGGTGCGTCAATCCCGGCCCGACGCCGACGCCCGAGGCATCCAAGGACCCGGGGCAGTCCCCGGACGCCGCGACCCCGCCCGGCGAAGGCGGCGGCGAGGGGGGCGGCAACGAGGGCACCGGCGACGGCGGCACCGCGCCCGGCGGCATCGTGCTCAGCCACACACCGGAGGCCGGCGAACCCGCCGCGGCCGATGCCAAGGTCACGGACGCCTGCGCGGGGACCGTCTACCGCACCGAGGCGCTCGCGACGCAGTGACACCGACGGCCCAGGTCCCGGCCATCGGGGCCGGAGCGTGGAGGGGTCGGTGCGGTCCCGCGGGCCGGGCCCCGTACCGTTGAGGGCGTGTACCGGTTCCTGCTGACCCCGCGGTGGTGGGGAATCAACGTCTTCGCCGTACTGGCGATCCCCGTCTGCATCTTCATGGGCAGCTGGCAGCTGAGCCGCTTCGAGGACCGCGTCGACAGCCACCGGCAGCAGGAGGACCGCTCCGCCCGGGCCAAGACCGCGGCCGCCCGCCCCCTGGAGCGGCTGCTCCCCGTCGACCAGGTGACCTCCGGCCGCCAGGCCGGCGCCCGCGGCCACTACGACACCGGACACCAACTGCTCGTACCGGGCCGCACGTTGAAGGACAAACACGGCGAGCGGCAGGGCTTCTACGTCCTCACGCTGCTCCGTACGGACGGCGGCAAGGCCCTGCCTGTCGTCCGGGGCTGGCTGCCCGGCGACGCCGGCGACAAGACCGACACCGCCAAGGTGCCCGCGCCGCCCAAGGGCGAGGTGACGGTCACCGGCGCACTCCAGGCCTCCGAGACCCAGGGCACCGACGGCGTACCAGGCGGCGGCGGGCCGGCGCCGGGTCGGCTCACCATGATCAGCGCGGCGTCGCTGGTCAACATCGTGCCGTACGACGTGTACGACGCCTGGATCACGCTCACCGACACCCAGGCACCACTGCGCGCCGTCCCCCCGGCCGCGGCCGAGGGCAGCGGACTGGACCTCAAGGCCTTCCAGAACCTCGGCTACACCGGCGAGTGGTTCGTCTTCGCCGGCTTCGTCGTCTTCATGTGGTTCCGTCTTTTCCGCCGGGAGTCTGAGGCGGTTAGGGATGCGGCTTTGGGGATTGGGGTGGTTGAGGGAAGCGGGGGTGAGGGCGGCCGGGGTGAGGGCAGCCCGGATGAGGGCGGCGTCGAAGGTCGCGGTGAGGCGGCGGGGGCCGGGCGGGTGTGAGTCCCGGGTCGGCTGGGGCGCGTACGGGGCCCGTATCGGACCCGCACCGGACCTGCTTCTGCAACGAGGTCGCACCTGGTCAGCGGGCGTATCACGCTGGTAGCCGCAATCGGATCGGCGTGCCACGGTAGGGCCTATGGCAGGCAAGGGCACTCAGCCGCGGGGCAATGATCAGCTGCCTGGGCAGGGGCAGGGGGGTGGCGGCCACGTGCAGGGTGATGGCCACGGCTGCGGGCAGGGGTACGGCCGCGGGCCGGGGCACGGTGCCGCGCAGGGGCGTGAGCACGTGGAGGGTCACGATGGTGCCCAGGGCCGTGAGCACGCGCAGGGCCACGGTGTCGTGCGAGGTTACGGCCCCACACAAGGCCATGCCTCCGAGCCCCCGCACCCACCGCACCCCCCACACGACACCGGCCGTTGGGCGCGGATGCGGCACCGGCTCGCCCACCTGCTCACACCGCACAGCCATACGGCCACGGACAAGGTCGACGCCGCGCTGGAGACCTCCCGCGAGGGCTTGCGCACGCTGTGGATCTCGCTCGGCATCCTCGGCCTGACCAGCCTGATTCAGCTGGTGATCGTCGCCCTGTCCGGCTCGGTGGCACTGCTCGGCGACACGATCCACAACGGCGCCGACGCACTGACCGCCGTGCCGCTGGGCGTCGCCTTCCTCCTCGGACGCCGGGCCGCGAACCGCCGTTTCACCTACGGCTACGGCCGCGCCGAGGACCTCGCGGGCATCGCCATCGTGCTGACGATCGCCGCCTCGTCGGTATGGGCCGCGTACGAGTCCGTGGACCGGCTGCTGCACCCCCGCGATGTCACCCACCTGTGGGCCGTGGCCGTGGCCGCCATGATCGGGTTCCTCGGCAACGAATGGGTCGCCCGCTACCGCATCCGCACCGGCCGCAGGATCGGCTCGGCCGCGCTCGTCGCGGACGGCCTGCATGCCCGTACCGACGGCTTCACCTCCCTCGCCGTCCTGCTCGGCGCGGGCGGCGCGGCGCTCGGCTGGCAGCAGGCCGACCCGCTCATCGGCCTGTTGATCACCGCCGCCATCCTCATGGTGCTGCGCGACGCCGCCCGGGAGGTCTACCGGCGGCTGATGGACTCCGTCGACCCCGCACTCATCGACGCCGCCGAGACCGCACTACGCGAGGTGGACGGTGTCCACGGTGTCGGGCAGGTCCGTATGCGCTGGATCGGCCATACCCTGCGGGCCGAGGCGGACATCGTCGTCGACTCCCGCCTGACCGTGGTGCAGGCCCATGCCCTTGCCGTAGCCGCCGAGCACGCCCTCATCCACGCCGTCCCCCGCCTCACCGCCGCAACCGTCCACACGGACCACACCCCTGACAACACCCCCCAGGGCCGCAACCCCCACGCAGCCCTCACCCACCACACGACCCCCTGACCTCCTGGCCCCTTCCCCCGGGGCCCCTCCCCCCGCCCCACCCTCCCCTCCCCACCACCCACCACAGCTCAACACCGTGCCTGCGGCCGCGCCCCCGCAGCCGCGTTCACGCCGCGCCCCCGCAGCTGCAGCCGCACGACGGACGAAGACCGCCCCGCCCTCCCGCCGCTCCCCGCAGAAGGCTCCCTCAGCTCCTCTCGCTTCCCCCGTTCACATGCCGCTGGGCGAAGTCGAGTTCCAGGCGGACCTGCTTGATGCGTTCCTCCACCACGAGGGAGCCGTGGCCGGCGTCGTAGCGGTAGACCTCGTGCGGATGGCAGCGGCCCGCCAGGCGCTGGACATAGTTCTCCACCTGCTGGATGGGGCAGCGGGGGTCGTTGACGCCTGCGGAGATATAGACCGGGGCCCGCACCGCGTCCACATACGTCAGCGGTGAGGACGCCTCGAAGCGCTCCGGGACCTCCTCGGGCGTGCCGCCGAGCAGGGTCCGGTCCATCGCCTTGAGGGCTTCCATCTCGTCGTTGTAGGCCGTGACATAGTCCGCGACCGGAACCGCCGCCAGGCCCACGGCCCAGGCGTCCGGCTGGGTGCCGAGCCCCAGCAGTGTCAGATAGCCGCCCCATGAGCCGCCCGACAGCACCAGCCGGTCCGGGTCGGCCAGCCCGGACGAGACCGCCCATGCGCGCACCGCGGCGATGTCCTCCAGCTCGATGAGCCCGACGCGATGCTTGAGGGCATCGGTCCAGGCGCGGCCGTAGCCGGTCGAGCCGCGGTAGTTGACGCGTACGACCGCGAAGCCGTGGTCCACCCAGGCCGCGGGGGACGAGGCGAACGCGTCGCTGTCGTGCCAGGTCGGACCGCCGTGGATGTCGAAGACCGTCGGGAAGGGGCCCTCGCCCGCCGGCTGCTGCACCAGGGCGTGGATACGGCCACCGGGGCCGTCCACCCAGACGTCCCGCACCGGCACCGACCCGGGCGCCTTCATACCGGGCGGGTCCAGCACGACCTCGCCGCTCGTCGACCGCACCTCCGGGGGCTGCGCCGCCGACGACCACAGGAACTCCACCGTGCCGTCCGGTCGCGCCGCGGCTCCCGAGACCGTGCCGGCCGGGGTCTCGACACGGGTCAGCGGACCGGCGGCCCCAGCAGCCCCAGCGGCCCCAGCGGCCGCATCACCGGCACCTGCTTCGCCCGGGGCGACGTGGTCGCCCGGTGTGCCCAGTTCGTAGCGCCACAGTTCGCTCCGGGCCTGGTACTCGTGCTCCACCAGCAGCGCCGACCCGTCGGGATACCAGTCGGCGCCGACGTCTCCGGGGAGGTCGATGTCCAGGGCGGTCTCCACCCCGGTCAGCGGGTCCCAGATCATCGGCTCCCAGCGGCCCCGCCGCTGGTGTCCGACCAGCAGCCGGGCGTCCCCGTCCACAGGCGCGAAGCCCATCACCGACAGGCCCAGCTCCTCGGTCCCGCCCTTGGTGTCGTCCAGCTCCGCGACGGTGGAGCCGTCGGGCCGTACGACGCGGATCGCGGAGTGCATCGCATCGCCGTGCTCGGTGTGTTCGAGCGCGATCAGCGAGCCGTCGTGCGAGAGATCGCCGACGCCCGCGGACTCGCGGTGCCGGTAGATCTCCACCGGCGGCTGGCCCGGCCGCACGACATGGACCGTCGAGCCCTCCTCGTCCGTCGAGCACCCGACGACCGCCGTCCCGTCCCGGCCGATCGCCAGCCCTCCCGGATACGAGGGGGCGAGACCCGGGGTCGCCGGCTCATCCGGGCCGCCCTCGAAGGGCTGCCGCATCCAGACACCGAACTCGTCCCCGTCGGTGTCCGAGAACCACCAGATCGACCGGCCGTCCGGCGACAGCGTGCCGTCCGTCGTGCCGTTCGGCCGGTCCGTGGCCTGCCGCTGCTTGCCGGTGGCCCGGTCCCAGGCGTAGAGCTCGAAGGTGCCGGTGGCGTTCGAGACGAACAGGGAACGGTGCGGGGCGTCCTCGGCCCAGTCCGGCAGCCCGATCCGCGGTGCGCGGAAGCGCCTCTCCCAGTCAGGCATCGAGGCGTCCGCGCCGCCGGGGGCCGCCGCGCCTGTCGCGCCCGTCGCCGAGCCGTCCGCCCCTGTTATCGGGCGGGCCGAGCCCGTCCTCGCTCCGGCGGTGGGCCGGGCGTCGGTGGTCGAAGGGTGCGGAGCGGTGGCGTCGGGAGCTGGGGCTGGGGTCGTCTCGTCAGTCATGGGCCCATTCTGCGCCCGGGGAGGGAAATCCGTTGGCGAGGGCCGCAAGGCTGTGGATAACTTCGCCGAATGCGCAGAATTACGGGTGCCGAGGACTGGCGGGA
Organism: Streptomyces sp. bgisy130; assembly: GCF_057708345.1. Taxonomy (NCBI): domain Bacteria; kingdom Bacillati; phylum Actinomycetota; class Actinomycetes; order Kitasatosporales; family Streptomycetaceae; genus Streptomyces; species Streptomyces sp. bgisy130. Next base: position 98,313 of record NZ_JBYISA010000004.1, read on the forward strand.
GGCGAATCGTGCGAGGTGGGACGAGCGCGTCGCCATCCACACCGCGAGTGATTATTACGACCAGGACGGGTTCCGCAGGGCACGGGACGTGCTCCGTGACTTCGAGGTGGCAGAGGTCGGCGACGTCACCGGCCGGTCGCTTCTCCACCTCCAGTGTCACTTCGGCCAGGACACCCTCTCCTGGGCCCATCGCGGCGCGGCCCGCGTCGTCGGCCTGGACTTCTCCGAACCGGCCATCGACACCGCCCGCGCCCTCGCCGCCGAGCTCGGCTACGGCCCCGACCGCGCGGCGTTCGTCGCCGCCGATGTCTATGACGCCGCCGAAGCCGTCCCCGACGCCGCGTACGACATCGTCTACACCGGCATCGGCGCCCTGAACTGGCTCCCGGACCTGGAACGCTGGGCCGACACGGCCGCCTCCCTCGTCGCCCCCGGCGGCTTCCTCTACCTCGCCGAATTCCATCCGCTCTGCGACGTCCTGGACGACGAGACCGGCTCACGCATCGTCCACGACTACTTCAGCCGCGACGCCTGGGTGGATGAAGTCCCCGGCACCTACACGGACTTCGGCGCACCGACGGTCAACAACCGCAGCGTCGAATGGCAGCATCCGCTCGGCGATGTCGTCTCCGCCCTGGCCGCCACCGGCCTGCGCATCGACTTCCTGCACGAGCACGACAAGACGATGTTCCAGCGCTTCACCGCACTGAGCCGCCACGACGACGGCTACCACCGGTTCCCCGCCGACCGCCCCCGCATCCCCCTCATGTACTCGCTGCGGGCCGGCCGCCCGAGTTGAGGACGGCCGGACAGCCAGAGTGACGACCGCCAGGGCCCGCCGCCCACCCACCGCCCCCGGGCGGCTAAGTTCGGGCGTCGAGTGACGTGACAACGTCGTGTGATGCGGCACCACACAACGGACGTGTGGCCGGACACCACGCGGCACATCTCAACGGGGGATCCACCGTGCGTATGCCCACGCCCATGCCCATATCCCGGCCCATACCCAGGCCCATCCGTATCGCCGGCGCCGTCGGTGTCAGCGCGCTCATGCTGCTGACCGCGGGGTGCGCCGGCGGTCCCGGAGCCGGCAAGGCCCAGCCGGGGGCGCCGGAAGCCGTCACACCCGCCAAGCCGCTGCCGATGAAGGCCACACCCCGCCCGGCCACCTGGACCGACTCCGACGATACGGCGCACCGGCTGCGCATCACGCCCACCCGGCTGGCCCGCGGCTCGGACTCCGACCTGGTGCACATCCAACTGGACGACGACCTCAAGGGGATGGTGCCGTACTACCTCACCTTCTCCTACACCAACACCGGCAAGAAGACGGTGCGCGAGGTGGACCCGGCGCGGAACTTCTCCGTCAACGGGGCGGACGGCCAGGCGGCCGAGCAGGTCTCGCTGTTCGGGAGCAATCCGATGGCCACCGGCTCCGGCGAGCCCCCGGAGTGCCGCGAGAGCGGTGCGGCAGAACTGGCGGCCGGCGCCACCGCGGCGATCTGCCAGATCTTCATGCTGCCCAAGGAGCAGCGGCCGGCGACCGTCTCGTACAAGGACGACGGCGGCGACACCCTCATCTGGCAGGTCGGCGGCGGCAAGGGCGGTGCGTCCGCCGGACTGCTGCCCGCGGGCAAGCCCGCCGACGGCAGCACGGAGGACGCCCGAAGCCGCCCCGTCCCGCTGCGCATCACACCGAAGGGCGTGCGCACCGGCTCCCTCGCCGACCTGAGCCGCTTCGACCTGGATGCGGACGACAAGAAGCTGATCCCGTACTACGTGACGATGCAGTACCGGAACAGCGGCACATACGACCTGCTGCCCAGCATGAGCGACGGGGTGACGCTGCGGACCACGGGCGGCCAGACCGTGCAGAAGCTGACGCTGATCGACATCGGCGGCCCGGGGGTCGGCCGGTGCCCCGACGCCGTCCCGCACCAGATGGTCAAGCCGGGCGGCACCGTCACCGAGTGCTCCATCCATCTGCTGCCCAAGGGCGATGCCCCGGCCGCCGTCGTCTTCGACGGTGCGGGGGAGGGCTCGGAGCAGCTCGTCTGGCGGGCGTCGATGGACAACGGGAAGTAGCGGCGGCAGGGAGGCAGCGGCGACAGGGAATAGCGGCGGCAGAGAGGGCCCCGTGCGGAGAACTCGCCCGCACGGGGCCCTCGTTGTGCCGGCCCGTCCGGCGACACCGCCGCGAGCCCCGCCTCCGGGCGAACGACGGGACTGCGCGGCGACGCCCCTGTCCCTACGGGCCGGTCACCCCAGCCGCAGCGGCAGGGAGTCCAGCCGCCAGCTGCCCGGCACCTGCGTCCGCGTCAGCTGTTCCGCGGCGACGCCCAGCGACAGGTCCGGATAGTGGGTGAAGAGCCGGGAGAACGCGACCTCGCCCTCCTGTTTGGCGAGGGTGGCGCCCAGGCAGTAGTGCATCCCGTGGCCGAACCCGACATGGTTCTCGGCGTGGCCGGCGGGGTGACGGGTCAGGTCGAGACGGTCGGGGTCGGTGTAGTGGCGGGGGTCGAAGTTCGCCGATACCAGGATCAGTTGTACGGCGTCGCCCTTGCGGATCGGCGTCCCGGCGACCTCGACATCCTCGGAGGCGAACCGCAGCTGGGTCATGTGCACCGGCCCGCACCAGCGCATCAGCTCGTGGACGGCGCGCGGAAGCAGCGCCGGGTCGTCCTTGAGCAGGCGCAGCTGGCCGGGGTGGGTGAGCAGCGCCGCCGTGCCGTTGCCTATGAGGTGCGCGGTGGTTTCGTGGCCTGCCAGGACGATCGTGAGGATCATGGTGACCATCTCGATGTCGCTGAGCCGGCCGCCGTCGTCGTCATGGGTACGGATCAGCTCGCTGAGCAGATCGTCGGTAAGTGCGCCGCGCCGCTCGCGGATCAGCTCATGGATGTGCTCGATCATCGCCGGGAACGCGGTGCTCAGCCGACCGGGCTCCAGCGTGACGAGGTCGGCACCCCACTTCCGCCACTGCGGACGGTCCGCTTCGGCGATGCCGACCAGTTCGCAGATCACGGTGATCGGCAGGGGGTAGGCGAAGTGCTGGATGAGGTCGACGACACCGTCCTCGGCGTGCTCGGGAAGCCGGGCCAGCAGCTCGTCGGTGATCTGCTCGACCCGCGGCCGCAGGTCGGTGATCTTGCGTGCCGTGAAGGCGCGCGAGACCAGTCGGCGCAGCCGGGTGTGGTCGGGAGCGTCGTAATTGAGAATCGAACCCTGCAGATACGGCCGGAAATGGTCGGGCAACCCCAGCATCTCCAGCAGCCGGACCGCGGGGCTCTCGTCGATCGAGCGCCCCAGGGACGGTGCGGCCGGATTGTTCACGAACCGCTGATCGCGCAGGACTTGGCGGACCTCGTCGAAGCGCGTCACGAGCCAGACGGGCGAGTCGTCCATGAACCGGCCCCGTACGACCGGGCCTTGCTCACGCAGCGCGCCGTAGCCGCCGAACGGGTCGCTGATCAGCGCCGGGTCCATCACATTCGGCTCGCCAGGGTGTTTCCCGACATGTGCGGCGAACGGGGAGCTGGATAATGCCGACATCTTTCGATCTCCTCCGGGTTGGGAGTCGGCCCGCGGGCCCGGGTGGGGCCCGGCCGGGCCAGGGCTTGGACGTGGCTCTTTTCCTTTGCGGAGCGTGCTGGCGCGGTGGGAGGCCGGATATTCCGTCGGGCGGAGTCAGCCGGATGGATTCCGTACCGTGGAGTCGGTGGCAGGCGGCGGGCCGTGTGCCGTCCCTCGTGGGGAGGCCGGCCCGAATCCGATGGGTGGGAATGCTTGTGCGAATCCGCCGTGCGAATCCCCCGCCACGGAGAATCCGCCGCGGTCTCAGTCACGTATCTGGCGGCGCATCTCCTGTGCGCAGAGTTCGGTGAAACGCTCGTAGAGGTCGATGATCTCGGGAGCGGCCGCGGTCGCGGCGGCACGCAGTTGGGCCGGAGCGGCGTCCGGACCGGAGCCGGAGCCCAGGTCGGAGCCGGAATGCGGGCCGGCCTCGGCCGGCATTTCCAGCGCGCTTCGGATGGTGTGGGCGAGGATGCCGGCGCGTACTTCCAGGCCGTCCGGGGCACGGTCGATGAGCAGGGCCTCGGACATGAAGAAGCCGCTGCATGTCGCCAACAACGCGTATTGCTGATGTTGTACGTCGGTGTCGCGGCGCACCAGACCGTGCGCGCGGAGCACTTCGAGATGGTGACGCAGATTCCGGTCGCCCGCGACGATCAGATCCGCGAACTCCTGCTTCGCGGTCTGGTTGAGCCGGCCGAGGATATCGCCGTCGTCGCCGTAGGCCGCGCGCAATACCGGTTCGGCCTGGAATTCGAGAAACAGCCGGCTCATCATCCGGCTCGGCAGTATCTCCAGCGCATCCGCCCGAAGGCGCTCCAACTGCCGGTGGTGCATCCGGAATTGGGCCTTCAGCATCACGGCGAGGAGCAGCGAGTCCTTGGTCTTCCAGTGCAGATAGACCGTGCCCTTGCCGACGTTGGCGCGGCGGGCGATTTCATCGATCGTCACCCGCCGGTAGCCCCAGGCGAGCAGCAACTCCCCTGCCGCGCCCAGGATGCGGTCAGCGCGCTGCGCTCGTTCCATGCCGTCCCCCCTCCGGCTCCGTGACCAGTTTTCAAATCTGGTCACACAGTCAAAGTTAGGTCCGGCAGGGGCAGCGGATAAGGGTGTTTTCAGTCACCGGTGGGGGGAGCGCCGCGGTGCGGTCAGGTGTTACAACACTCTCAGGCCGAGGGGGCGGGGTGCCGCGTTGCAGAGGTCGCAATACCGGGCAAAGGCCACTGGGAAAATCCCTCTGACCTGGGCAAATGTCGCGCGGGCGGAGCGCCGGACGGCCGGCTCGGCGGCTTGTCACCGCGGTAAGGGATCTTGGGCGGACGCCGTTACGCGATGTTTCCGGTGAGTACACTCGCCGACCATGTGTGAGGCCAGCCGGAACGCAAAACGGCAGAAAATACGTCTTTCCCAGCCATGTGCCGACGCTTCCGTCCGGCACGGAAACGCGCTGCGGAAGTCGGTCGCCGCCGTCGGAGACGCCCCCCGCCGGGCGACCGCCGCGGCCGCCGGCGACGTCCCGATGTACCTCACCCGCACCGCGGGCGCTCCGGCGGCAGCCGTCGGCGGCCCCGTCCGAAGACACCCCGCCCCCACGACGACCGAGGTCACCCCGGGAGCGACGTGAGGCGCCGCACGCACCGTCGCCGGCACGCGCAGTCCCGTGATCCCCGGGGGCACTGGCTGCTGTTGATGCTCATCCTCCCGCTCGCCTTCGGCGCCCTGCTCTTCGAGGGCTGGACCACCCACGAGGTCGACGCCGCGAAGACCCGGCGGGACTGCACCACACCGGTGCCGAGCGCGGTGGACAAGGGCGGTCCGGTGGTGCGCCTCGACGGCGGCAAGGTGAAATCCGCCGGGATGCCCGTCCGGAACGTGGCCCTCACCTACGACGGGGGGCCCGACCCCGTATGGACGCCACGCCTGCTCGATCTGCTGCGCAAGCACCATGCGCACGCCACCTTCTTCGTGCAGGGCGCCAAGGCCGCCCAGCATCCGGACCTGGTGCGCCGCATCCAGGCCGAGGGGCACGAGATCGGGTCGAACACCTACACCGGCGCGGTCATGGGCGCGGCCTCGCCCTTCCGGGCCCGGCTGGAACTGGCGCTGACACAGAGCGCGTTGGCGGGCACCGCGGGCATCCACACCGACCTGCTGCGGCTGCCGCAGACCACCGCGGTGGACACCATGTGCGGCCCGGAGTGGAAGGCCGCCCAGGAGGCCGCCGCGGACGGCTACACGCTGGTGGCCGCCGACCGGTGGTTCCGCAAGCCGGCCCAGGGCGTGGTCCGGCAGTTCAGCCAGAACGATGTCGCCTACCACGACACCGAAAAACTGCTCAGCAACCCCAGAATCGACAAATTCACCACGGTGACCTTCGGGGCCGGACTGCCCGCGGCCGACACCCCGGCCCCCGCCCCGGAGCGGTGGCTGGGCACGGCCCTGGTCTGGATCAAGGCCCTCGGGTACGCGTTCGTCCACGGGATGACCTGGGTGCTGGGCATCGCCGGCGGCCTGGGCGTGCTGCGGCTGGCCTCCCTGGTCTTCTTCGCCCGTGCCCACGTCCGGCGGCTGGTACGCATCCGGCCGGGCTCCCCCTGGCTGCGCGAGATCACCGACCCGGTGACGGTCCTGGTGCCCGCCTACAACGAAGCGGCCGGCATCGCCTCCACCGTCCGTTCGCTGCTCGGCTCCAACCACCCGCAACTACAGATCATCGTGATCGACGACGGGTCGACGGACGAGACCGCGGACATCGCCGCCGCCATCGACGACCCCCGGGTGGAGGTGATCCGCCAGCCCAACGCGGGCAAGGCGGCCGCCCTCAACACCGGTCTGGCGCACGCGCGGTGCGACATCGTCGTCATGGTCGACGCCGACACCGTCTTCGAGCCGGACGCCATCTACCGGCTCGTCCAGCCGCTCGCCCACCCGGCCGTGGGCGCCGTCAGCGGCAACACCAAGGTCGGCAACCGGCGCCGCCTGCTGGGCAGATGGCAGCACCTGGAGTACGTCTTCGGGTTCAACCTCGACCGGCGGATGTTCGAGGTGCTGGAGTGCATGCCGACGGTCCCCGGCGCCATCGGCGCCTTCCGCCGGGACGCGCTGATGGGCGTCGGCGGGGTCAGCGAGGACACCCTCGCCGAGGACACCGACCTGACCATGGCCCTGTGGCAGGCGGGCTGGCGGGTGGTCTACGAGGAGACCGCGATCGCCTGGACCGAAGTGCCCACCTCGCTCAGCCAGTTGTGGCGCCAGCGCTACCGCTGGTGCTACGGCACGCTCCAGGCCATGTGGAAGCACCGCCGTGCCGTCACCGAGGTGGGCCCGGCCGGCCGCTTCGGACGCCGCGGACTGAGCTACCTCACGCTCTTCCAGGTCGCCCTGCCGCTGCTCGCACCGATCGTCGATGTCTTCGCCCTGTACGGGGCGCTCTTCCGCGGTCCGGTGCTCTCGGCCGGGGTGTGGGTCGGCTTCCTCGCCCTCCAACTGGCCTGCGCCGGCTACGCCCTGCGGCTCGACGGCGAGCCGGTGCGGGAGCTGTGGGCGATGCCGCTCCAGCTCTTCGTCTACCGGCAGCTGATGTACCTGGTGGTCATCCAGTCCGTGGTGGCCTTCCTGCTCGGCACCCGGCTGAAGTGGCAGCGCATGCACCGCTCCGGCACCGCCGCGCAGCACATCGGCCAGCCGGAGCTCGGCCAGCCGGTCGCGTACGAGAGTTTGCCGTCGCGATGACCGTCGGCCGTACGGCCCCAGGGTGTCCGCCCGGCTACGGACCGGACGGACACCCCGCGCGGCACGGCCGGGCGCTCCCCGCCCGCCGCCGTGTCCGCGCCCGCGCGTCCGGCCGTGGCCCCGTATGCCGCCGCCGGACCGCGCATTCACCGCGTTCACCGCATTCGCTTGTGCAGATCCGCACACTATTTGGTGGAGAACAGACGAGTATGGAGACTGCCGCGCATGAATGATTGGCTGGTGGGGCCGCACGACGGGAACTGGCGCGACGGGAACTGGCCCGACGGCCAAGCACCGGAGCACCTCAGCACCGGGCAGATATGGCACCCGGGCGAATACGCGCCTCAGATACCCCCGGCACGGCCACCGAACCCCGACGGATACGGCACGGGCCTCCAGGCCCCGGTGCCCCCACCCCGCTTAAACGACCGCACCGGCAACGGGCGCCCGGTCGCCCGCACCGGCCGTACGGGCCCGGGGGGCGGCAACACCGGCCGGGGCCGGCGCGCCGCGGGCCCGCCCCGCCGGCGCCGCCGGATCACCCGGGCGCTGATCGTCCTGTCCACCGTGCTGGCCCTCGGCTCCGTGGGCACCTACGTCTGGGCCGACACCGAGCTCAACCGCGAGGTCGACCTCGGCAAGATCGCGGACCGCCCGGCGCAGGGCGAGGGAACCAACTACCTGATCGTGGGCTCCGACAGCCGGGTGGGCCTCTCCGAACGCGCCAGGAAGGACCTGCACACCGGCGGTTCGGCCGACGCGGGCCGGCGCACCGACTCGATGATCCTGCTGCACACCGGCGCCCACGGCACGACGATGGTGAGCCTGCCGCGTGACTCCTGGGTGACCATCCCGTCGCACATCCGCCCCGAGACCGGCAAGCACTACCGCGCGACGAAGAACAAGCTCAACGCGGCGTTCTCGTTCGGCGGCCCCGACCTGCTGGTCCGCACCATCGAGCACAACACCGGCGTGCACATCGACCACTACACGGAGATCGGCTTCGCCGGCTTCGTCGGCATCGTGAACGCGGTCGGCGGCGTCCCGATGTGCCTGGACCGGGACATCAAGGACGAGAAGTCGGGCGCGGACCTGAAGAAGGGCTGCCACACGCTCGACGGCCGTACGGCGCTCGCCTTCGTCCGCCAGCGCCACCAGGAGGCCCAGGGCGACCTGGGCCGCAGCCAGAACCAGCAGAAGTTCCTGGCCGCCCTCGCCCACAAGGCCGCCACCCCCGGCGTGCTGCTCGACCCCGGCACGGTCTACCCGACCATGAGCGCGGGCCTGGGCACCCTCATCGTCGACAAGGACACCGGCCTGCCGAACCTCACCTCGCTCTTCAAGGCGATGAAGGCGGTCACCGAGGGCGACGGCAAGCGGCTCAACGTCCCCGTCTCGAACCTCGCCCTCCAGACCCCCAAGGGCAGCGCCGTGCAGTGGAACACCCGCCAGGCCCGGCAACTCTTCACCGAGCTGAACAGCGACCGCCCGGTGACGGTGGGGGGCAAGGGCTGACGGCTCCCGCCCACCCGGGCGCCCCCGCGGCCCGGGTGGGCGACACGGGACGCCGGGCCTACGACGAGGCCCCGGCCCCGCGCCCCGCCCTACGACCCCCCGCCCGCCTCGCGCTGAGCCGGCGGCAGCAGGAGATCGCGCTCGGGGTGCTTCTCGCCCGTGACGCCACCGTCGACGCCCAGGTCCGAACGGGCCGCTTCATGGAAGTCGTTGATGCCGCGGAACACGGCGCGATTCCGTTCCCGCCACTCCTCCAGGGTGCCGCCGATCTTGCCGTTCGCCTGCCAGTCGACCTTGAGCGCGAGGGCGTTGAGCTCGTGCGCCGCCTCGACGACATCATCCCCGGCGAGCAGCATGATCCGCTCGAAGGCCCGCCCCCGTAACCGGCCCGCCGCCGACATCTCCGCCAGCATCTCCGGCTCGCTCATCTCGCAGGCCCGCAGCCCCTCCCGGTGCTCATAGAGCTGCACGGCCGGGAAGATGCACGACCGCACACTGTCGACGTACCCCTCGTACGCCTCGAGCTTCTTGCTGTCCCAGCGCGTCACCAACTCGTGCTTCTTGCGCTGCCGTTCCATCGCGTAGGTGGTCAGATGCGTGGAGATCGACCCCAGCAACACCGCAGCGATCGTCACCCACTGCTCACCGGCATCCATGCGTCCCCCCGGTACACGCACTCCTGAAAAGCCTGGCGATCATACAAGCGGGGGCGGACGGTTGGCTCCCTGCCGCCGGTGCGTCTCCGGGCCCCGCCTACAGAAACAGCCCCCAGGCACCGTCGACCGACCAGGTCTGCCAGCTCATGGCGAGGAAAGCGGTGAGGGAGATCAGGAGCATCATCAGGTTCTGGCCCTGTTCCGCCCAGTCGTGGATCATCAGGACGAGGTAGATCAGGTTGAGGACGGCGCCGGCGGCCAGGGCTATCGGGGTCAGGAAGCCGGCGATCAGGCCGAGGCCGAGGGCCAGTTCCGCGTAGGCGACGACGTAGGCCATCAGGCGGGGGTGGGGCTTCACCAGGCGGTCGAAGCCCGTACGGACCACGGGCCAGCGGTGGTCGGCGGCGATGCCGGCGGCCCAGGTGATGCCGCCGCCGGTGAACCAGGTCTTCTTGTCCTTGTGGCGCCAGCTCTCCAGCCACCACAGACCGAGGCCGATGCGGAGGACGGCGCACCACTCGGCACCGCTGAGCCAGATCGTTTGCATGCTGCCCCCTCGACTCCTGAACCGAACTGACGATGCGTCAGTTCAGCGGACGCCGCGCGATACCGCAAGGGGCGGAGTTCCCGGCCTCGCCTTGTCGTCGGAAGGGCGAGCCCATAACCTCCGAACTGATGGGTCGTCAGATATCGGTCCGGCGGCGTGACCATCCGGCAGGCAGTTGGGGGTACAGCGTGATCAGCAACCAGAGCGGCACGGCGGAGCTTCCCAGGGTCATCAGCGTGGATGATCACGTGATCGAGCCCGCGCACCTCTTCAGCACCTGGCTTCCGAAGAAGTACCAGGACAAGGGCCCGAAGCCCTTCACCGCCGGCATCGGCGAGCTGGCGTACGTCGGTGGCAAGTACCGGTTCACGACCGACCCCGAGGGCCAGATCACCGACTGGTGGGAGTACGAGGGGCTGATCTTCCCGTACAAGCGCATCATCGCGGCCGTGGGCTTCTCCCGCGACGAGATGACGCTGGACGGGATCACCCGGGAGCAGATGCGGCGCGGCTGCTGGGACCCCAAGGCCCGGCTGGCGGACATGGACCTCAACCACGTCGAGGCGTCGCTCTGCTTCCCCACCTTCCCGCGCTTCTGCGGGCAGACCTTCGCCGAGGCCGAGGACAAGGAGGTCGGGCTGGCCTGCGTGCGGGCGTACAACGACTGGATGGTGGAGGAGTGGTGCGGGGACAGCGGTGGCCGGCTGATTCCGCTGTGCCTCATCCCGCTGTGGGACATCGACCTGGCGGTCGCCGAGATCCACCGCAACGCCGCCCGCGGGGTCCGGGCGGTGACCTTCAGCGAGATCCCGACGTATCTGGGGCTGCCGTCCATCCACTCCGGCTACTGGGACCCGTTCTTCGCCGCGTGCGAGGAGACGGGCACGGTCGTGAACATGCACATCGGCTCGTCGTCACAGATGCCCGCGGCGTCACCGGACGCACCGCCCGCCGTGCAGGCGTCCCTGAGCTTCAACAACGCGATGGCGTCGATGATGGACTTCCTGTTCAGCGGCGTGCTCGTGAAGTTCCCGCGGCTCAAACTCGCCTACAGCGAGGGCCAGATGGGGTGGATCCCGTACGCCCTGGAGCGCGCCGACGACGTCTGGGAGGAGCACCGGGCCTGGGGCGGGGTGAAGGACCTGATCCCCGAGCCGCCGTCCACGTACTACTACCGGCAGATCTTCTGCTGCTTCTTCCGCGACAAGCACGGCGTCGACTCGATCGAGACCGTGGGCGTGGACAACGCCACCTTCGAGACCGACTACCCGCATGTCGACTCGACCTGGCCGCACACCAAGCAGGTGGCGGCCGAGCATGTGGCGGGCCTCTCCGACGAGGTGACGTACAAGCTGCTGCGCGGCAACGCCATCCGGATGCTGGATCTTCCCTTCGACCGGGGCTGAGCGGCTGCGGCTTGCGCCCTGGCCCTGCCCGGCACCGTCCCTGTCGTGGCCGGCGGTGCCGGACAGGCCGCGTGATGCGTGGTGTGTGGTGCCTGGTGCGTAGTCCGCGCTACCGCCAGCCCGCGGCCTCGGCAGCGGTGACGGCGGCGGCCTCGGCCGCCTCCGCCTCGGCGTTCAGCGCCTCGCTCCGGCCCATGCCGTCCCGCCCCGCGGCCAAACCGGCGGCCTGCGAGGCCCTGAGGGCGGCGTGGTACGCGGCATCGGAGGGTGCGCCGGCGCCGTGGGACTGCGCGATCTGGGCGGCGAGTACGGAGGCAGCGGCGGCGTTCCGGGCCTGACGGGCGTCGGCCGCGGGGTCCGGAGCTCCCTTGGCCAACGCGGCGAGCGCGTCGGCGGACAGGCGAAGGGCGTTGGCGGCCTTCGCTGCCGCCTCCGTGGGTACGGCGATCACGGCCGCCGGGTCCGCCTCCACGCCGGCCGCGCGGCAGGCGGCCCTGGTGCGGTCGGCGGCGCTGCGCGCACGCGCGGTGTGCCGCTTCCTGAGCGCTTCTTCGGTGCTCAGCACCGCTGTTCCGTGGCTCACGGAGGCTCGGTCCTGCAAGGCGCCCTGTTGCGACGCGTCTCCATGGGACTCGCTCATCGCCGTCTCCTTGTCTGTCAGAGCGACAGTGCTGCCGTTGACCGGGGATCCCTTGCCGGGCCCGGGCACGGCGTGTGCCAGGGGCCACGCCGCGGGTGTCGCGCAGGGTGGCACGCCGGGCCGCAACAGGCCAGAGCGGTGTCCGATTCCCCCGTTCGCGGAGTAGGCGCCGCTGTCGCGGAGATAAGGGCCGTATGGAGGCAGCGGCGCGCCACGGCGCCGCGGCAGGCCGGCGGAAGGCGCATGAATGAGCACCACCCCGAGGGACACCCTGAGCACCACCCTGAGGGAGACCCTGATCACTCTCGGGCGCGGATATCTGCGGGACGCCCCCGGCTCGCTGGGCAAAGCGGCACTCGCCACGCACTGGCTCAATCCGTGGTTACGGCACCACCCGCGCCGGCGGGTCGTCCACACCCGCTTCGGCGCCGCGATGGCCGTGGACACCCAGGATCTGATCCAGCGCTTTGTGTATATGTTCGGCCTCTGGGAGCCGCATATGACGCACTGGCTGAAGCGCCGGCTCCGCCCCGGGGACACCTATGTCGACGTCGGCGCCAACGTCGGCTACTTCAGTCTGCTCGCCGCACAACTCGTCGGGGAGCAGGGCCGGGTGGTGGCGATCGAAGCCTCGCCGACCTTTCACGCCAGGATCCTCCAGCATGCCGAGCTCAACGACTGCCACCACATCCGCGCCGTCAACACCGCCGTCGCCGACGAGCGGAAGACGGTGACCCTCATCCTCGCGAGCTCCCACAACATGGGCGCGGCCAGCATCGTCCCGTACGGGGGCCCCGCGGAGGACATCCGCGAGATCGAGGCACGCCCGCTCCCCGAGCTTCTCGCCCCGGACGAGGTCGCGTCCGCCCGCGTGATCAAAATAGATGTGGAGGGCGCTGAGGGCGCCGTGATCCGCGGCCTGGCCCCCCTCCTCGACACCCTCCGGCCGGACGCCGAGATCACCGTGGAAGTGACCCCGGAACGGATGGAAGCCCTGGGGGAGTCCCCCGACGAACTGCTCAAAACCATGCAGGAGCACGGGTTCCACGTCTATCGCCTCCCCAACAGCTATGCCCCGGGCAGCTATCCGAGGGCGATGCGCCGGTCGGCGGGCGTGGCGGTGCGGTGGCGGCACCCGGTGGCCGAGGAGAGCGATCTGATCTTTTCGCGGGTCGATGCGGAAACGCTGCCGTGAGGGCCGCAACGGGCGGCCCGACCGGTTGGCGGCCCAGTCCACTTCCCCGGGACCGGGGAGGGGACAGTGCCGCTCAGCCGGTCACAGCCCCCCTCAACCCACCCCCGGATACCCCCAGTTCAGCCGCGCCAGCTCCCGTGCTCGGGCCGCCACGACCGCCATGCGGGCTTCGCGTTCGGCGGTTTCGGTGTGGGAGGGCTGGCTGGTGGCCTGGCCGGGCCACTTGCGGTAGTGGAGGCCGACCTCGGAGGTGAACCAGCCGCGGCTGGTGGCGTTGAGGGCGAGCAGCAGGCCGGTGTCCTCCGAGGCCGGCAGGGCCATCCAGCCGCCGAGGGCGAGCACCAGGTCGCGGCGCATGAAGAGCGTCGCCGGGTGGACCTGGGCGCGGAAGCCGTTCGCCGTCCAGTGGTCGAGCACGGCTCCGCGCTCGATCGGTCCGGGCTCGGGGTCGCCGGGGAAGCCGGCGGTGGAGCCGTCGGGCAGCAGGTCGAGGACGCGGGACGTCGCCCAGCCGAGGCTGCGGTCGCCTTCGAGGGCCGCCAGGTCACGGGCCAGCGCGCCGGGCGCCAACTGGTCATCGGCGTCCAGGACCTTGAGGTACTCGCCCTCCGCGTGCGCGAGGGCGATGGTGCGGGCGACGCCGGGACCACCGGCCCGTCCCTGACGGAACGTCACCCGCGCGTCGTCGGGGACATGGGGGGCGACCGCGTCGCTCGTGCCGTCCTCCTGGATGACCCAGTGCCATTCCCACCCGTCGGGGAGCTCCTGTTGGCACAGCGACCGGTAGGCGTCCGGCAGGAAGTGTGCCGAGGGCGGATGGACGGCGGTGACGATGATGATGCGCCGGCGCACGGCACTCACCACCTTTCCAGGGGAGTGGTGAACAGCAGTTCCGTGCGGTCGCCGGGCAGGACGACGTCAGAGACGTCGACGACCCGGTCGTGGATGTCGATCGAGGTCTTGCGGAGGGCGAGGACCGAGGTGCCGGGCGGAAGTTCCAGCTCCGCCGCTTCCTCCGGCGCCGGCGGGCGGGCGGTGACGCGCTCCTCGACGCGGTCGAGCTCGATCCCGACGCTGTAGAGCTGGCTCTGCGAGCCCCCGGGCCACGGCTCGTTCGACTCGTCCAGGAGGGCGGGGTTGTGCGCGATCAGGTCGTGGACCAGGTACGAGGTCACCAGGCTGAAGGGCGCGTTCTCGGCCGCGTACCGGGTGCGGTAGGTGCGTTCGAGGAGGGCGGTGCCCTCGGGGAGGCCGAAAACTTCGGCGAGATCGTGGTCCGCCTCGGCCGTGCGGTACGACGCGTGGAAGACCAGGTCGCCGACGGTCAGGCCGGTGTCGTGTTCGGTGGCGCCGGTCTGCGCCCGTTCCGCCAGCGGCTCGCGGGCCCGGCCCTTCTCCCACTGGTGGCGGAGGTTCGAGCGCAGTGCCGGGGTGCGTGGCCGGCGCACGAAGTTGCCGCGCCCGTGCTGCTTCTCGATCAGCCCTTCGTCCCGGAGGGCGCGGAGTGCCTCGCGGATGGTCGGCACGCTGCGCCGGAACCGCTCGGCGAGCTTCGACTCGGCCGGCAGTTTGTCCCCGGGCTTCAGCTCACCGGCACGGATGGCCGCGCGGAGCTCGTCCGCGATCCGCTCGTACGCCACTGCCATGGGTGTTCACCGTTCCGTTCCCTGGCGCCCTGGCCGGCTCGTCCCCGCCGGACGGCTCCACCTTACGACTCCTTAAGAGGTGTTGACGAGTGAGGAGGCGTACGCGCCGCCAGGGAGAGCGTCTTCAGGGCCACCGGGAAGTTCATCAGCCGCGGTTTCCCGCGCCGGGGAAATCGGGCCCGGCCGTGGTTTCTTGAGCGACGGCAACGGTGCGTGAACCCGCGGCCATTCCGCCCCAGCGGCCCATTGCCCTGAATTCGGGTCTCCGGTTCCCCCCGGGGAAAGCGCCTCGCAATGGGGACAGGGCATGAAAGCGCCCGATCGCTGGCGACGGGGGATGCACCAGCGATCGGGCTATGGCCAAGAGTAGCAAGGCTGGCCGCGCGGTGGGAGATAACTGCTGAAGTGGAACGCGGAGTTGTGGCTGGAGTCACGTGGCGCGGGCCGTCAGAGGCCGGAAACCGGGAGCCGCGGGCGTTGTGGAGCCGAGCCGGGACGCCCCGTCCGGCGCCGAGCCCCCGCCGTTCGACAGGGACCCGGCTCTGTTACTTGTCGCACGGGGGCGCGTACGCGAGATGGGGCAGATACTCGCGCCATTTCTCCGGTGTCAGCACGCCCCGGGTGGTCGAGCAAATACGGCGAATGGCCTTGTCGGCGTCCAGGTTCCACAGCCGGACGGTGCCGGCGCCGCTCGACACCCCGAGCATGCTGCTCTGCGGGCTGAACGACAGGAAATTGCCGGTCTTGGCGTTGGGACTCGTCGACTGCCCCATGGGCGTGGCCCCGGACGGTCGTGTGACGTCCCAGAACCGGACCGTGTTGTCGTTGCCGCCACTCGCCAGGGTGTGGCCGCTCCCGCTGAACGTCAGCGACACCACCGCTTCGGTGTGCCCCATGAGCGGGGAGCCCAGCCGGGCCGCCTTACGGGGGTCGGTGGTGTTCCAGAGCCGTACGGTGTCGTCGTCGCTGCCGCTGGCCAGCGTATGGCCGTCCGGGCTGTAGGCGAGCGCGTTGACGGGTCCCAGGTGGCCGGTGAGCGGCGCGCCGAAGAGGACGGCGTGACGGGGGTCGGTGACGTTCCAGAGCCGCACGGTGTCGTCCGCGCTGCCGCTGGCGAGCGTGCGCCCGTCCGGGCTGAACACGAGGGAGTTGACATACCCCTTGTGCCCGGTGAGCGGCCCGCCGAGCGGACGGACGCGGGACGGGGCGGTGACGTCCCACAGCTGGATCGTGTGGTCCTCGTAGGCGGTCGCCAGCGTGCGCCCGTCGGGGCTGATGGCCAGCGCGTCGGGGCCCACGAACCGGGTCCGCAGCGTGGCGGGCTTCCCGTAGCGGACCGGGTGCGCCGGGTCGGTGACGTTCCACAGCTCCACGGCCTGGCTTCCCATCAGCACCGCGAGGGTGCGGCCGTCGGGGAAGAACGCCAGGGAACGCACATCGCCCTTCCCCGGCACGAACGGCTTGCCCAGCACCACGGGCCGATGGGGACGCTGCACGTTCCACAGCCGCACCCTTCGGTCGCGGGCGCCGGTGGCGAGCACCCGCCCGTCCGGGCGGAACGCGCCGATCCGGCCGACCATGTTCGACATCGGAATCGACCAGAGCCGGACCTTGCTGTCGCCGCTGCCCGTGGCCAGGGTCCGCCCGTCAGGGCTGAAGCCCACCGCGTACATCTCCCCGCTGCTGCCCGCGAGGGGCTCGCCGACCTGCGACGGGTACGCCGGATCGCTGACGTTCCACAGGCTCGCCGTGCTGTCCGCGCTGCCGGCGGCGAGCATGTTGCCGTCGGGGCTGAAGGCCACCGACCACAGGGGGCCGGTGTGCCCGGTGAGCGGCGCGCCGAGCGGTGCCGCGTGACGGGGGGAGGACACGTTCCAGAGCCGGAGGGTGTTGTCCGAGCTGCCGCTGGCGAGCGTGTGGCCGTCCGGGCTGAAGGCCACGGAGTGCACGGTGTCCGTGTGCCCGGTCAGCCCCTTGCCGATCCGCGTCGGATGCCGCCGGTCGGCCAGGTCCCACAGCCGGACCGTGTTGTCATCGCCGCCGGCCGCCAGCGTCCGCCCGTCGGGGCTGAACGCCACGGAGCGTACGGCGGCGGTGGGGCCGGTCAGGGTGCCGAGTGTCTTGGGCCGCCGCGGATCACGGACGTCCCACAGGCGCACGGTGTGATCCTCGTTGGCGGTGGCCAGCGTCCGCCCGTCGGGGCTGAAGGCGAGCAGGAAGACGGTGCCGTTGTGACCGGACAGCGGCGCCCCGAGCGGGCGCGGACGGGCGGGATCCCGTACGTCCCACAGCCGGACCGTCCCGTCGTCCGCGGCGCTGGCGAGGGTGTGGCCGTCCGGGCTGAAGACCGCGGTGCTCACCCAACTCGAGTGGCCGGTGAGGGGCTTGCCCAGGGGTTTCGGACGCGTCGGGTCGGCCACGTCCCACAGGCGCACGGTCCGGTCGTAGCTGGCGGTGGCCAGGATCCGTCCGTTCGGGCTGAACGAGGTGAGGTAGACGGCGCCGGTGTGGCCCAGCAGGGGGGTGGCCAGCGGCGCGTTCACCATGGAGATCAGGCGGTTGTTCGTGCCCTCGTCGTCCGGCCGCAAGCCGTGTGCCACCAGATCGAGTTGCGCCGACAGGGACGGATCCGTGTACTGGGCGCGGTCGGCCTGGGCGAGCACCTGCTCGAAAACGGTGTCGTCCCGCTGCTGCCGCGCGATCACCGCCGAACCGACCGCCAGCAGCGTCATGACGACCAGCGCCGCCACCGCACCACGGCTGAGCAGGACGGTGCGCTTGCGCAGCCGGACCGAGGCGGCCAGGAATTCCACCGCGCTGCGGGTCAGAAAGGTGTCACCGGCGGAGTCGGCCCAGGTGCGCGCCTGCTCCAGACGGGAGCCCCGGTAGAGCATGGAGGTGTCGCGGTCCGAGTCCTCCCAGGCCCGGCCGTCCTCCTCCAGCCGCTGGCGCAGCAGATTGCCGTTCCGGTCCTCGTCGATCCAGTCGCGCAGGCGGGGCCAGGCGTGCAGCAGCGCCTCATGGGTGATCTCCACCGCCTCCGCGTCGAGGGTCACCAACCGGGCGTGCACCAGCGCTTCGAGCGATTCCTCCGTCTTGCCCGGGTCCGTGGATTCATCCGCCAGTTGGTGACGCTTTCCCCGCCTGCGGGTGGCCTGGGTGTCCTCTCCCAGCCGGACCAGCCTGAGCAGCAGCAGCCGCGCGGCCGCACGTGCCGTCGGGTCGAGACCGGACCAGGCCCGCTCGGCGGTCGCCGCCACCGCGCCCTGGATTCCGCCCGCCGCGCGGTAGCCGGACAGCGTCAGCCGTCCCGCCTTCCGCCGCTGCCAGGTGGCGAGCAGGGCGTGCGAGAGGAGCGGCAGCACCCCCGCGTCGTGCGCCCCGCCGGCGCCGTCGGCGCTGACCTCCCGGACGATCAGCTCCGCCAGTCCCGGTTCGAGTTCCAGGCCCACGGCCTTGGCCGGCCCGGTCACCGCCTCACGCAGCTCCGTGGTGGACAGCGGCCCGAGCACCATGTGCCGGTGCTGGAGCGCGTCGGCCAGCTCGGGGTGCCCGAGGCACTGCTCGTAGAAGTCGGCCCGTATGCCGAGGACGACGAGCACGGGGGCGGGCCCGCCCGGATCGGCCGGCGTGCACGCGGCGTGCAGGGTCTGGATGAAGGCGCGCCTGACCGCCTCGTCGGAGCAGAGGGTGAAGGACTCCTCGAATTGATCCACGAGCACGACCGGGCGGGCAGCGGCGGACGCCGTCCCGCGTTCCGCCCACGCCGCGACGGCCTCCCGCACCGCATGCGCGAAGCGCGGAGTACCGGGCTCCGCCGCCGCCGGGCCGGAGAGGACCTCGGCCAGCCCGGGGATCCGGCGGGCCAGCTCCGCGAGCGGATCGCCGCCCGGCATGAACTGAAGAACCTCCCGCTTCGCGCCGCTCCCGTCACCCGGTGCGCCGTGCTGCAACGCGGGCACCAAGCCGGCGTTCAGCAGCGAGGACTTTCCCGCCCCCGAGGCGCCCACCAGCATGACCAGGCCGCCGGTCTCCTCCGCCGTGTGCAGCTGCGCGACGAGGGCCTCCGTGCTCCGCTCCCGCCCGAAGAACCACCCGGCGTCCTGCTGACGATACGAAGCCAGCCCCCGGTACGGGCACACTCCGGGCACCGCCGCGGCGTCGACCGGAGGGCGTTCCTCCTCTTGTGCCGATCCCGCGGCACGGTCACCGGCCGGCCCGGCGACCGCCCGCTCCCACAGCCGCTGCCACTGCGCCAGGTCGTACAGACCCGGGGACACCGGCGTGGCCCGCAGACGCCGTGCCTGCGGGATCAGGATGTGCAGCACCGCGGCAAGCGCGGCGAACTGCGCGGGTACGTTCTTGGCCCGCCGCCAGTCGCTGATCCGCTGCACGGACACCCGCACGGGGCGCCCTCGTTCGTCGACCCGCTGGAGCCGGACGACCGCCTCGGCCACCTTCTTGAGCGGAGGATTGCCGGCTTCCTTGTACAGCAGCGCGAGACGTTCCGCGAAGGCTGTACGTGCCCCTGAGTCGGAACTCAAGGCTTCCACCCCCTACGTCCCCCGCACTTGGACATCCGGACCGGAAAACTCACCTTAGCTGGCTGACCTGTGGAGACACCGCCGTCCGGAGACCGGAACCTCCCCGTCGGGACCCCCAGCTGGCAGGATCCCGTCGCAGCGGCGCAGCAACCGGGCCCACCCGGACAGCTCACCGGCACAGCGCTCGGAGACCACTCCTGATGCACGTTCGCGGTCATTCTCCGCCGGAGTCACGAGCCGGTGGTGAGGGTCCTGGCGCGCTCACGCGAGGGAACTGTGGA
Organism: Streptomyces sp. bgisy130; assembly: GCF_057708345.1. Classification (NCBI taxonomy): domain Bacteria; kingdom Bacillati; phylum Actinomycetota; class Actinomycetes; order Kitasatosporales; family Streptomycetaceae; genus Streptomyces; species Streptomyces sp. bgisy130. Next base: position 118,048 of record NZ_JBYISA010000004.1, read on the forward strand.
AACGGTCCCCACCGGATTGCTGCCGCGTCGACCACGGGTCCGGCCCTTCCTGGATCCGCGCCGGTACGGGGGGCGCGGATCATCGCCGCCCGCGCCGTTCGGCACCGGTCCTCACAGGGGAGGGACCGGTGGCGAACGGCGCGGCGTAGTTCCTGCCGTACGGCCCCGCCGCCGGCCCGTCCAGTAGGCGGAGTGGAGCCCCGGGATCGGCCCCGCCGGGACAACCGCCACCACGGAAACGCCGCCGCCTGTGGCCCGAATCACACCCGATGCCGCGTCTGCCCGACAGGGAAAAGCCCCTGAAGGGGCGTCAGCGGACGGCACCCGGGCCCGCGCGCCTTCACGCCCCGCTCCCGCTCGCCCGCGAGCTGCCCCGGAAAACACCTCAGGCCCGGTCTTCCTTGACGGAAGGCCGGGCCTGACCTGTTGTTTCTTCAGTCGGGGTGGCGGGATTTGAACCCACGACCTCTTCGTCCCGAACGAAGCGCGCTGCCAAGCTGCGCTACACCCCGAAGCAACGAGCTCTACTTTAGCGGACTGATCCCTGTAGGTGAAATCCGGTTCCTGCGGAGCCGGGGAGCGGGCCTGACCTGGTCGATCCCGACGGCGATCAAGGGGAGCAGGCAGATGGCCACGGCGAGGGTGAGAGCGGTGGTGACGGTGGGGGGCGGGGCGCCGGCCGTGGTGGGGAAGGCGAGGGCGAACGCGAGGTAGAGGAGCGGGTAGGCCGGCCACTGCCAGGCGCAGGGCAGGCGGAAGCCGCGGGGGGCGGTGAGCAGCAGCCAGTCGGCGAGGGCGGCGAGCGGGGTGAGGCCGCAGAGGAGGTGGGGGGCGAGGGCCTGGGCGGCGGTGGGGGTGCCGGTGCCCGGCAGGGTGAAGGCGGTGGCGTCGGCGGCGGGCAGGGCGTAGTGGACGAGGGCGGGGAGGGCGAGGAAACAGAGGAGCGCGCCGGTGAGGCGGGGGCTCACGGGGCGGCGGCCGGTCCAGGCGCGGTGCGCGGAGCAGGCGGAGACCAGCGCCACGGCGAGGTTGGCCTGCACGGCGAAGCGGGTGAGGAGGTGGGCCGGGGCGGGGTCGCCGAGGGCGGCGAGGAGCAGGCCCGTCAGGGCGGCCGCGGTGAGGACGGCGCGGAAGGCGGCCGCCAGGGGGCGGCGGATCGCGGGGGCGACGGCCGCCGCCGGGGTGCGGGCGGCGGCAGCGGCCGGGTCGGTGGCATGGCGCGTGGACTGCGAGGTCCGGGTGGGGTCGGACATTCCTCCACGTTAGGGGGGATGATCAGCGGGCGGGGAGACCCGATCCGGCAAATCCGCGCGTCGCCGCCGGGCCCCGCCCCGCAGTTCGGCCCCGGGCCCCGTCAGTCCCGCCCTGTCGGTCCCGCCCCGTAAGCCCGCCCCGTCAGTCCCGCGCCGTCAGGGTCAGCAGCGTCGCCTCCGGGGGGCAGGCGAAGCGGACCGGGGTGTAGCGGTTGGTGCCGCAGCCGGCGGAGACATGGAGGTAGGAGGTGTGGCCGTCGGCGGTGTGGGTGGACAGGCCCTTCACACGGTCGGTGTCGATGTCGCAGTTGGTGACGAGGGCGCCGTAGAAGGGGATGCAGAGCTGGCCCCCATGGGTGTGCCCGGCCAGGATCAGCGGATAGCCGTCGGCGGCGAAGGCGTCCAGCGAGCGCAGGTAGGGGGCGTGGACGACGGCCAGCGAGAGATCCGCGCCGGATTCCGGGCCGCCGGCGACCTCGGCGTACCGGTCCCGCTTGATGTGCGGGTCGTCCAGGCCGGTCAGGGCGATCTCGATGCCCTCCAGCTTCAGGCGGCCGCGGGAATTGGACAGCCCGACCCAGCCGGCCGCGTCGAACGCGTCCCGCAGTTCTTCCCACGGGTTGTGGACGACGCCCACCGCGGGCGCGTTGCCGTTGAGACCGTGCCGGCCCTGGGCCCGCTCGATGAGGTAGCGGGCAGGGTTGCGGAGCTTGGGACCGTAGTAGTCGTTGGAGCCGAAGACGTAGGCGCCGGGGAACTCCATCAGCGGGCCGAGCGCGTCCAGGGTCTCGGGGACGCCCTCGGTGTCGGAGAGGTTGTCGCCGGTGTTGATGACGAAGTCGGGGCGCAGCCCGGCGAGCGACTGGAGCCAGCGCTGCTTCTTGCGCTGCCCGCTGACCATGTGGATGTCGGAGACCTGGAGGACCCGCAACGGCCGCATTCCGCGGGGCAGTACGGGCACGGTGACGCGCCGGAGGCGGAAGGAGCGGACTTCGAAGCCGGCGGCGTAGGCCAGGCCGGCCGCGCCGACTGCCGTCAGGGTCAGGGGTACTCCGTATCGCGCGCGCATGCGTCCCATCGTCGCAGAGTGCGGGGGGTGGATGCAGCGGCGGAGCGGCCCGTCGCGCGGCCGGTGTGGCGAGGCCCGGGGGAAAAGGCGCGGCGGTTGTCGGTGGGTGGGGGCATACTCGACGGCATGACCACGCTCAAGTCCAAGCTCAAGGACGACCTCACCGTCGCGATCAAGGCGCGCGACGAGCTGCGCTCCTCCACCCTCCGTCTCACGCTGACCGCCATCCAGAAGGAGGAGGTCGCGGGCACCGAGGCGCGTGAGCTGTCCGACGGCGAGGTCGAGAAGATCATCGCGCGGGAGGCGAAGAAGCGCCGGGAGGCCGCGGAAGCCTTCGAGCAGGGCGGCCGTGCCGAGCAGGCCGAGCGGGAGCGCGCCGAGGGCGAGGTGCTCGCGGACTATCTGCCCAAGCAGCTGACCGATGACGAGCTGGAGCAGCTGGTCGCGGCGGCCGTGGCGGAGGCCAAGGGCGCCGGCGCCGAGGGCCCGCGGGCGATGGGCGCCGTCATGAAGATCGTCAACCCTCAGGTGGCGGGCCGCGCCGAGGGCGGCCGGGTGGCCGCGGTGGTGAAGAAGCTGCTGGCCGGCTGAGCGGCCGGACCGAGTCCCGGAAAGACGGCTGAGGGGCGCCCCCGTGGGGCGCCCCTCAGCCGTTGTCCTACGAGCCAACCGGCCGCCTGTCAGCCGCCGTTGCCGCCGCCCAGGATGTCGGGGAAGCCCGGAATGTGCCAGCCGCCGCCCGGCTTGTTGGCGCCGCCGTGGCCCCGGCCGGGCTTGTGCTTGCCGCCGCCCTTGTCGTCGCCCTGGGGCCGGTCCTTGGCGGGGTCGTCGATCGGGACGGTGGGCAGCTCGGGCGCGGGCCGGTCGGCGAGGGCGCCGGACATCGCATCGCGCCAGATGGGGCCGGGGGTGTCGGCGCCGTAGACCTTGTCGTGCGTGACCCCGCCGATGCTGATGTCGTACATCTTGCGCTTGTGCATCGGGTCACCGACCCAGACCGCGCCGGCCGCGTTCGGGGTGTAGCCGACGAACCAGGCGGCGTAGCGGCTGTCACTGGTGCCCGTCTTGCCGGCGCTGTCCCGGCCCTGGAGACCGGCTTCCCTGCCGGTGCCGTCCTCGACCACGCCCTTGAGGAGGGTGTTGATCGTGTCGGCGGTCCTCTTGGACATCGCGCTGCGGCAGCTGGTCTGCGGGACCTTCAGCGCCCGGCCCCGGGCGTCGGTGATCGACTCGATGGCGACGGGGGAGCAGTACTCGCCGCCGTTGGCGAAGGCGGCGTACCCGGCCGCCATGGTCAGCGGCGACATCTCCTGCACACCGAGCGTCATCGACGGGACCTCCTGCAACGGCTTGCCGTCCGCCCGCTCGATGCCCATCTTCTGGGCCATCTTCACCGCGGGGCAGATGCCCATATCGCTGATCAGCTGTACGAAGTAGGTGTTGACCGACTTCGCGGTCGCCTCCTTCATGGCGTACGGGCCGACCTCTTCCCGGTTCTCGTTCTGCGTCATGGCGCTGCCCTGCCACTCGCCGTCGCAGGTCTGCACCGGGCTCGGGTACGGCATCCGGTACGGCGAGGGGTACTCCTGCTCCGGGTTCGTCCCCTGCTCCAGCGCGGCCGCCGCGATCACCGGCTTGAAGGTCGACCCGGGCTGGTAGCCGGCGCCGCCGCCCATGTCGTTGTCGACCGAGAGGTTGATCACGGTCTGGTTCTCGCCGAAGCCGTACGGGCGCGACTGGCCCATGCCGAGGATCTTGCCGGTGCCGGGCTCGACGATGGTGGCGGCACCGGCGACCGGGTCGTCCTCGTAGACATGGTCCTTCAGCGAGGCCTGGACCGACTTCTGGGACTGCGGATCGAGGGTGGTGCGGATGGTCATCCCGCCCTCGTCCCAGCGTTGCAGGCGGGCCTTCCGGCTCTTGCCGAAGTGCTTGTCGTTGAGGAAGACCTTGCGGATGTAGTCGCAGAAGAAGCCGGCGCCGTCGGTGGCGGTGATGCAGCCGTTCTTGGGGCGGCTGACCGCCAGCTTGATCGGCTTCTTGGCGGCCGCGTCGGCCTGCGCCTGGGTGACGTCCTTCAGATCGGCCATCCGCTGGAGGACGGTGTTACGCCGCCGGGTGGCCTCCTGCGGGGCGTTGACCGGGTCGTAGCGGGTGGGCGACTGGACGATGCCGGCCAGCAGCGCCGACTCCTCCAGATTCAGGTCCTTGGCGGGCTTGCTGAAGTAGCGCTGGGCGGCCGCCTCGACGCCGTAGGCCTGCTGCCCGAAGAACGTGATGTTGAGGTAGTTCTGAAGGATCTTGCGCTTGCCCAGTTCCTTCTCGACCTGGATCGCGTACTTCAGCTCCCTGACCTTGCGGCCGAGGGTCTGCTGGGTGGCCTGCGCGACCTTGTCCGCGTTGTCGCCGGCCTCCTCGATGAAGACGTTCTTCACATACTGCTGGGTCAGCGTCGAGGCGCCCTGGGAGACGCCGCCCGACTGGGCGTTCTTGTTGACCGCCCGCAGGATGCCCTTCATGTCGATCGCGCCGTGCTCGTAGAAGCGCGCGTCCTCGATCGCGACGATCGCCTTCCGGATGTACGGCGACATGTCCTTGAGGCCGACGACCGTGCGGTCACGGGAGTAGACCTTGGCGATCTCGCCGCCCTTCGCGTCCAGAATCCTGGTCCGCTGACTGAGCGGCGGGGTCTTGAGGTTCGCGGGGATGTCGTCGAAGCCCTCGACCGATCCCTTGGCGGTCAGACCGAGTGCCCCGGCCGCAGGGAGCGCAAGACCGGCGAGTACCGCTCCGGCCAGGACGCTGACACCGAGGAACTTGGCGGCCTGCTGCGTCTTGGACAGACCTCCGCCATCGCGCTTCTTAGGCATGAGGGCAGCCTACGTTCTCAATCCGCCGGACAGGGGCGCACGTGTTCGTTTAGCCTGTCCTCAGCTCCACAGCCGAACGGTTACGCCCGAGTTCGTCAACCCCCACTCCCCGCGGTACGCACCCCCACGTGACCGCAGGCGCCGAAGAAAACCCCGTGTCAGGACGGTGGACTGTCCCGTCTTGCGCGCAAAGTGAGGTATGTCCTGCGGTCACTCCGTTGGGTGATCTGCCGCATACGCATAGTCCGTTCGGGCCATCCAAGATTGGGCCCGAAGGGGGTGTTGCGCCCTGCCTGCTTTCCGTAACGTCCTCAACTGGCAACGGTGAATATGCCGCTTGCCGCCGTGGGGGAGCCTCGATTCGGGAGAGGACGGCGCCAGCATGAGCTGGGTAACCGACTGGAGTGCACAGGCAGCCTGCCGCACTACCGATCCGGATGAACTGTTCGTTCAAGGGGCGGCTCAGAACCGCGCCAAGGCGGTGTGCACCGGATGTCCGGTGCGCACGGAGTGCCTGGCCGACGCCCTGGACAACCGGGTGGAGTTCGGCGTGTGGGGCGGGATGACCGAACGCGAGCGGAGGGCGCTGCTGCGTCGCCGCCCGACCGTGACGTCATGGCGCCGGCTGCTGGAGACAGCACGTACGGAATATGAGCACAGCACGGGCATCCTGCCGGTGGACTGTGATGACGAGGCCTTCGACGAGTTCGCCGCGGTCGGGTAGCCGCGGGGACCGGCCGGGAGAAGTCGGCCGAGAAGGTTCGGTTGATGGCGCGGTCTGATCGGTCCGACAGACGCGACGTGCCATCAGTCACGGTGCGAGGCACCGGAGTTGGAGGCATGGATGGGGGTGGGCGCGCTGATCCGGCGCGCCCGGTGAAGAGATGGTGCGTCGTCGGTGTGTGGAGCGCTCGGTGCGTGGAGGGCTGGGCCGGGTGTGCGTACGGCTCAGGCGTCGGTGTCCGAGGGGCCGTCGGTGTCCGAGGGGTTCAGCGCCAGGCGGTCGCCGATGGCGCGCAGTCCCGCGAGGTCATGGACATCGCCGGGCAGCGCGGCGACCTCCGTCACCGGAACCTCGGGGTGTAGCGCGGTGAAGCGGTCCCGCGTGCGCCTTTCGCGCGCGAGGACCTGCATCCGTTCCGCGTGCAGTCGTAGCAGCCCGGCGGCCAGTTGCGCCGCTGAGGCCGAGGTGGGTGCCACATGCTCCGCCGCGGCAGCGGGGGAGAGGCCGCCGGCGGTACGTGATCCAGCCTTCCCGCCGTCGAGATCCACAATGCCGTTGGCTTCAAGATTATTTTCTGTGCGGTCGGAGGCGGGAGCGGCCGCGCTGTCCGGCGCCCCGGCCTCCGCGTCGGCGTCCGCGGGCGGGTCCGCGTGGGTGTCCTCCGCCATACGGTCCGTGAGGGCCTCCGCGGCGGCCAGCGCGCGCTCGGCGCTCAGTTGGGCGGCGCCGCTGCCGTGGACGCGGTTCAGCACCAGGCCGGCCAGCGGCATCTCCTCGGCGGCCAGCCGCTCGACGAAGTACGCCGCCTCGCGCAGGGCGTCCCGCTCCGGCGCGGCCACCACGAGGAACGCCGTACCGGGCGCCTGAAGCAGGCGGTAGGTGGCGTCCGCGCGGGTGCGGAAGCCGCCGAACATGGTGTCCATCGCGGCCACGAACGTCTGCACATCGCGCAGCAGTTGACCGCCCATGAGCTTGCTGAGGGTGCCGGTCATCATCGACATGCCGACGTTCAGGAACTTCATGCCGGCCCGGCCGCCGACCTTCGCCGGCGCCATCAGCACCCGGATGAACTTGCCGTCCAGGAAGGAGCCCAGGCGCTTGGGCGCGTCCAGGAAGTCCAGCGCGGAGCGGCTCGGCGGGGTGTCGACGATGATCAGGTCCCACTCGTCGTTCGCGCGGAGCTGGCCCAGCTTCTCCATGGCCATGTACTCCTGGGTGCCCGCGAAACCGGCCGACAGGGACTGGTAGAAGGGGTTCTCCAGGATCGCGCGGGCCCGGTCGGCGTCTGCATGTCCCTCGACGATCTCGTCGAAGGTGCGCTTCATGTCCAGCATCATCGCGTGCAGTTCGCCGCCCGAACTCTCGTCGACGCCCTTGACCTGACGCGGGACGTTGTCGAGCTCGGAGATGCCCATGGACTGCGCCAGCCGGCGGGCCGGGTCGATGGTGAGCACCACGACCTTGCGGCCGCGCTCGGCGGCGCGCACACCCAGCGCCGCGGCGGTCGTGGTCTTGCCGACGCCGCCCGAGCCGCAGCACACCACGATGCGGGTGTGCGGGTCGTCGAGCAGCGTATCGACCTCGAGCCGCGGGGCCGAGGCGTCCAGCGTCGTGTTGTCCGAGGTCATATGGGCCCCTGTTTCCGCAGGTCTCTCGCCAGGTGGTAGAGCCCGGCGAGGTCCACTCCCTCGGGGAGCAGCTCCAACTCGTAGGTGGGCAGGCCGAGGGCGGTCAGCTCGGCGTGCTCGGCGCGCTCCAGCTCGACCCGCTCGGCGTGTTCGCGGGCCTGCTCCAGCAAGGGGTCGATCAGCCGTTCCGCGAGACCGCCGCGGCGTGCGCCGCCCAGACCGGCCTGGGAGAGCGCCTTGGCGACGCCCCCACGGGCGTCCCGGGCGGCGATGTCGAGATCGCCGTTGTCCAGTAGCGCCGGGCGGGTCATGTTGATGACGATGCCGCCCACCGGGATGCCGGCGGCGCGCAGCTCCTCGACCCCGTCGGCGGTCTCCTGGACGGGCATCTCCTCCAGGAGCGTCACCAGGTGCACCGCGGTCTCGGGCGACTTGAGGACCCGCATCACGGCCTGCGCCTGATTGTGGATCGGGCCGATCTTCGCCAGCCCGGCCACCTCGTCATTGACGTTCAGAAAGCGGGTGATGCGGCCGGTCGGCGGGGCGTCCATCACGACGGCGTCGTAGACGAACTTGCCGTTCTTGTCCTTGCGGCGGACCGCCTCGCACGCCTTGCCGGTCAGCAGGACGTCCCGCAGGCCCGGTGCGATGGTCGTGGCGAAGTCGATCGCGCCGAGCTTCTTCAGCGCCCGGCCCGCGCTGCCCAGCTTGTAGAACATCTGGAGGTAGTCCAGAAGGGCGCGTTCGGCGTCGATGGCGAGGGCGTGGACCTCGCCGCCCGCCCGTCTCCCGCCACCGCCGCGCGCGGGATCCCCGCCGGACGGCCCGCCGGACGCACCCCACGGCGTGGCACCTTCCGACGCCGGACCCACCGCGATCTTGCGTTCCTCGTAGGGAAGCGCTTCGGTCTCGAACAACTGGGCAATGCCCTGCCGGCCCTCGACCTCGACCAGGAGGGTACGGCGACCCTCGGTGGCCAGGGCGAGGGCGAGGGCAGCGGCGACCGTGGTCTTGCCGGTGCCGCCCTTGCCGCTGACGACATGGAGCCTGCTCACGCCAAGGAGCCTAACCAGTCCGCGTCCCGGCTACGCACGGGATACACCTGGGAAGCCCCGGATATCTGCCCGCGGTCCGTCCGGGACGGGTCAGGGATGATCCGTAGGGGCCCGGCGTCCCGGGCCGCTGAACGCCGTCCGGGGCCGGTGCGGGCGGGCCGGGGAGGACGGCGTCCGGCGCGGCCGTGGACAGGCATTACGCTCGGCCCATGACCAAGTGGGAATACGCGACCGTGCCGCTCCTCGTGCACGCGACGAAGCAGATTCTGGACACCTGGGGCGAGGACGGCTGGGAGCTGGTCCAGGTCGTTCCGGGCCCGAACAACCCCGAGCAGCTGGTGGCCTACCTGAAGCGGGAGAAGCAGGCATGAGCGCGGTGGAGGACAAGATCGCGGCGCTAGGGCTGAAGCTGCCCCAGGTCGTGCCGCCGCTGGCCGCCTACCAGCCCGCGGTGCGCTCCGGCGCCTATGTGTACACCTCCGGCCAGCTGCCGATGGTGGACGGCGCACTGCCGGCCACCGGCAAGGTCGGCGCCGAGGTCAGCGCGGAGCAGGCCAAGGAACTCGCCGCGACCTGCGCGCTCAACGCGCTGGCCGCCGTGAAGTCCGTCATCGGCGACCTCGACAAGCTCCAGCGGGTCGTGAAGGTCGTCGGCTTCGTGGCCTCCGCGCCGGACTTCACCGGCCAGCCGGGCGTCCTCAACGGCGCCAGCGAGCTGCTGGGCGAGATCCTCGGCGACAAGGGCGTGCACGCCCGGTCCGCGGTGGGCGTGGCGGTGCTGCCGCTCGACGCGCCGGTCGAGGTCGAGATCCAGGTCGAGATCGCCGAATAGGCACCCGCAGGGACATCGGCACCTGTAGTGCGTGCCCCGCGCCGGAGGGCCCCTCACGGAGAGGGGCCCTCCGGCGCGAAGACGCCCTCGAACATCCGCGCGCGAGCGCATAGCATCCGGCCATGTCGTCCACGACCAATGGCCAGTGGTACCCGCCGGAGTGGCCGGACCGTATCCGGGCGCTCGCGAACGGCGAGCTGACCCCTGCCGAGCCCCGGCGGGCCGCGACCGTCCTGCTGCTGCGGGACTCCGCCGCAGGCGGCCCCGCCGTCCACATGCTGCGCCGACGCACCTCCATGGCCTTCGCCGGAGGCGCGTACGCCTATCCGGGCGGCTCCGTCGATCCCCGTGACGAGCGGCCGGTCGCCTGGGCCGGTCCGTCCCGCGCCCAGTGGGCGGTCCGTATGGGCGTCGATCCGGCCACCGCGCAGGCCATCGTCTGCGCGGCGGTCCGCGAGACGTTCGAGGAGGCGGGGGTGCTGCTCGCCGGCGCCTCGGCCGACACGGTCGTCGCGGACACCACGGGCGAGGACTGGGAGGCGGACCGCGCCGCCCTGGTGGCCCATGAGCTGTCCTTCGCCGACTTCCTGGGCCGCCGCGGCCTGATGCTGCGCTCCGACCTGCTGGGCGCCTGGGCCCGCTGGATCACCCCGGAGTTCGAACCACGGCGCTACGACACCTGGTTCTTCGTTGCCTCACTGCCCGAGGGGCAGCGCACCCTCCCCCAGGAGCCGTCGGCCGGCTCCGGTCCGGAGGGGTCCCGCCTTGCCACCACGGAGGCGGACCTCGCGGTGTGGATCCGGCCCGAGGAGGCGGCGGCCGGCTACGACCGCGGCGAGCTGCTGATGATGCCGCCGACCATCGCGACCCTGCGCGGGCTCCAGCCGTACGCCACCGCCGCGGACGCGCTGGCTGCCGCGGAGGCCCAGGACCTGACGCCCGTACTGGCCAGGGCCCGCCTCGTGGGCGGCGAGATCGAGCTGAGCTGGCCGGGCCACGACGAGTTCACCAAGCACATCACACGGACGGACGCCGCTGCCGGTGCCCCCGGGGGCGACGCGCCCGATGGGCCCGCGGACGGCACCGGCCCCTCGGGAGGGACCCCCGCATGACCGACGCAGCCGCCCTCCCCGGACAGCCCCGCGGCGGAGTGCTCTCGGGACCCGCGACCGCGCGCGCCCATTGCGTGCTGGCGCCGAACCCGTCGCCGATGACGCTGGACGGCACCAACACCTGGATCGTCGCCGAACCGGACTCCGACCTCGCCGTCGTCATCGATCCCGGGCCGCTCGACGAGAGCCATCTGCGCGCCGTCATCGACACCGCCGAGCGGGCCGGCAAGCGCATCGCGCTGACGCTGCTGACCCACGGTCACCCGGACCACTCCGACGGCGCCGTCCGCTTCGCCGAGCTGACCGGCTCCTCCGTACGGGCGCTGGATCCGGCGCTGCGCCTGGGGGACGAGGGGCTCGAAGCGGGCGATGTCATCACCACCGGGGGCCTGGAACTGCGGGTGGTGCCCACACCGGGCCACACCGCGGACTCGCTCTCCTTCCACCTCCCGGCCGACCGTGCGGTGCTCACCGGCGACACGATCCTGGGGCGGGGCACCACCGTGGTCGCCCACCCCGACGGGCGGCTGGGCGACTACCTGGACTCGCTGCGCCGGCTGCGCTCCCTCACGGTCGACGACGGGGTGGCGACGGTCCTGCCGGGCCACGGGCCGGTGCTGAACGACGCCCAGGGGATGGTGGAGTTCTATCTGGCGCACCGGGCGCACCGGCTCGCCCAGGTGGAGACCGCGGTCGAGGCCGGCCACCGGACGCCCGGCGAGGTCGTCGCGAGCGTGTACGCCGATGTCGACCGCTCCCTGTGGCCGGCCGCCGAGCTGTCGGTGCGGGCGCAGCTGGACTACCTGGGCGAGCACGGGCTGATCGAGGACTGACGCGGCGGGAAGGCCGCCGGGCTGCTCCCGGTCGCCGAGAGGCCCCGTCAGGGCGCTTACGGGCGGGGAGCCTTCGCCCCGTGGACGGCCAGATACTCACCGGCCAGCCAGGGGGCGAGGCCGGACAGCAGCTCGTCCAGCAGCTCCGGGTACGCGACGGGCGTCCGGGCGGCGCGTACCGCGGCGCGCATCTGCTCGGCGTACGCCGGGTAATAGCGGCCGAACACCTCGGCGGACTCGGTGAGGTCGCTGGTCCAGCCGCCCCAGCGCGGCATGACCAGGGTGAATCCGGTACGGACGAGCCGGCGCGCCACACCCCGGGTCAGCCGGGTGCGCTCGGCTTCCGTAGTGGCCGCCGCGGCCTGTGTGCGCAGTCCGGGCAGGTCGCGGAAGAGGTCACCGTTGGTCTCGCGGGCGAGGAGCGAGGTGGGGCGGTAGCGGGGCAGCCGAGCGGCGAGATCCGGGCCGCCGAGCGGGGTGCACAGGCAGGCCACGAACCACCCCAGGTCGTACCGCTCCGGCTCGCTCAGCAGGCGCGGCACGCCGAACAGCAGGATCCCGACGCCGTTGACCTGGGGGAAGGCCGTATCGAGGCGGTCCTCCAGGGCGCGGGCGGCGGCCCGGTCGGCCCGTGTGGGCGCGTCCCGCAGGGCGAGCAGCACATCGAGGTCGGAGACGCCGGGGACGGCGGTGCCACGGGGGACGCTGCCGTAGAGATAGCTGCTGTGCAGCCTGGCGGGGCCGAAAGGGTCGCCGAGCCGGGCGCCCAGCTCCGCCACCACGGGCGCGAACCGCGCGGACACCCGGTCCAGGGCCCCCTCCCGTAGGAAGCAGCCGTCCCGGTCCAGTCCCGTGCGGTGGGTCATGGCCTCACTCTGGCGGGGCCTGCGGTGGTCCGGCGAGCCAATAACGGGCCGCGGGGCGAGCGGGGCCGGCCGGCGGTCCCGCGGCGCCCATGACGAAGGGCCCCGCCGGAGCGGGGCCCTTCCAGGCTGTCTGCGGGGGTCAGCGCGAGCGCTTCGCCAGCCGCTCGACGTCCAGCAGGATCACGGCGCGCGCCTCCAGGCGCAGCCAGCCGCGGCCCGCGAAGTCCGCGAGCGCCTTGTTGACCGTCTCGCGGGAGGCGCCGACCAGCTGGGCCAGCTCTTCCTGCGTGAGGTCGTGGACGACGTGGATGCCCTCCTCGGACTGCACGCCGAAGCGGCGCGACAGGTCGAGCAGCGCGCGGGCCACACGGCCCGGTACGTCCGAGAAGACCAGGTCGGACATCTGGTCGTTGGTCTTGCGCAGCCGGCGCGCGACCGCCCTCAGCAGGGCCGTGGCCACCTCGGGGCGGGCGTTCAGCCAGGGCTGGAGGTCGCCGTGCCCCAGACCGAGGAGCTTGACCTCGGTGAGGGCGGAAGCCGTGGCCGTACGGGGGCCGGGGTCGAAGAGCGAGAGCTCACCGATCAGCTCTCCGGGGCCGAGGACGGCGAGCATGTTCTCCCGCCCGTCGGGGGAAGTGCGGTGCAGCTTCACCTTGCCCTCGGTGACCACGTAGAGGCGGTCGCCGGGGTCCCCTTCGTGGAACAGGGCGTCGCCGCGGGCGAGCGTGACCTCTCCCATAGAGGCGCGCAGCTCGGCCGCCTGCTCGTCATCGAGCGCCGCGAAGAGCGGTGCGCGCCGCAGAACGTCGTCCACGAGATCTCTCCTTGTCGACATGCTCCGGGGGACTGTGGTCCCCATCATGCCGGAATGCAAAACAGTGCGATCAATCACAAGTTTGCCGGACCGGTGCCCCGAGCCATAAGGCAGGGGGCCGATTGGGGTCAGGAATCACAGCGATCAAGCCGGATGTCAGTGGCTGGCCTTAGTCTGGCCGAGTGTCCAATACGCCGGTGAGAGCAGAGGACTGGGGGGCCGGAAGAGTGAGCGCAGGGCAGGATTCCGCTGTGGGCGAACAGCCGTCCGGCCGCGCATCGGATTCGGATAAAGGTAACAAATCCCTCTCGGGCGGCACCCCACCGGAAGCCGCCCGTCCGGAAACCCGGCGCGTCGCGACCGTCGACGCAGGACACGACCGTGCAGACCGCCGCGAGGATGACTCCGGCAGGCAAGACCTCGGCAGGGAAGAAGGCCGCCCCGTGAACGCAACCCCCGAGAAGCCGGCGGCGGCCAAGAAGGCCGTCACGAAGAAGGCCACCGCCAAGAAGGCCGTCTCGAAGAAGGCCACCGCGGCCGCCGAGCAGGCCCCCGCCAAGAAGACGGCCGCCGGGAAGGCCGCCCCGGCGAAGAAGGCGACGACGAAGAAGGCGACGGCGAAGAAGGCGACGGCGAAGAAGGCGACCGCCAAGACGGCCGCCGGGACCACCGCCCCCGCCAAGAAGGCGCCCGCGCGCAAGCCCGAGTCCCGGGTCGCCATGGTGCGGCGGGCCCGCCGGATCAACCGCGAGCTGGCCGAGCTGTATCCGTACGCCCACCCCGAGCTGGACTTCACCAACCCCTTCGAACTGCTGGTCGCGACGGTCCTGTCCGCGCAGACCACCGACCTGAGGGTCAACCAGACCACCCCGCACCTCTTCGCGGTCTGCCCCACGCCCGAGGACGTGGCCGCGATGCCCCCGGAGAAGCTGGAGGAGCTGATCCGGCCGACCGGCTTCTTCCGGGCCAAGACGAAGTCGCTGATCGGCCTGTCGGCGGCGCTCCGCGACCGCTTCGGCGGGGAGGTCCCGGGCCGCCTGGAGGACCTCGTCACCCTCCCCGGAGTCGGCCGCAAGACCGCCAATGTGGTGCTGGGCAACGCCTTCGGCGTCCCGGGCATCACCGTCGACACGCACTTCGGCCGGCTGGCGCGCCGCTTCGGCTGGACCACCGCGGAGGACGCCGAGAAGGTCGAGGCGGATGTCGCCGAGATCTTCCCCAAGAGCGAGTGGACGATGCTCTCGCACCGGGTCGTCTTCCACGGCCGCCGCGTCTGCCACTCCCGTAAGCCCGCCTGCGGAGCCTGCGCCATCGCCCCGCTCTGCCCCGCGTACGGCGAGGGCGAGACGGACCCGGAGAAGGCCAAGAAGCTGCTGAAGTACGAGCTGGGCGGCCAGCCGGGCCAGCGGCTGAAGCCACCGGCCGGCTATCCGGGGCGGCCCGCGCCGCCGATGGCGCCCCCGGTGGCCGCTTCCTGACGCCCGCCGCCCAGAGGTGACCGACGATCGATGCCAGGCCTGAGGGGGCGCGGATGCGGAGTGCACGGGAGCAGCAGTACGGCAAGGAGGACGCCGGGGAGGCGTCCGGCCGGGAGGCGGCGGTCACGGCCGAGGGCCTGCCCGAGTGGCTGGCCCCGGTGGCCCGGGTGGCTGCCACGATCGAGCCGCCCCAGCTCAGCCGCTTTCTGCCGCCCGAGAGTGGTGGCCGGCAGTCCGCGGTACTGATCCTCTTCGGCCACGGCCCCCGCGGCCCCGAGCTGCTCCTGATGGAGCGCGCCGGCACCCTGCGCTCACACGCCGGCCAGCCCTCCTTCCCCGGTGGCGCCCTCGACCCGGAGGACGGCGATCCGGAGGGCTCCGGTCCGGTCCGGGCGGCGCTGCGCGAGGCCGAGGAGGAGACCGGCCTCGATCCCTCCGGTGTGCAGGTCTTCGGTGTGCTGCCGCGGCTCTACATCCCCGTCAGCGGCTTCGTGGTGACGCCCGTTCTGGGGTGGTGGCGCCGGCCCAGCCCCGTCGGCGCGGTCGACCAGGCGGAGACCGCCCGGGTGTTCACGGTTCCCGTGGCGGATCTCACTGACCCGTCCCATCGTGTGACAACGCGCCATCCCAGCGGCCACATCGGGCCTGCCTTCCTTGTCGAGAACGCCCTGGTCTGGGGGTTTACGGCCGGAGTCATCGACCGGATCCTGCACTACGCGGGCTGGGAGATTCCGTGGGACCGTGACAAGGCCGTCCCGCTCGACTGGCGCTCGTGAGACGGTGTCCGGCGTGAACGTCCTGGACATTTTGCTGCTGGTCGCGGCCGTGTGGTTCGCCATCATCGGTTATCGGCAAGGCTTCGTCGTCGGCATCCTTTCCGTGATCGGCTTCCTCGGGGGCGGCCTGATCGCGGTCTATCTGCTGCCGGTGATCTGGAACGAGATCACCGGGGAGGCGACCCCCGGCACCTTCGCGGCCATCGCGGCGGTAGCCATCGTGATCGTGTGCGCATCCGTGGGCCAGGCGCTCACCACCCATCTGGGCAACAAACTGCGCCGCCACATCACGTGGTCACCGGCGAGAGCGCTGGACGCCACCGGCGGCGCGCTGGTCAACGTCCTGGCGATGCTGCTGGTCGCCTGGCTGATCGGCTCGGCGCTGGCCGGCACCTCCCTGCCGACGCTCGGCAAGGAGGTCCGTAACTCCAAGGTGCTGCTCGGGGTGTCCCGGGTGCTGCCCCCGCAGGCAGGCACGTGGTTCGCGGACTTCTCCTCGGTCCTCGCCCAGAACGGCTTCCCGCAGGTCTTCACGCCGTTCTCCAACGAGCCGATCAACAACGTCCCGGCGCCCGATCCCCGGCTGGCCACCAGCCCGGTCGCGGCACAGGCCAAGCGCAGCATCGTCAAGGTCGTCGGCACGGCCCCCAGCTGCGGCAAGGTCGTGGAAGGCAGCGGTTTCGTCTTCGGCCGGCACCGCGTGATGACCAACGCCCATGTCGTCGGCGGCGTGCGCGAGCCCACCGTCCAGGTGGGCGGCGAGGGCCGTACCTACGACGCCAAGGTCGTGCTCTTCGATTGGCGACGCGATATCGCGGTCCTGGACGTGCCCTCGCTCAAGGCCCCGGCGCTCCAGTTCACCAACGCGGACGCGGAGAGCGGCAACAGTGCCATCGTCGCCGGCTTCCCGGAGAACGGCGGCTACGACGTCCGCGCGGCCCGGGTGCGCGGCCGCGTCCAGGCCAACGGCGCGGACATCTACAAGCGCGGCACGGTCGGCCGCGATGTCTACTCGCTCTACACCACGGTCCGGCAGGGCAACTCCGGCGGCCCGCTGCTCACCCCGCAGGGCAAGGTCTACGGCGTCGTCTTCGCGAAGTCCCGGGACGACTCCCGCACCGGCTACGCGCTGACCGCCGACGAGGTCCGCGAGGACGTCACCAGGGGGCGCACGGCCCAGCAGCAGGTCGACAGCCAGGGCTGCGCGATCTAGGGGCACTTCCGGTGGGCGGGCGTGGGCCCGGCCACCGGAGAGGCCCTGGAGGCCCGGAGGATCACTGCCGTCGGCCGGCGTCCGGCGCGGGAAGTCGCGCGCCGTCGGCGGGCGGAGGAGTCAGGTGCGGGGATGGCGTAGTCGCGCGCTCATCCAGCGCGCTCTGCGGCGCAGGATGCGCGGGATCCCCATCGGGTGCGCCGGGTCGGGGGATGCGCCGGACCTGAGGTCCGGGGTTCCCCTTTCCTGAGTACCCACGGCAACGGTACTGCTGCGGCGGTTGCGTGCCACGTCACGGTAGTCGTGCGTCCAGCCCATACCCTCGACTCTGCCCGTGGCCCAAGGTCCGTAACCGCCCCGGGGACCGCCAATTGGCCTATGCGCCGGGCAAGTGGCTGTTCGTCATACGCACGTTCGAGCCCGGTGTGCGGCCGCTCCGCCGAGCGGTGTGGAAAGCCCGCTCAGCGGTCCGCGGAGGGCGTGGACGAACCGGTGCACGCGGGTGGGTTCAACAGTCCGTCCCGGGGGCGTCGTTGCTCCCTGCCCGCCCCTAGGACGGCGGCTCGTCACCGGTCCGGTTCCGGGTCCTTCAGCCAGTTGATCAGCTCCGTGGAGAACGCCACCGGGTCCTCCTCGTGCGGGAAGTGCCCCAGGCCGTCGAAGAGCCGCCAGCGGTACGGCGCCTCGACGTACTCGCCGGAGCCGGCCGCGCTGCGGGTGCGCATCACCGGGTCGAGCGAGCCGTGCAGATGCAGCGTCGGGACCCGTACGGGCATCTTCATCCGGCGGCCGAACTGGAGGCCGTCGGGGCGGGCCATCGAGCGGACCATCCAGCGGTACGGCTCGATCGAGCAGTGCGCCGTCGAGGGGATGCTCATCGCCCGCCGGTAGACCGCCAGCGCGTCGTCGTCCGGCAGCCGGGGGCCGGACCAGTCGTGGATCATCCGGCCCACCAGGGCCGCGTCGTCCGCCGTCAGCGCGCGCTCCGGCAGCCAGGGGCGCTGGAAGTTCCAGATGTGCGAACTCCGGGCGCTCTGCCGGACGTCGGCGAGCATCGCCGAGCGCCAGCGCCGTGGGTGCGGCATCGAGGACACCGCCAGCCGGCGCACCAGCTTGGGCCGCATCACCGCCGCCGTCCAGGCGAGATAGCCGCCCAGATCGTGCCCGACGAGCGCGGCGTCCGGCTCTCCCAGGGACCGGATGACGCCGGTGATGTCCAGGGCGAGGTTCGCCGGGTCGTAGCCGCGCGGGGTGCGGTCGCTGCCGCCGACGCCCCGCAGATCCATCGCGACCGCCCGGAAGCCCGCCGCGGCGAGTGCCGGCATCTGGTGCCGCCAGGTCCACCAGAACTGTGGAAAGCCGTGCAGCAGCAGCACCAGGGGGCCGTCACCCATCTCCGCGATGTGGAAGCGGGCGCCGTTGGCCGCGACGTCGCGGTGCGAGACCTCTTCCCCGCTGGGGATGCCGATCCGTACGACCGAGGCGGTGCTGTCAGGGGCTGTCATACCGATGAGCGTGTCACAGACTCCAGCACCGGGTGCTCCACGGGCGCCACGCGCGGGTGCGGCTTGGCCTTCTGGAGTACGGCCGCGGTCTCCTTGGCGGAGTTGATCGACTTCTCAGGCTTCTTGATCTTCTTCATCTTGGCCATCGCGATCAGGGCCAGCAGTCCGGCGAGGACCAGGAAGGCGCCCCCGACGATCAGGAAGGACCAGGCGAGGCCGAGGCCGAGGTTGTGGATGCCATACGCCGCCGCGAAGCTCAGCACCGGCAGCGCGAACAGCGCCAGCGCGCCGGCCACCATGAACGCGGCACTGCCGATGCCCGCGCGCTTGGCGTCCTGCCGGAACTCCGCCTTGGCCAGCGCGATCTCGTCGTGCACCAGCGCGGACATTTCGGCCGTGGCCGTGGCCACCAGCTGTCCGAGGCTGCGGTCCGTGCCGTCGTGCACTGCGCTCATCGCCGTCTCCCTCATCTCTTCACCCGGATGCAAAGCCTCTCAGATCATGCCGGACCATCGTCTCCGGCATGCGAGTCGGAGGCCACTTCGGCAAGCCGCCGGTGCTCGGCGGCCTTGGCTTCGTGGATCGCCGCCATCCGCAGGTGGTACTCCGGCTTGTCGAGTTCGTAGATGTCGGGGATGCCGTCTTGGTCCTCGTCCCGCTCCTCGTCCTCGCACAGCTGCTTGTACTTGGTGTTGCGGACCTTGAGGAGGATGCCGGCGAACACGGCCGCCAGCAGCGAGCCGATCAGCACCGACGCCTTGATCTCGTCGGTCAGCACCAGGTCTCCGGCGAAGGCGAGTTCACCGATGAGCAGGGAGACTGTGAAGCCGATGCCGGCCAGGGAGGCGACGGCGAAGACATCCGGCCACTTGAGGTCGGGGTTGAGCTCGGCCTTGGTGAAGCGGGCGGTGCACCAGGTGCCGCCGAAGATGCCGAGCGCCTTGCCCACCACCAGGCCGAGCACGACCCCGAGCGTCTCCGGCCGGGTGAAGACCTCGTGCACCGCACCGCCGGATATGGACACGCCCGCGGAGAACAGGGCGAACAGCGGTACGGCGAAGCCGGCCGAGAGCGGGCGGACCAGATGCTCGATGTGTTCGCCCGGGGACTGCTTCTCGCCGTCGCGCCGGGTACAGCGCAGCATCAGGCCCATGGCGACGCCGGCGATGGTGGCGTGCACCCCGCTGTTCTCCATCAGGCCCCAGATGACCAGGGCGAGCGGGACGTAGACGTACCAGCCGCGGACACCCTTGCGCAGTAGCAGATAGAAGAGCACCAGGCCGGCGAGGGCGAGGCCGAGCGCCAGAAAGTTGATCTTCGAGGTGAAGAAGATCGCGATGATCAGGATCGCGAAGAGGTCGTCGACGACGGCGAGGGTGAGCAGGAAGGCGCGCAGCGCGGCGGGCAGGGACGTGCCGATGACGGCGAGTACGGCGAGCGCGAAGGCGATGTCGGTGGCGGTGGGGACCGCCCAGCCCTGGAGCGAGCCGCCGCCGATGCTGTTGACCGCGAAGTAGACGACCGCCGGCATCGCCATCCCGCAGACCGCGGCGACCACGGGGAGTGCGGCGGCCTTGGGGTCACGGAGCTCGCCGGCGACCAGTTCGCGCTTCAGCTCGATACCGGCGACGAAGAAGAAGATCGCGAGCAGCCCGTTGGCGGCCCAGTGCTGGAGGGACAGGTCCAGGCCCAGCGCGGCCGGTCCCAGATGGAAGCCGCGGACCGTCTCGTAGCTCTTGCCGAGGGTGTTTGCCCAGATCAGAGCGGCTACGGCGGCGGCGAGGAGGAGGATGCCGCCGACGGTTTCGGCGCGCAGCGCCTCCGCGATGAAGTTCCGCTCGGGCAGCGACATCCGCCCCAGGAAGGGGGCGCGGCGGTTCCGGGGGGCGCTCATATGCGGGCCTCGCCGCGCTCGGCGGGACGGTGGGCGCGCGGTGCGCACTTCTTGATCGTTTGCTTGCTTCGCGCGCTCACTGGGTGACCTCCGGCTTTCGGCAGCTGTGTACGGCTGTTGCAGTTGCCGACCAGACTTCCCGGCGCACCCAGAGTTTTAGCGTGTCATTGACGCGTGTCCCACTGTACCTGGCGGGCGCGAGCGGCTATCCGGTGGTCTCACTTTACGGTCAATTCGGGCGCCGGGCCGCCGGAGGGACGGGCCGCCGCCGGGGTGCTCCGCGCCTTCGCGGCGACCGACGGGAAGGCGGGTCGCTGGGGCCATGGCAAGGGGGCACCCGGCCGCGTCGGCCGGATGCCCCCTTCGTGTGCCGTCCCGCTCAGTCCTCGCTGGCCGCGCTCGGCAGCTTCGCCTGGATCAGGTCCATCACCGAGGAGTCGGTGAGGGTGGTGACATCACCGAGGTCGCGGTTCTCGGCGACATCGCGCAGCAGCCGCCGCATGATCTTGCCGGACCGGGTCTTGGGCAGCTCCGCGACCGGCAGGATCCGCTTGGGCTTGGCGATCGGGCCGAGCTGCTGGGCGACATGGGCGCGCAGTTCCTCGACCAGGCCCTCGTCCTCCGCCGCACCGCCGCGCAGGATGACAAAGGCACAGATGGCCTGGGTGGTCTGCGGGTCGGCGGCGCCGACGACCGCGGCCTCGGCCACCTTCGGATGCGAGACCAGTGCCGACTCCACCTCGGTGGTGGAGATGTTGTGGCCGGACACCAGCATCACGTCGTCCACCCGGCCGAGCAGCCAGATGTCGCCGTCGTCGTCCTTCTTGGCGCCGTCACCGGCGAAGTACTTGCCCTCGAAGCGCGACCAGTACGTGTCGAGATAGCGCTGGTCGTCGCCCCAGATCGTGCGGAGCATGGCCGGCCAGGGCTCGGTCAGGACGAGGTAGCCGCCGGCGCCGTCGGGGACCTCACGCGCGTCGTCGTCCACGACCGTCGCGGCGATACCGGGCAGCGCCATCTGGGCCGAGCCGGGCTTGGTCGCCGTGACGCCCGGCAGTGGGCTCAGCATCATCCCGCCGGTCTCGGTCTGCCACCAGGTGTCGACGATCGGTGTCTTGTCGGCCCCGATGTGCTTGCGGTACCAGATCCACGCCTCGGGGTTGATGGGCTCGCCCACCGACCCGAGGACGCGCAGCGACGACAGATCGAACTTCGCCGGGATGTCGTCGCCCCACTTCATGCAGGCGCGGATCGCGGTCGGCGCGGTGTAGAGGATCGTCACGCCGTACTTCTGCACGATCTCCCACCAGCGGCCCTGGTGCGGGGAGTCGGGCGTGCCCTCGTAGAGCACCTCGGTCGCGCCGTTGGAGAGCGGGCCGTAGGTGATGTACGAGTGGCCGGTCACCCAGCCGACGTCGGCGGTGCACCAGAAGACGTCGGTCTCCGGCTTGAGGTCGAAGACGGCGTGGTGGGTGTACGACACCTGGGTGAGGTAGCCGCCGGTGGTGTGCAGGATGCCCTTGGGCTTACCCGTCGTGCCGGAGGTGTAGAGGATGAACAGCGGGTGCTCGGCGTCGAAGGCCTCGGGCGTGTGCTGGTCGCTCTGCCGGTCGACGATCTCGTGCCACCACACGTCGCGGCCCTCGTGCCAGTCGATGTCCTCCTGGCCGGTGCGGCGTACGACGAGGACGCTGCGGACGTTCTCCGTGCCGGGCTTGGTCAGTGCGGCGTCGACGGCGGGCTTGAGGGCGGAGGGCTTGCCGCGGCGGTAACCACCGTCGGCGGTGATCACCACGCGGGCGTCCGCGTCGTTGATACGGGTCGCCAGCGCGTCCGCGGAGAAGCCGCCGAAGACGACCGAGTGCGGAGCGCCCAGCCGCGCACAGGCCAGCATGGCGATGACCGCTTCCGGGATCATCGGCAGGTAGATGGCGACCCGGTCGCCGCTGCGCACGCCCAGCTCGGTCAGCGCATGGGCGGCCTTGGAGACCTCGCGCTGGAGCTCGGCGTAGGTGATCGCGCGGGTGTCGCCGGGCTCGCCCTCGAAGTGGATGGCGACCCGGTCACCCAGGCCGTTCTCCACATGCCGGTCCACGCAGTTGTACGCGACATTGAGCTTGCCGTCGGCGAACCACTTCGCGAAGGGTGCGTTGGACCAGTCGAGGGTCTGGGTGGGCGCGGTCTCCCAGGACAGGCGTCCGGCCTGCTCGGCCCAGAAGCCCAGCCGGTCTGCCGCGGCCTGCTCATACGCGGCAGCCGTGACGTTGGCGTTCGCGGCCAGATCGGCGGGCGGCGGGAACCGCCGCTCCTCCTTGAGCAGGTTGGCCAGGCTTTCGTTGCTCACGACATCTCCCAATCCCAGGGCGTCCGATGTGTCCCCAGGTCATAGCTCATCAGCCCGCGCCCGGCCCTGACAAGGGCTGTGGACAATTATTGGTGTAGACCTTTCGTTCCGGGCGCGTTCAAGGGCTGTTGAGGAGGCGCCGCGCAGGTCAGACCGTGACCGGCGCAGGTTCGCCGCGCACCGCGCAGAACCGCCCGGCGGCCTCGTCGAGCACATATGCCTGGGCCTCGCCGACATGGAAATACATGCCGTGCAAGGTCAGTGTGCCCTCGGCCGCCCGGCGGGCCACACACGGGTGGGCCCGGAGGTGGTCGAGCTGTTGCATGACGTTGACGAGCGCCAGCCGTTCCTGGTCATCATTCACCGGCCGTCCGCTGAGGGCGACTTCGCCCCGCCCCAGCCGTCCGATGCGCTGCATACGGGCCAGGCTCGGCCGGCCGTGCCGCAGCCAGCGGGCGAGCGGGGTCGGCTCGGCGTCTTCCGGTGCGGCCGCGCCCAGCAGCGCCCCCATGGCACCGCACCCCGAATGACCGCACACCGTGATCGAGCCGACCCGCAGCACCTCCACCGCGTACTCGATCGCCGCGCCCACGGAGTCGCAGGAGGCGTCCGAGCCGGGCGGCGGCACCAGATTCCCGACGTTGCGCACGGTGAACAGATCGCCCGGCCCGCTGGACGTGATCATGCTCGTGACCAGCCGGGAGTCGGCACAGGTCAGGAACAGCTGGGTGGGCCGCTGACCCTCGCGCGCCAGCCGGGACAGTTCCTCGCGCACCAGCGGAGCCGTATGGCGCTGGAATGCGGAGACTCCGCCCAGTAGTTGGCTTCCGCTGCTCTCCGGCACCGCCGCCGGGTCCGGGGTGGGCCGGGTGCAGTGATGATTGCGCCAGGGCGTCCACGGCCGGCAGGAGTGCGCACCGGCCTGCGCGGCGAGCGGCCGGCCCGAGCGGCCGCCGAGCGTCACCCGGCCGCCGTGCGCCCGGTGGGTGGCCGACCAGGACTGAAGCGCCTCGTAGGCGGCATGATCCATGAACGAACCGCACAGCTCGACGACGACATCGGTGTGCGCCGGCACCTGCGCCAGCGCCCGGCTCAGCCGCGGCACCGCCAAGAACGTCAACTGCCCGCTGACCCGCACCCGGTGGCCGTCCGCCTCCTTCGTGACCGTGACACGGGTGTGCGTCAGCCGGCGCAGTGCCAGGAAGACCGCGACCGCGATGCCCGTCGCCACCCCCTGGAGCACCCCGAAGAGGACGACGCCGCCCAACGTGGCCGCGTACACCGGGAATTCGCGGTGCCGCTGGACATGCCGGATGTGCGCGAAGCTCACCATCCGTACGCCGACGACCATCACCAGCGCGGCGAGCGCGGCCAGCGGAATCAGCTCCAGCGCCGTGGCCAGCAGGCCCGCGCACAGCAGCACCCATACGCCGTGCAGCACGGTGGCGCGGCGGGTGACCGCGCCGGCCCGCACATTGGCCGAGCCGCGGATCGCTCCCCCGGAGATCGGCAGCCCGCCCAGCAGCCCGGAGACCGTATTGGCCACGCCCTGGCCGGCCAGCTCACGGTTGAGCTGCGCGCGCCCCGTGGGCGCGCCCGGACGGTCGGCCGCCAGCCGGTCCACGGCCACCGCCGACAACAGCGACTCCATGCTGGCGACGAGGGTGACGGTGAGCACCGCGGCGGCCAGGGCCGGAAGGGAGTCGTCCGGAAACACCGGCAGCTGGGGCATCCGCCAGGACGGCAGCTCCACCCGCGCCACCTCCGTCCCCGCGCTGACGGCCGTCGCGGCGAGCACGGCGGCCAACGGGGCGGGCAGCACCCGCGCCCAGCGCCCGGCGCGGCCCGGCAGCCGTCCCCAGCCGAGAAGCACGGCGACGGTGACGGCGCCGATCAGCAGCGCGACGGCGTGCGGGTGCGCCAACTGGCCCGGCAGCGCGGCGGCGTTGTCGAGCGCCGAGCTGTCCGGACTGCCGCCGAGCACCACATGGAGCTGGCCGAGGGCGATGGTGGCCCCGATGCCGGCCAGCATGCCGTGCACGATCGCCGGGCTGATGGCGAGCGCCGCACGGGCCACGCGCAGGGCACCGAGGGCGAGTTGGGTGAGGCCGGCCAGGATCGTGAGGGCGCAGGTGGCGCGCCAGCCGTAGCGCTGGACCAGATCGGCGGTGACCACCAGGAGGCCGGTTGCCGCGCCGCTCACCTGGAGCGGAGCGCCCCCGAGGAGACCGGCGACGATGCCGCCGACGACCGCGGAGACCAGACCGGCCTGGAGCGGGGCGCCGGTGGCCAGGGCGAGGCCCAGGGACAGCGGGACGGCGAGCAGGAAGACGACGACCGAGGCGGAGAGGTCCCGGCGGGCGGCCCGGCCCTTCTTCACCGGGGAGCCGGGATCGGACGGCGTACGGGGCTCGGGAGGGATCTCGGTGCGGTGCGATGTGTGCGGCGGCTGCGGCGGCAACTTCTCGGTCTGCGACATTCCCGTCTCCTCCGGGGCGACGCGGTCGCGCGGGGCGCGATCGTGGGGCGGCGGTGTACTGCGGCGGGACGTGAGCCGGCCGGCGGGGATCACCGTTGGGTGATGGTCCGGTGACTCTCAAGCATCGGTAAATGAACCGTAATGAGAGGTAAAGGTAAGAAGAAGCTTTTGCGGTCATTCGCCGCAATTCATCCCCCTATCCGGTGAACGCGGCGCCTTTCGTCTTGTGGATTTCCGTCCTTTTCCTGGCGGGTGAAGGTGATGCGTCTTGGCACGTGAAGGCTGTGCGCGGTGATTCCGGTCCCTCATCGGGATGGCGCTCACCGGCGCCGCGAAGGGCGTCGCCGGCTGCTGAGGCGCGACGCGGAACGGGCTGCCGCCCGGGCGAACCGGCCGGGCCGGTGCCGCCCGCCCGCGTCGTCCGGCGGGTCAGGCGGGCTGTGGGGTGGCCGCTCCCTCGGAGAGCACGAAGGCGGGGTCGACCTGAGCGGCGAGATCGACTCCGGTCTTCGCATTGCCCCAGCTCTCCGCGTTCTTCAGGTGGAAGTGCACCATCTGCCGGGTGTAGCGCTCCCAGTCGCGGCGCCCATAGGCGGCATCGGCGGTGTGGTGCAGTGTTTCCAGGGCGCGCCGGTTGGCCTCCTCCAGCTGGTCGAAGCGGGCCGGGCGGCCCTTCTCCATGGCGCGCACCCAATCGGAGTGGCCGACGGTGACCAGCAGATCGTCGCCGGTCTCGTCGCGTAGGAACGCCAAGTCCTCCGGGCCCTGCACCTTGTTGCCCACGACCTTCAAGGGGACGCCGAAGTCCCGTGCGTACTCCTTGTACTGGCGGTAGACGGCGACGCCCTTACGGGTCGGCTCGGCCACCAGGAAGGTCATGTCGAAGCGGGTGAACATCCCGGAGGCGAAGGAGTCGGAACCGGCCGTCATGTCGACGACGACATACTCCTCCCGGCCGTCCACGAGGTGGTTCAGGCACAGCTCCACGGCACCGACCTTGGAGTGGTAACAGGCCACGCCGAGATCGGACTCGGTGAACGGCCCGGTCGCCATCAGCCGCACGGCGGACCCGTCGAGCTCCACCGGCCGGACGCAGGCGTCGTAGACGGGGTTGTCCTCGCCGACCCGCAGCAGCCGCGAGCCCTCGCCGGGAGGGGTGGTCTTGATCATTGATTCGGCGGACGGGATCCGGGGATTGCTGCCGCGCAAGTAGTCCTTGATCAGTGGCAGCTGGGCACCCATCGCGGGCAGCGCCGCGGCCTCCGCCTCGTCGAGGCCGAGCGCGGCG
Source organism: Streptomyces sp. bgisy130 (assembly GCF_057708345.1). Classification (NCBI taxonomy): domain Bacteria; kingdom Bacillati; phylum Actinomycetota; class Actinomycetes; order Kitasatosporales; family Streptomycetaceae; genus Streptomyces; species Streptomyces sp. bgisy130. The sequence goes on from NZ_JBYISA010000004.1 coordinate 144,081, forward strand.
CCCAGATGCTGGTTGATATCGGCGTCCACGGCGATCACGGGGATCCGGGAAGCGGCGAGATGGCGGATGAACAGGGAGGACAGGGTGGTTTTGCCGCTGCCGCCCTTGCCTACGAAAGCGATCTTCATGTTCACCAAGGGTAATCTTGATCTCGCTCAGGGTGAGAGGGCTGCGTGAGGAAGACCACTCCTTCGAGGGGTCCGGCCTGGTGGTGCGTAGGGTCGTACCCATGGCTGGAATCTCCCGGGGGACGCCCCCCGAACCCCCACAGGCGAGCGCCGACCCGCTCGTGACCCTGGCCTCGCTCCCGGGAGTCGCCGACTCCGTGGACTCCGTACGCAAGGGCGTCGACCGGGTCTACGGGCATCGGGTCATGCGACGCCGCAGCAACGAGGTGACGTCCGAGGCGGCGCTGCGCGGAGCGCGTGGTTCCGCGGCTCTTTCCGGGGCCGACTGGGCGCTCGAAGAGGTCCGGCGCCGCACCGACTTCGGCGTCGAGGGCGAGCCGCGCACGGTCGGCGCGGCCCTGCGGCTGACCGCGGAGGCCGGGCAGCTGCTCAGCGTGTGGCGGCAGTCGCCGCTGCGGGTGCTGGCGCGGCTCCATCTGGTGGCCGCGTCAGGTGGCGGGCGTAGTGCCGATGAGGCCGGCCGGGCGGCCGACGAGACGGTGGGGCGGCCCCGGCTGGGCGCCGAGCCGGTGGACGAACCGCTCATCGAGCTGCCGCTGCCGGATGCCGGCGAGGTCGCCGGGCGGCTGGACGGGCTGGCGCGGCTGCTCCTCGCGGGCAGCGAGGCGCCGGCGCTGGTGACCGCGGCGGTGGTGCACGGCGAGCTGCTCGCCCTGCGGCCGTTCGCCACGTGCAACGGGCTGGTCGCGCGGGCCGCCCAGCGGATCGTGCTGATCGGCAGCGGACTGGACCCGAAGTCCATCTGCCCCGCCGAGGTCGGGCACGCCGAACTGGGGCGCGCGGCGTACGTCGCGGCCCTGGAGGGCTATGTGTCGGGCACTCCGGAGGGAGTCGCGGCCTGGATCGCGCACTGTGGACGTGCGGTGGAACTCGGCGTGCGGGAGAGCACTGCCGTCTGTGAGGCGCTCCAGCGCGGCGCGGCATAACGGGCGCCCGGGCGAAACCCTTTGGGCGCGGCGCTCGAAGAATTCCGGAAGGATTGCTTCATTCGCCCCTGAACAAGGGTTGCGGCGGTACCAATCGGTGGTACCGCCGCTGGCATGTCTGCCGGGTTACCAAGCGTGCTCGAATATTTGCCCATCAGGCCGGAATCTTTGTCCGGTTACCTGGTGCGGCTGGCCCGTAATCGACGGGTCGGCGTCGCGTGGGTGCCTGACATTCATGCATCGGTCCGTGGGCCACTTCCTGCGTTAAAGGTGTTCCTCTCGGATGTCCTTGGTCTCGCGGGCCGTTAAGTCCTTTGTACTCCTTGGGGGAGGGAAGCGGAACCCCGTGCATCAGATCTTTACGTTTGACTTCAAACGCGGGCATTACGGGCGACGCGGCCGCTCCGGCCAATAAGACCGAGGCGTGGCTTTGAGGTTTTCCGCCGGCTCGCGTACCAGACCAGCGTCGCGGTCGCCATGGCCGCGCCCACCGCGACCATGGCGGCGAGCGCCGGTCGCGAGGGCATCGACAGCGTGGGCAGCCGCTGCTTGAGCGGGACCGGCCGATTGAAGGAGAGAACCGGCCAACCCCGCGCTACCGCCTCGCGGCGCAGCGCCCGGTCCGGGTTGACGGCGAAGGGGTGGCCGACCGCCGAGAGCATCGGGACATCGGTGGCCGAATCGCTGTAGGCGTAGCAGCGCTCGAGGTCGTAGCCCTCGGACGCGGCGAGCTCCCGCACGGCTTCTTCCTTGGTCGGGCCATAGGCGTAGTACTCCACCTCGCCGGTGAAGCGGCCGTCCTCGCCGACGACCATGCGGGTGGCCACCACCCGGTCCGCGCCCAGGAGTTCACCGATCGGTTCGACGACCTCGGCACCCGAGGTGGAGACGATCACGACGTCCCGCCCCGCGGCATGATGTTCCTCGATGAGCGAGGCCGCCTCGTCGTAAATGATGGGGTCGATCAGATCGTGCAGCGTCTCGGCGACGATCTCCCGCACCTGTGCCACGTCCCAGCCGCGGCACAGTGAGGAGAGATATTCCCGCATCCGCTCCATCTGATCGTGGTCGGCGCCGCCCGCCAGGAACACGAACTGGGCGTACGCGGTGCGCAGTACGGCCCGCCGATTGATCAGGCCGCCTTGGTAGAACGACTTGCTGAAGGTCAGCGTGCTTGACTTAGCAATGACGGTCTTGTCCAAGTCGAAGAACGCGGCAGTACGGGGAGTCGAGTGAGGCACGGAGTGGTTTTCCACGGGGCGAGCATAGGCGCCCACCATTCGGCGTAAGGTGTGGCGCGTGGGTTTGCCTGAGAAGGCTCTCGGGTACACCATGGAAGTCACGGATCGTTCGCGACCGTGCTAACCCGGTCCGGCTCCTCCCCCCCCGAGTCGGCCGTGGGGACGACCCCCGCTCTCCCCCCCGGCGGGGGTCGTCGCATGTCCGGACGCATTTTCCGCCGTCGGACGCTGATCCGCACTTCTCCTTGCCTGCTCCGCCCCTGCGGCCTCTCCGCTTCCGGGTCATTACGCACCGTAGTCAGCGCACTGCTCTGCGGAAGGAAGGCTCTCTTGAGCCCCAGAAGTAGCCGCCCGTCGCTGGAATAGGTGACAGGGATATTCACAGCCCCGGAGTTGTCCACAATTTTGGGTCAAGATCCCCAAGATTTTCCCGATCGGTGCAGCGTAAAAGTCCGCGAGTTCGCGGATGCGCGAGTTGTGTAGCGATAGGGGGACGGAACGTGGCCGGAATGACGCCATCGGAAGGGCCGGTCCATACCGGCGAGGAGCGGGGCGGGCCGCTGATCATCACCGAGGACGAAAGACTCCTCGACGATCTTCTGCGGCTGTGTGCGGCGGCCGGGGCGCTGCCCGAAGTGGCGCACGGCCTGCCGGCCCGTAAAGGGGACTGGGAAGCGCCGTCTCTGGTGATCGTCGGCGCTGACTGCGCGCCCCGGATGCGTGGGGCCGCACGCCGGGAGGGCGTCATTCTCACGGGGCAGGACGCGGACGATCCGGCCGTCCTGCGGCTGGCCGTCGCCCTCGGCGCCGAGCGGGTGCTGGCCCTCCCCGACGGCGAGCGCTGGCTGGCGGACCGGATCGCCGACGCGGTCGAGGGCGTCGGGCCGTCGGCCTTGACGGTCGGCGTCATCGGCGGCTGCGGCGGCGCCGGAGCGAGCACCCTGGCCGGCGCGCTGGCCGTCACCGCGGCCCGTACGGGACGGCGCACGCTGCTCGTCGACGGAGACCCGCTGGGCGGTGGGCTGGACGTCCTGCTGGGCGGCGAGAAGGAAAAGGGCCTGCGCTGGCCCGCGTTCGCCGAATCACGGGGCCGGGTCGCCTGCGGTGCCCTGGCCGAGTCGCTGCCCCGGCTCCACTCGTTCCGGGTCCTCAGCTGGGACCGGGGCTCCGATGTCAGCATCCCGCCCCCGGCCATGCGTGCGGTGATGGCCGCGGCGCGGCGGCGGGGCGGTGTCGTGGTGGTGGACCTGCCACGCAGGGTCGACGCAGCCGTGATGGAGGCCCTGGCCCAGGTGGACATGGGCCTGCTGCTCGTCCCTACGGAGCTGCGCGCGGTCGCGGCGGCGCAGCGGGTGGCCGCCGGGGTGCAGAAGGTGCTCGGCGATCTGCGCGTGGTGGCGCGCGGGGCGCCCGGACGTCATGGACACGGTTTGCCGCCGGACGAGATCGCCCGTCTCATGGAGCTGCCCTTGGCCGGTGAAGTGCCCTGGGAGGCCGGTTTATTGGCCGATCTGTCGCGGGGAGTGCCGCCGGGGGCGCAGGCGCGCGGACCGCTGGCGAGGTTCTGCACGGCGTTCTGGGAGCGGCTGACGGAGAGCGGGGGCGACGGCGGCTCGGGGTCCGCTCTGGGGACGGGTCCGGGCGGCGGCCCGCCCGGTGGTCCGGAGTGGAGCACGGAGCGTGGGGCCGGCGCGAAGAGGTCTGCGGTCGCCCCGGTGGCTTCCCGTGCGGTCGGCCCGGGCGGAGGCCGGGTATGAGCCACGGACCGGATCTGCTGGAGGTGGTGCGCCGGAGGCTCGCCGAGGCCGGGGCGGAGCCGACGCCCGCCCGGGTGGCCGTGGCCTTGCGCGAGCAGGGGCGGCTGCTGGGCGACGCCGAAGTGCTGGGCGTGGTGGCCGCGTTGCGGTCCGAGATGGTGGGCAGCGGGCCGCTGGAACCGCTGCTGGCTGCGCCCGATGTCACGGACGTCCTGGTCACCGCGCCGGACGAGGTGTGGGTGGACCGCGGTGGCGGCCTGGAGCGTACGGACGTCCGCTTCCGGGACGCGGCGCAGGTGCGCGGACTCGCCCAGCGGCTGGCGGCGGTGGCCGGCCGGCGGCTCGACGATGCCCGGCCATGGGTGGACGCCCGCCTCCCGGACGGCACCCGGCTGCATGCCGTGCTGCCCCCGGTGGCCGTCGGCGGCACCTGTCTGTCCCTGCGGGTACTGCGGCCGCGGGCCTTCAGCCTCGCGGAGCTGGTGGCGGCCGGCACGGTCCCGCCGGGCGGCGACCGCCTGCTCCGGGCGCTGCTGGCGGCCCGGCTGTCTTTCCTGATCAGCGGCGGTACGGGCAGCGGCAAGACCACTCTGCTCAGCACGCTGCTCGGCTTGGTGGGCCCCGCCGAGCGGATCGTCCTGGCCGAGGACTCGGCGGAGCTGCGGCCGGACCATCCCCATGTGGTGCGGCTGGAGAGCCGGCCGGCCAACCAGGAGGGCGTCGGCCGGGTGACGCTGCGGGACCTCGTACGGCAGGCGCTGCGGATGCGCCCGGACCGTCTGGTGGTCGGGGAGGTGCGCGGTGCCGAGGTGACGGACCTGCTGGCGGCTCTGAATACGGGCCATGAGGGCGGCTGCGGCACGGTCCATGCCAACGCCGCCTGCGATGTGCCTGCGCGCCTGGAGGCCCTCGGTTCGACCGCGGGCCTGGACCGTGCCGCGCTGCACAGCCAGCTGGCGGCCGCGCTCTCGGTCGTGCTGCATCTCGTACGCGACCGGAACGGGCGGCGCCGGATCGCCGAGGTCCATGTCCTGGAGCGGGACCGCGAGGGCTTTGTGGTGACCGTGCCAGCCGCTGTCTGGGGCCCGGCCGGCTTCCAAGAAGGGCGCGGATGGGAGCGGTTGCGGGAGCTGTGTGAGCGGGGCGGGGGTGTGTCCGGATGACGGTGGCCGGGGTGGCGCTGGTGGTCGCGGTGCTCTGCGCGGGCGCCGCCCTCCGGTCGGCCGGTGGCCGGCCGGACGACGTACGGCGGCGGGCCCGGGCGCTGCTCGGCGGGAGCGGAGCAGCGGACCCGGAAGGGGGATGGGCGGCCCGGTTACGCGGCGAGGGCGTGCGGAAGTGGTGCGCGGGGCGGCTGGTCGAGGGGGACGCGGGGCGCCGCTGGCGGCTCGGCCGCTGGGGGAACATCGGGCAGGAGATCTGGTGTCTGCCGGCGGGGCTGGCGCTGGGGGTGCTCGGCGAATCCGTGGTCCCGGTGGCCGCATCCGTCGTCGCGGTGTTCCTCGTCCGCCGGTGGCTGGTCACCCGTGGCGCGGGGCGGGTGCGCGACGAGCGGGCCGCCGCGGTGATCGGGTTGTGCGCGGCCGTGGCGGGGGATCTGCGGGCCGGGCGGCAGCCCGCGCAGGCCCTGCTCGCCGCGGGGACGCCGGGACTCGGAGCGGCGGGCTCGGCGGTGCTGGCGGCCGCGCGGTACGGCGGGGACGTCCCCCAGGCGCTGCGGGTGGCGGCGCGGCAGCCGGGAGCCGCGGGGCTGACCGGTATGGCCGCGTGCTGGCAGGTGGCCGTGGAGGGCGGCGCGGGGTTGGCCTCGGGGCTGGAGCGGATCGCGGCCGGGCTCAGGGCACAGCGGGATCAACGCGATGAGCTGCGCGCCCAGTTGGCCGGGCCACGAGCCACCGCGCTGATGCTCGCCCTGCTGCCGGCGGCCGGGCTCCTGATGGGCAGCGCACTGGGCGCCGATCCACTGCGGGTGCTGCTGCACACCCCGGCCGGATGGGGCTGCCTGGTGGTCGGGGGGCTCCTGGAGTGGGGCGGGGTGGCCTGGACGGCCCGGATCATCGCGGTCGCGGAAGGCGCGCGGGGAGGGGATTCGGTGTGAGTGTGGAAGTTGTCCACAGGGTGGGGATGGCGGTCACCGCCATGGTTGCGGTGTGGTGCGCCCTGGCGCTGGTGCGGGAGGCGCGCGCCGGACACGCCGTACGGAGACGGCTCTCGGCGGTGTGGGCCGGCGGACCGGACCGGAGCGGCAGGGACGGGCCCGGGACCGAACCGTCCGTCCGCAACCGGTGGCGGCGGCGCACAGCCACAGTGAGGAACAGCGCGCCACGGAACGGCCGACCACTGGACTGGGCCGGGCCCCTGGGGGCGGCCGGACTCGCGTTCCTCCTCATCGGTGGCATGCCGGGAGTCCTGGTGGGACTGGCCGTGGGCTACGGGGCGCATCGTCACCTGGTCCGGCAACGGGGCGCGGAGGAGGTTCGGTCGGCGGCCGCGGAGGTACGGGCCGAGCTGGCGCCGGCCGGCGATCTGCTGGCGGCCTGCCTCGCGGCCGGGGCCGGACCACGGGAATCGGCCGAGGCGGTGGGCCGGTCGCTCGACGGGCCGGTCGCCGAACGGCTGCGCCAGGTGGCGGCGGAACTGCGCCTCGGCGGCGAACCGGCGGTCGTATGGCCACGGTTGGCCGCGCTCCCCGGCGCCGAAGGGCTGGCGCGTTGTATGGAGCGCGCCGGGATATCCGGGGCACCGGCCGTCGAGTCCGCGTCCCGGATCGCCGCCGAACTCCGGGCGGAGCAGGCCCGGACGGCGACTGCACAGGCCCGACGGGCCGGGGTGCTGGTCACCCTGCCGCTATCGGCGTGCTTCCTGCCGGCGTTCCTGACGCTCGGGGTGGTACCCGTGCTGATCGGCCTGGCAGACGGCCTGCTGGGAGGCAACTGAGCGGCGGGGGTGCTGCGTTCGCGGGACGGTGCGGCGATCGCGAAGTCACTCATCAGAAAAAGCCATTCACCAGAAGTCATGGATCAGAGGCCCTCCCTAGGGGCCGTTCAAAGGGGGTTCGAATGTTTCGGGGCGGAATGTTGCGACGGTGGTGGGCGCGGCTGCGCGCGATCGGGGGCGACGACCGGGGGATGACCACGGCGGAGTACGCCGTCGGGACGCTCGCGGCGTGTGCCCTGGCCGCGGTGCTCTACAAGGTCGTGACGAGCGGACCGGTCCAGGCGTTGCTGCGGTCGACGCTCGAGAGGGCGATCAATGTGCAGTTCTGACGGCGGCGCCCCGGGCCTGCGGGCCCGGGGCGTCCCGCGGACTCGCGACGCCGGATTCGTGACGGCGGAGACGGCCGTGGTCATACCCGTCCTGGTGGCGGTGGTGGCGGCGCTCATCTGGGGGCTGATGGCGGTCTGCGCCCGTATCGAGTGCGTGGACGCGGCGCGGGCCGGGGCGCGTGCCGCGGCGCGGTCGGAACCACGGGCGGCGGTGATCTCGGCGGCCCGGAGCGCGGCTCCACGGGGCGCGCGGATCTCGCTGGCACGGGAGGGCGCTCTGGTGCGCGTACGGGTCGCTGCCGGGCTGCCTGGTGTGTGGCGGCTGACGGCGCAGGTCACGGGGGAGGCGGTGGCTCTTGCGGAGGAGACGGTACGGCGATGAGGGCTCGGCGACGGTCTGGACGGTCTTCGCCGCGGCGGCGCTCTGCGCGGTCTTTGTGGCCCTGATCGGCGTGGGCCAGGCCGTCACGGCGCGGCACCGGGCGGGTGGCGCCGCGGACCTGGCGGCGCTGGCCGCCGCGGATCACGCCCTTCAGGGCCCGGCCGTGGCCTGTGCGGCGGCCCGCCGGGTGGCGGCCGCGCAGCACACCCGCCTGGTGCGCTGCGCGGTGACCGGGCAGATCGCCGATGTCTCGGCCGAGGCGGGCAGCCGCCCGTTCACCTCCCGGGTACGGGCTCGGGCCGGGCCACCTGGGCACGGCGGCCCGGAGCGGCCCCGAACCGAACCGGCCCCGGCCACCACGGTCCGCGCCCGGGCCACACCGGCGCCCCAGTTACGTCCTGCTGTGCCGGCGCCCCGGTTACGTGTCACCGCCGTGCCGGCACCCCGGCGACGCCCCGCCACGGCGCCACCCCACCTACGCCCCCTCCCGCGCCCCCCGCAGCAGCTCGCCCAGCAACCGGATGGCTCCTCGCTTGTGGAGCGGGTCGTTGCCGTTGCCGCACTTGGGCGACTGGATGCAGGAAGGGCAGCCGGCCTCGCATTCGCAGGAGGCGATGGCGTGGCGGGTGGCGGTGAGCCAGTCGGCGGCCGTGTGGAAGGCGCGCTCGGCGAATCCGGCGCCGCCCGGGTGGCCGTCGTAGACGAAGACGGTCGGCAGGAGGGTGTCCGGGTGGAGCGGCACGGAGACGCCGCCGATGTCCCAGCGGTCGCAGGTGGCGAAGAGCGGCAGCATGCCGATGGAGGCGTGCTCCGCGGCGTGCAGGGCGCCGCCCAGCTGCTCGGGATTGACGCGGGCGGCGTCGAGTTGGTCCTCGGTGACCGTCCACCACACCGCGCGGGTGCGCAGCGTACGGGGCGGCAGATCGAGCTTGGTCTCGCCCAGGACCTCGCCGGTGATCAGCTTGCGGCGCAGGAAGGAGACGACCTGGTTGGTGACCTCGACGGAACCGAAACACAGCCGGGCGTCGCCCCAGGGGATCTCGGTGTCGGTCTCGAGAATGGCGATCGCGGTGGTGTCCCGGGCGGTCGTGGAATAGGGCGGGCTGGCCTCCTCGACGAGCGCCACGTCGTCGGCGAGGTCGAGCTGCTGCACGACGTAGGTACGGCCCTGGTGGAGGTGCACCGCGCCGTCGTGGACGGTGGTGTGCGCGGCGGCGGCGTCCACGGTGCCCAGCAGCCGCCCGGTGCCGGCCTCCACGATCTGCACCGGCGAGCCGCCCTGCCCGCGGATGTCGGTGAGGTCGGCGGCGCGCTCGCGGCGCGTCCAGTGCCAGGCTTTGGCCCGTCGGCGCAGCAGGCTCGCGGCCTCCAGCTGCGGCATCAGCCCGCCGGCCGCGGGCCCGAAGAGCGGGAAGTCGGATTCGGTGAGCGGGAGTTCGGCGGCGGCCGCGCACAGGTGCGGGGCGAGCACGTAGGGGTTGTCGGGGTCCAGGACGGTGGACTCGACGGGCTGGTCGAAGAGCGCCTCGGGATGGTGGACGAGATAGGTGTCCAGCGGGTCGTCGCGGGCCACGAGCACGGCGAGCGCGCCCTGCCCGGAGCGGCCCGCCCGCCCGGCCTGCTGCCACAAGGACGCCCGGGTCCCCGGATATCCGGCGATGACCACGGCATCCAGACCGGAGACGTCCACGCCCAGTTCGAGCGCGGTGGTGGCGGCCAGACCGAGCAGCTCACCGCTGTGCAGGGCGCGTTCCAGGGCGCGGCGTTCCTCGGGCAGATAGCCGCCCCGGTAGGCGGCGACCCGGCCGGGCAGCGAGCGGTCCACCTCCGCGAGCCGTTCCTGGGCGATGAGGGCGATCAGTTCGGCGCCGCGTCGGGAGCGGACGAAGGCGACGGTGCGGACGCCCTGGACGGCGAGGTCGGTGAGCAGATCCGCGCTCTCGGCGGTGGCGGTCCGGCGGACCGGGGCGCCCTGCTCGCCGTGGAGTTCGGTCAGCGGCGGTTCCCACAGCGCGAAGACCAACTCGCCGCGCGGCGAGGTGTCCTCGGTGATTTCCACTACGGGCAGTCCGGTGAGCCGGGTCGCGGCCCGGCCCGGTTCCGCGGCCGTGGCGGAGGCGAGCAGAAAGACCGGCTCGGAGCCGTAACGGGCGCAGATACGGCGCAGTCGGCGGACGACCTGCGCGACATGGGAGCCGAAGACGCCGCGGTAGCTGTGGCATTCATCGATGACGACATAGCGCAGCGCCCGCAGGAAGGAGGACCAGCGGGGGTGCGACGGCAGGATGCCGCGATGCAGCATGTCGGGGTTGGTCAGGACGTAGTTGCCGTATTGGCGGACCCATTCGCGCTCCTCGACGGGGGTGTCGCCGTCGTAGACCGCTGGCCGGACCGCCGGGCCCAGTGGGGCGGCCAGCTCGCGCACGGCGCGCCGCTGATCGGCTGCCAGCGCCTTCGTGGGGGCCAGATACAGGGCCGTGGCCCCTCTCCCGTTCGGGGCCTCGGAGCCGTCCAGGAGCGTGGAGAGGACCGGCGTCAGATACGCCAGGGACTTCCCCGAGGCGGTGCCGGTGGCGACGACGACCGATTCGCCGCGCAGTGCGTGTTCGGACGTCCGTGCCTGGTGGGCCCAGGGACGATCGATTCCGGCCGCCCGGATGGCATCGGTCACTTCCGGTCGGATCTGTTCCGGCCAGTCGGCATGGCTGCCGATGCGCGGGGGCAAGTGCTCCGTATGAGTGATGCGCGCAGCGCGGGTCGCGCCCCGGGCGAGACGTTCGAGAATCATGCCTGGGGACGGACGTGCGCCCGCATCCGGCGGGAGTGGATTGGAGGCCATCGGCACCGAGTGTGTCACCGGAGTGACGGACAATGCTGAAAGGGCGTCGTGCACGCCCGCCGGTAAGTGATTGAATGCCATGGCGGCTGCCAGATCCGCCCCTACCTTCGGTGGGGAGGCCCCAGGGGGGCGACCGCTCGATAGCAAGGTGCTGGAGGATCCGTGGACCTGTCCCTGTCGACCCGGACCGTTGGCGACCGTACGGTCGTCGAGGTCGGTGGCGAGATTGATGTATACACCGCGCCCAAGCTGCGGGAGCAGCTGGTCGAGCTTGTGAACGACGGAAGCTACCACCTCGTGGTGGACATGGAACGTGTCGACTTCCTGGACTCCACTGGGCTCGGCGTGCTGGTCGGCGGGCTCAAGCGGGTGCGTGCCCATGAGGGCTCGCTGCGCCTGGTCTGCAACCAGGAGCGCATTCTCAAGATCTTCCGTATCACCGGACTGACCAAGGTGTTCCCGATTCACACCTCGGTCGAGGAAGCCGTCTCGGCGACTGACTGACGGTTTTGCCGGTCCCCCGCGCCACCAGGCGCGGGGGAGGAAGAAGTGGGGGGTACCGGACGGAGGTCCGGCCCCCTGCGTCGCACGCCCGCATATCGAGGGGGATGGCATGGCCACCGTCGAACTTCGCTTCAGCGCCCTTCCCGAGCATGTCCGCACCGCGCGTCTGGTCGCGGCTGCTGTGGCACGGCGCGCGGGAGTGGACGAGGCCGTGCTGGACGAGGTGCGGCTCGCCGTCGGTGAGGCGTGCAGCCGGGCCGTGGGCCTGCACGAGAGCCATGACATCGCCGCGCCCGTGCGGGTCCTGCTGATCGAGGACGAGAAGAAGTTCTCGATCGAGGTGGGCGACGGGGTGACCGGCGACTCCGGTACGGCGCGGGGCGGGGATGAGGCCGAGAGCGTCGCGGAGGGCGATGCCGAGGGCGAGGACGAAATGGGCCTTGCCGTGATCAGCGGGCTGGTCGACGATGTCGAGGTGACCGCCGGCAAGGACGGCGGGCTGATCCGCATGACCTGGCCCACCACGACGACCGCGGCCCTGCCATAGGGCTTGGGCGGCCCGGTCCGCGGGAGGTCTCCGAGCCGCGCTGTCCGTAGGTGACGAGGCACGAGCCGTTACGTCCGCAGTCCGCAGTCCGCAGTTCATCCACGCGCCGACGCCCCGAGGGCGAGACGGCGGCTGTGGCGGGCTCGCTCACGAGGGCGGTGTCCCCGTCGCCACGAGATCGCCGGAGAGGCGCCCAGACGGCCTTCTGTCGCGCTCTGACCCATGATGCCGCCGGGGCCTCATGAATGCCTCCGGTTCTCATGAAGGCCCCCGGCCCTCTGAATGCCGCCCGGTCCTCTGCCGTCCCCTTATGGCTCCGGCCCGGTGCGGGCTCTGCCCCGTACGCCTGAGGTCCCGGGGCGCTGCCGACCCCGCGCCAGCCCCGGACCGCCCCCCGACACACCCCCGGACCGCCCCCGCCGCCCCGCAGCCCCCGCCACAGTCTCCCGCGTGCGGCCCGCCCTGCCTCGGCTCTCCCCGCCCCGCCCTGGCCCTCCCCGCCCCGGCCCTCCCCTCCCCGCCCTCCGCTCCCGTCTCATGCGTTGCGATCCGGACTCGATCTGACGGCTCTTCATGGGGTGCCGGGGAGGGGGTCGCGCGGGTCGGGTCACCCGTTCGGCCGTAGCCGGGTGGATCAATTCTCTCCGGTGTCACGCGGACCTCAATCGGCCCAGTCGCCGAGGCCGCGTCTTTGAGCAGCGGCGATCAGTGGGCGATCCGCAAGCGATCAGTACGACAGAGAGATCATCGGGCAGTGGTCAGCGAATTCGCGGCTTTCCTTCGTCCGGGCGAATTCCGTACCGCGTCGGCCTTTTGATCTTCGCCGCTACCGGCGAATTCCCTTTGACGCGCACTGTTTTGATCAACCGCGGCTCCCTACAATCCGTCCACATCTTGCTCAGGACGCCTGAGCGTGCTTCCGCGCGCCCATGTGCCAAACGTCAAGGAGGACGAATGGCGGGGCCTTACACCCCTCAGTTGCTTGACACCCCCACTTTTCTGGCCGGGCCGTCACTCACGGCGGGCAACCGCGGCATCGTGCTGGTGATCGCCGTGGTCGCCCTGGCGGCGCTGGCTGTCGCGGCGGTGCTGGTCCGCCAAGTGCTCGCGGCCGGTGAGGGAACCGACAGTATGAAGAAGATCGCGGCGGCCGTGCAGGAAGGTGCAAATGCCTACCTGGCCCGGCAGTTGCGGACCCTCGGTGTATTCGCCGTCGTGGTGTTCTTCCTGCTCATGCTGCTGCCTGCGGACAATTGGACGCAGCGCGCCGGACGCAGCGCCTTCTTCTTGATCGGCGCCGGATTCTCGGCGGCCACCGGCTATATCGGCATGTGGCTCGCCGTACGCAGCAATGTGCGCGTTGCGGCGGCCGCCCGGGAAGCCACTCCGGCCGAGGGTGAAACCCGGGAAAAGGATCTTACGGCCGTTTCGCACAAGGCGATGAAGATCGCTTTCCGTACCGGTGGCGTCGTCGGAATGTTCACCGTGGGGCTGGGCCTGCTCGGTGCCTCCTGCGTGGTGCTCGTGTACGCGGTCGACGCGCCCAAGGTGCTGGAGGGCTTCGGTCTCGGCGCCGCGCTGATCGCGATGTTCATGAGGGTCGGCGGCGGCATCTTCACCAAGGCCGCGGACGTCGGCGCCGACCTCGTCGGGAAGGTCGAGCAGGGCATCCCCGAGGACGACCCGCGCAACGCCGCGACCATCGCGGACAACGTGGGCGACAACGTCGGTGACTGCGCCGGTATGGCCGCCGACCTCTTCGAGTCGTACGCGGTGACCCTGGTCGCCGCGCTCATCCTGGGCATGGCGGCCTTCGGCGACGCCGGGCTCGCCTTCCCGCTGCTGGTCCCGGCCATCGGTGTGCTCACCGCGATGATCGGCATCTTCGTGGTCGCGCCCCGGCGCAGTGACCGCAGCGGCATGACGGCCATCAACCGCGGCTTCTTCATCTCCGCGGGTATCTCGCTGGTTCTGGTGGCCGCCGCGGTGTTCACCTACCTGCCGTCCAGCTACCAGGGCCTGAAGGGCGTCACCGACGTCGAGATCCTGAGCACCAGCGGCGACCCGCGGATGCTGGCGCTGGTGGCGGTCGCCATCGGCATCGTGCTGGCCGCGCTGATCCAGCAGCTGACCGGCTACTTCACCGAGACCACCCGGCGGCCCGTGCGGGACATCGGGAAGACCTCGCTGACCGGTCCGGCCACGGTCATCCTCTCCGGTATCTCGATCGGTCTGGAGTCGGCCGTCTACTCGGCGGTGCTGATCGGGCTGGCCGTCTACGGAGCGTTCCTGCTGGGCGGCGCCTCGATCATGCTGGCGCTGTTCGCGGTGGCGCTGGCCGGCACCGGCCTGCTGACCACTGTCGGCGTGATCGTGGCGATGGACACCTTCGGCCCGGTCTCCGACAACGCGCAGGGCATCGCCGAGATGTCCGGTGATGTCACCGGTGACGGCGCGCAGGTGCTGACCGACCTGGACGCGGTCGGCAACACGACCAAGGCCATCACCAAGGGCATCGCCATCGCGACGGCCGTACTGGCCGCGGCCGCGCTCTTCGGCTCGTACCGGGACGCGATCGCCACCGCCGTACAGGGCGTCGGCAGCGCCGCCACCGGCATGGGGCTCAGCCTGGACATCTCGCAGCCCAACAACCTCGTCGGGCTGGTCCTCGGCGCCTCGGTCGTCTTCCTGTTCTCCGGGCTGGCGATCAACGCGGTGTCGCGCTCTGCGGGAGCGGTGGTCTTCGAGGTGCGCCGGCAGTTCCGGGAGCACCCCGGGATCATGGACTACAGCGAGAAGCCCGAGTACGGGCGGGTCGTGGACATCTGCACCAAGGACGCGCTGCGTGAGCTGGCCACTCCCGGGCTGCTGGCCGTGCTCACCCCGATCGCGGTCGGCTTCTCGCTCGGCGTCGGCGCGCTCGGCTCGTTCCTGGCGGGTGCGATCGGCACCGGCACCCTGATGGCGGTCTTTCTCGCCAACTCCGGTGGCGCGTGGGACAACGCCAAGAAGCTGGTCGAGGACGGGCACCACGGCGGCAAGGGCAGCGAGGCGCATGCCGCGACGGTCATCGGTGACACGGTCGGTGACCCGTTCAAGGACACCGCGGGCCCGGCCATCAACCCGCTGCTGAAGGTCATGAACCTGGTGGCGCTGCTGATCGCCCCCGCGGTGGTCAAGTTCTCCTACGGCCAGGACAAGAGCACCGGCGTCCGGCTCGTGGTCGCGCTGCTGGCGATCGCCGTCATCGTCGGCGCGGTCTACGTCTCGAAGCGGCGCGGAATCGCCGTGGGTGACGAAGACAACTCCGAAGATCCGGAAAGCATCGCCAAGTCGGCCAAGACGGCGGTGGCGTCCTAGCCGCCGAGGAGTACCAACAGGGCGCGCGGACCGCTCAACTGGGCGGGTGGACGGCGTTTTTTGCAGACGCCGGCCACCCGCCTTCCGCTTGCCCGGGTGGCCCTGCGGTCCTTGGTGCAAATGGCTGCAATGAGGGCAGGGCGGGATGCCCGACCGGTGGGCCAGGCCGTTTCGGCGTGTATGTTCCGGGGCCGAGAGCCATGGAAGGGACCAATCCGGTGAACAAGAAGCTTGTGGCTGCACTGTCCGGCGGTGCCGCACTGGTGCTCGCGCTGACCGGTTGCAGCGACGACAGCAACAAGAAGCTCAATGACTGGGCGAAGAGTTTCTGCGACCCTGCGCAGGCCCAGTTCAAGAAGATCCAGGATGCCAACGGCGCCATGCAGACGGCCGACAACGGCAGCACGGACTCCAAGAAGGTCCAGCAGACCGACTCTGCCGCCTTCCAGAAGATTTCCGGCGCCTACGCCTCGCTGGCCAAGTCCCTGGAGAAGGCCGGGCCCCCGCCGACCGACCAGGGCAAGCAGGCCCAGCAGAACGCCGTCAAGGAGCTCAACTCGCTGTCCAAGGGCTACGCGGACCTCCAGAAGCAGGTCGACAGCCTCGACACCTCGGACAAGCTGAAGTTCGCGGACGGTCTGCGCGACCTGTCCAGCGGCATCAACAAGCTCAACAAGCAGAGCGAGGCCGCCTTCAAGAACCTGGAGGCCGGTGAGGTCGGCACGGCGATGGCCGCCCAGAAGGGCTGTCAGAACCCCGCCGCGTCCGGTTCCCCGGCGCCGACACAGTCCAAGAAGTCGTAGCGGGCACGGGAGTCGGACGGGCCGGGCAGCCGCGGTGGCCGCGGACCGGCAACGGCTCGGACGGCCCGGCGACGCGCCCGGAGCGGGCGTGGCGCCGGGCCGTCGCCGTTTGTCAGTGGCAGGGCCGACAATGGTGGGCGTGAGTACGCACCTCCCCACCGCAGATGCCCAGGACCCCGAGAGCAACGCCCGTACCGCCCGGCTGCGCGAGGCGCTGCTGGCCGCCGCCTTCACCGCCGACGGGCTGCTGGAGCTGCTCGGCGCACCCGCCTATGCCGCGCTGGCCCGCAGCGAGACCGTCCCCGCCCTGCGGGCGACGCGCGGTGACAGCCCGCTGGAGACCCTGGTGCGGCTGTTCCTGCTCCAGCGCCCGGTGGAGCGGCGGCGCGCGCAGGCCGCGCTGCCGGTCGCGGACTGTCTCGCCGACGGCTGGCTGGTGGAGGACGGCGACGAGCTGCGCGCCAGTGTGGACGTGCGGCCGTACGGCGGCCCCGAGGGGCAGGACTGGTGGATCGTCTCCGACCTGGGCTGTGCGGTCGGCGGGGCCGGCGGTATCCGGGGCGTCGGGGAGGCGGACCGCGCGGAGCTGGTGCTCGGCGTCGGCGGGGCGTCCACGACCCTGGCCGGGATCACCGTGCGCCGCCCGGTCGGCAGGGCGCTCGACCTCGGCACCGGCTCCGGCATCCAGGCGCTGCACGCCGCCCAGTACGCCACCCGCGTCACGGCCACCGACCTCAACCCCCGGGCGCTGCGGATCACCGCGCTGACGCTGGCGCTCTCCGGGGCGGAGGCGGCGGACCTGCGGGAGGGCTCGCTGTTTGAGCCGGTCGGTGACGAGACGTACGACCTGATCGTGTCCAACCCGCCGTTCGTGATCTCCCCCGGCGCCCGACTCACCTACCGGGACGGCGGCATGGGCGGCGACGACCTCTGCCGGACGCTGGTCCAGCAGTCCGCCGCGTATCTCAACGACGGCGGCTACTGCCAGCTGCTGGCCAATTGGCAGCATGTGGCCGGCGAGGAGTGGCAGGACCGGCTGCGGTCCTGGGTGCCGCGTGGCTGTGATGCCTGGATCGTGCAGCGCGAGGTGCAGGACATCACCCAGTACGCCGAGCTGTGGCTGCGCGACGCGGGCGACCACCGGGCGGGCGAGGAGGAATA
This sequence comes from Streptomyces sp. bgisy130, assembly GCF_057708345.1. Classification (NCBI taxonomy): domain Bacteria; kingdom Bacillati; phylum Actinomycetota; class Actinomycetes; order Kitasatosporales; family Streptomycetaceae; genus Streptomyces; species Streptomyces sp. bgisy130. The sequence goes on from NZ_JBYISA010000004.1 coordinate 161,055, forward strand.
CGCCGCGCGCTACGACGCCTGGCTCGACGAGTTCGAGGCGCGCGGGACCAAGGCCATCGGCTTCGGCTGGATCACGCTGCGCAAGTCCGGTTCGGAGACCTCCTCCGTCACCGTCGAGGAATGGCCGCATCCGGTCGAGCAGCCGCTGGGGGAGGCGGTCGTGGCGCACTTCGACCGCCAGGACTATCTGCGGACCACGGACGACGCGGCGCTGCTGGCCGGCCACTTCAGGCTCGCCGACGAGGTGGTCCAGGAGCAGGTCGGGCTGCCCGGGGCGGAGGACCCGGAGCATGTGGTGCTGCGTCAGAACCGCGGTATGCGGCGCGCCACGAAGGTCGACACGGTCGGCGCGGGCTTCGCCGGGGTGTGTGACGGCACCCTGCCTGCCGGGCGGATTCTGGACGCCATTGCCCAACTCGTCGGCGAGGACCCGGTCCTGCTGCGGGACCGTACCCCGGCCTCGATCCGGATGCTGGTCGAGCAGGGGTTCCTGGAGCCGGTGGCCGTGCACGGCTGACGCGGGTGGCTGACGTGGACGGCTGATACGGGCGGCTGATGCGGACGGGGGAGCGGCGGGCGACATACCGGCGTCGTTCATCCGGCGTTCGCCGGGATGCCGCCCCGGGGTGCCACGCTGCCCGCATGGAGAGTGGACCCGAGGCATTCGCCGGTGTGGCGTTCGCGCTGTTCGGCGCCGGACTTCTGGTGTGGACGGGCGTGTGCGCGCGGACCGGTTCCCCGGTCGCCGAAGGTGTCAGCCGTCCGGTCGCCGCGGTGACGGCGCTGCTGTCCGGGGTGGTGTTCCTGGCCACCGGCTGTTGGCTGCTGATGGCGTTGTAGCCGCCCGCGCTGCCCATCGCCCCATCCCCCGTCGGCCTGCCGCCCGCCGTTTCGGCACCCTCGTGGCGGGACCGTCCTCAACTGCCGCCGGAAGGCGTTCCGTTCACTTCCGGCCAGTTCTGTCATAAATGGCCGGTGTGTGCCGGTACGCGGGAACTTTTCGGTGCCATCGGGGCATCTCCCTCAGTGAAGGTCACCAACAGGCCGGTCGGCCCCTGGGCCGGCCCCTCGGGGAGGAACCCAATGAACCGTGCACTCCGCTTCGCCACCGTCGGCGTCATCGCCGTCTCCCTGCTCGCCGGCGGCTCCGCCGCGGCCTTCGCCGCACCGCAGGACCTGCACACGTCCGCGCCGACCGTGGCCACCGCTCCGGCCGCCGCCAGCCTGACGGCCAAGGCCAGCGTGACCACGGTCAAGGCCTGGGAGCAGTTCCGGATCACCGGCGTCGCCAAGGGCATCAAGGCCGGCACCAAGCTCACCGTCCAGCAGAAGCAGGGCACGAAGTGGGTCTCGCTGCCCGCGCAGACGCCGGTCAACTCCAGCGGTGCGTACGCGGTGCGGGTCAAGCTCGGCATCAAGGGCGTCAACCAGCTCCGCATGGCCACCGGCAGCACCGTCTCGCCGGTGGTCACGGTCACCGTGCGCTGAGGCGCTGACGGGTTGAGGTGCTGACGCGTCGAGGCACTGACGCGTCGAGGTGCTGACGCCCTGACACGACGCACGGGCGCCTGACGGTCCGGCCGCGGTCCGGACCGTCAGGCCGCCCTGTGGCGTGTCACCTTCGAGCCTCAGCCGACGAGATTGCGGGCGAGCATCCATACGGCGGCGATGCCGAGCACCACGGCGTTGCCGCGGCCCGACAGCCGGGGCCGGTACACCCGGCCGCGGAGGCCGGCGACCAGCCAGCGCCCGACGGCGTAGGCCACCACCGGCCCGCCCAGCGTGAGCAGCACGGCGTTGTCGTGGAAGGCCGTCACCACCTCGCCGTGCATCAGGTCATACGCCATCCGGGTCCCGCCGCACAGCGGGCACAGCAGCCCGGTGGCCCATTTGAAGGGGCAGGGGATCAGCAGCTGCCCCGGCTGGTGCGGATTTGTGTGCCAGAGATAGACGGCGGCCGCCGCGCCGATGCCGAGCGTGACCGCGGCCCGGCGGAGGGTGCGCGTCCGGACCGCCGTCCCGGAGGGGCCCACGGGTTCGGCGGGGCCCCAGGACTCCCCGGTGCTCACACGCTCAGCGAGCGGGCGTAGTTGACCTGGTTGAGCACGAACATCACCTGCTCGCGGGACTGCACCGGGATCATCGTGGAGTGGTGCCGGCCGCCGCTGTTCACCGTGACCTGTACGAACCCGGTCGTCACCCGCTCCTTCATCATGAGGAAGAGCAGCCCGAGCAGGCAGAAGAGGAAGAAGACGATGGCGAGGACGACCGCATGTGCCGGAATCTTCTCCTCCGTCCGCGACATATCGGTCGCCGTCCACACCGCGCCCCGGAGCGGCATCGGCCCGGCCGGCGTCATGACCGTGTCGCCGGTCACCGCGATATCGCCGAGCGACAGCGCCATCCCGCCGGGCTGGGCCCCGGGCTGGAAGCCGCCGGGCGCCGGCTGCGGCGGCACACCCGGCGGGAATCCGGGCGGCTGCGCCGGCTGGGCGGCGTCCTGCGGAAAGCCGTAACCAGGCTGCGGCTGCGGCGGCGCGGGCGGCTGGGGATAGCCGTATCCGGGCTCCCCGGGACGGCCGCCCTGCGGATAGCCGTAACCGGGGTCGGCGGGCCGGCCGCTCTCCGGCGTGGCGTAAGGGTTCTGACCGGGCTGGCCGGGCGGCTGTTCCGGAGGCGGTCCGGGGTGCTGGTTGGCCATGGGTGGTGTTCCCCCCGAGTGTGCGTGACGACGGCAGTACCCGGCTCGAACGGCGAGCCGTGCCGTGTCCATCCTGCCAGCCCGCTCACGTGCTGTATCAAGGCAATGACAGCATCCGGCGAAGCCTTGTGACAGTCGCCGGCCGGCGGACGGCGCGGTGTGCGGCCCCGGGCGGGCGAGGAACTGTCGGGGGTCCGTCACTGTGTGGAATCACCGAAGGTGCCGGGGCTGCGGCGCGCGGGGAACGGCCGGCGTGGACACCGGGGAACAGAACGGCCCCGTCATGATCCATAGGGCCGTCCCCGGGGCCCGTGGCGGGCGCCTGATGCGGTCCGGGCGGCATGAAGGCATGTAGTCGGGTTACCGTTCGAGTGGCGTTGCGGGGTTTTTCCGTTTGACACGGGGCCGGGAGGTACCGTCACACTCCGCAGCGTCAAGCGTCACCGCAGTGCGTCCCGGCGTCCGGCCGGGGAGCAGTCCCAGCGTCGACCGGAGAGAAGAGCGAAGTTGTCCCCGACCAGCGAGACCACAGACGGCGGCGGCCGCCGACTCGTCATCGTCGAGTCGCCTGCCAAGGCGAAGACGATCAAGGGCTACCTCGGCCCTGGCTACGTGGTCGAGGCCAGCGTCGGACACATCCGCGACCTGCCGAACGGCGCCGCAGAGGTCCCGGCGAAGTACAAGGGCGAGCCCTGGGCCCGCCTCGGCGTGAATGTCGACGCCGAGTTCCAGCCGATCTACGTCGTCAACAGTGACAAGAAGGACCAGGTCAAGAAGCTCAAGGAGCTGCTGGCCGAGTCCGATGAGCTCTATCTCGCCACAGATGAGGACCGCGAGGGCGAGGCCATCGCCTGGCACCTCCAGGAGATCCTCAAGCCCAAGGTCCCCGTCCACCGGATGGTCTTCCACGAGATCACCAAGGACGCGATCCGCGAGGCCGTGGCCAATCCGCGCGATCTGAACCAGAAGCTGGTCGACGCCCAGGAGACCCGCCGTATCCTCGACCGCCTCTACGGCTACGAGGTCTCGCCGGTCCTGTGGAAGAAGGTCATGCCGCGGCTGTCGGCCGGCCGGGTGCAGTCCGTCGCGACCCGTCTCGTCGTCGAGCGGGAGCGCGAGCGCATCGCCTTCCGCTCCGCCGAGTACTGGGACCTGACCGGCACCTTCGCCACCGGCCGGGCCGGGGACGCCAGCGACCCCTCGACGCTGACCGCGCGGCTGAACACCGTCGACGGCCGCCGTATCGCCCAGGGCCGTGACTTCGGTTCCAACGGGCAGCTCAAGAACGATGTGCTCCATCTGGACGAGGCGAACGCCCGCGCGCTCGCCGCCGCCCTGGAGAACACCGACTTCGCGGTGCGCTCGGTCGAGTCCAAGCCCTACCGCCGCTCCCCGTACGCCCCGTTCCGTACGACCACCCTCCAGCAGGAGGCCAGCCGCAAGCTCGGCTTCGGCGCCAAGGCCACCATGCAGGTGGCGCAGAAGCTGTACGAGAACGGCTTCATCACCTATATGCGTACGGACTCCACCACGCTCTCGGACACCGCGGTCGCCGCGGCCCGGGCGCAGGTGACGCATCTGTACGGCGCGAACTACCTGCCGGACAAGCCGCGCACCTACGCCGGCAAGGTCAAGAACGCCCAGGAGGCGCACGAGGCGATCCGCCCGTCCGGCGACCGCTTCCGCACCCCGGCGGAGACGGGGCTGACCGGCGACCAGTTCAGGCTCTACGAGCTGATCTGGAAGCGGACCGTCGCCTCCCAGATGAAGGACGCGACCGGTAACTCCGTCACGGTCAAGATCGGTGGCCGAGCCAGCGACGGCCGGGACGCCGAGTTCAGCGCGTCCGGCAAGACCATCACCTTCCACGGCTTCCTGAAGGCCTACGTGGAGGGCGCCGACGACCCGAACGCCGAGCTCGACGACCGCGAGCGCCGGCTGCCGCAGGTCGCCGAGGGCGATGCGCTGGCCGCGCGGGAGATCACCGCCGACGGGCACGCCACCAAGCCGCCCGCCCGCTACACCGAGGCCACGCTGGTCAAGGAGCTGGAAGAGCGGGAGATCGGGCGACCGTCGACCTATGCGTCGATCATCGGCACGATCCTCGACCGCGGCTATGTCTTCAAGAAGGGCACCGCGCTCGTCCCCTCCTTCCTGTCGTTCGCGGTGGTCAACCTCCTGGAGAAGCACTTCGGCCGGCTGGTCGACTACAGCTTCACCGCCAAGATGGAGGACGACCTCGACCGCATCGCCCGTGGTGAGGCGCAGTCCGTGCCGTGGCTGCGGCGCTTCTACTTCGGCGAGGGCCACGGCGAGGGCGGTGCCGCGGACGCCGGCAACGGCGACGGCGACCACCTCGGCGGGCTCAAGGAGCTGGTCACCGACCTCGGCGCGATCGACGCCCGGGAGATCTCGTCCTTCCCGGTCAGCGACGACATCAAGCTGCGGGTCGGCCGCTACGGCCCGTATGTGGAGCGCGGCGAGAAGGACGCCGAGGGCCACCAGCGCGCCGACGTCCCCGACGACCTGGCGCCCGACGAGCTGACCGTGGACTACGCGGAGGAGCTGCTGGCCAAGCCGAGCGGCGACTTCGAGCTGGGGATGGACCCGGACAGCGGCCACCAGATCGTCGCCAAGGACGGCCGCTACGGCCCGTACGTCACCGAGATCCTGCCCGAGGGCACCCCGAAGACCGGCAAGAACGCGGTCAAGCCGCGTACCGCCTCGCTCTTCAAGTCGATGGCCCTGGACACGGTGACGCTGGCGGACGCGCTCAAGCTGATGTCGCTGCCGCGCGTCGTCGGCACCGATGCCGAGGGCGTGGAGATCACCGCGCAGAACGGCCGCTACGGCCCGTATCTGAAGAAGGGCACCGACTCGCGCTCCCTGGAGACCGAGGAGCAGCTCTTCTCGATCACCGTCGAGGAGGCGCTGGCGATCTACGCCCAGCCCAAGCAGCGCGGGCGGGCCGCCGCCAAGCCGCCGCTGAAGGAGCTGGGTACGGACCCGGTGAGCGGTAAGCCGGTGGTGGTCAAGGACGGCCGCTTCGGTGCGTATGTCACCGACGGCGAGACCAACGCGACGCTGCGGCGGGACGACGAGGTCGAGACGATCACCGCCGAGCGGGGCTACGAGCTGCTGGCGGAGAAGCGCGCCAAGGGGCCGGCGAAGAAGACCGCGAAGAAGGCGGCCAAGAAGGCGCCGGCCAAGAAGACGGCGGCCAAGAAGACCGCCGCGAAGAAGACGGTCGCCAAGAAGACGGCCGCCAAGAAGACCGCGGCGAAGAAGACGACCACGGCCAAGAAGACGACCGCCAAGAAGGCCACCGCGAAGACGGCGGCGGCAAAGAAGACGGCGGTGTCGGCCGAGGACTGAGGCCTCCGCCGGCCGGTCCCGGTCGGCGAAACCGCAGGACACGGGCGGGCAAGGCGGACACATTCCGTCGTGCCCGCCCATTTGTTCGGGCAGGCGCTCGACGCGCCGCACCGTATCGATAGGCTGGCGAGATGACGCGTGCCGAGCAGCCAACGGTCGTGACCCCCACTTCAGGCGCCCTAGCGGCGGATTCCCGCGAGCGCGCCGTGCGGGCCCTGCTCCGCTTCCCCCCACTGAAGCGACTGTGGAGCGCCCAATTTGTCGGGGGCATCGGCGATGCCCTGTCCATGCTTGTCCTCGTACTGCTCGCCCTACAGGCGGCGCTGTACGTCCCCCTGGGCGGCGAGGCCGCCTTCGGCGGCGGTTATCGGGGAGCCGCCCTCGCGGTCACCGTGGTCTTCGCGGCCCGGATGCTGGCGATGCTGCTCTTCGGAGCCGTCCTGCTGGGCCCGCTGTCCGCGCTCACCGCACCCGCCGGACCGCTGGACCGGCGCTGGACGATGATCGGCGCGGATGTGCTGCGGCTCGCGCTGCTGGTCATCGCCCCCCTCTGGATCGACTGGACGCCGGACAACGCACTGGCCTGGCTGCTGGTCACGGTCTTCGTCACCGGCGTCGCCGAACGCTTCTGGACCGTCGCACGGGAGAGCGCCGCACCCGGGCTGCTGCCCACCCCGCCCCCCGAGGGCGCCGCGGTCCGCCCGCTGCCCGACAACATGGACGCCCTGCGCCGCCTCTCGCTGCGCACCACCTTCGTCTCGCTGCCGGTCGCGGCCGCCGTCCTGGTGGTCGGCACGCTCGTCAGCAAGCTGCTGGGCACCGGTATCGACTGGTTCCGTCTGCACCAGGCCGCGCTCGGCTCCTATGTCGCCGCCGGGCTCTTCGCCGCCTCCGTATCGATCCTCTACTTCATCGAGTTCCCCGGTGTGCCGACGCCGCGGCCGCGCTCCCCCCTGGAGGGACTGCGCCGCCCCAAGGCCGCGGGCGCGGCCGCCGGGCAGCCCGCCCAGGGCGAGAAGGCGGACGGCGGCCCCGCCCGGCCGGCCGCCGACAAGGGCCGCACGGGCGCGATCCCGCTGCTGGTGACCGCCTGCGCCGCGGTGGCGGCGGCCCTCGCCGCGGCCGTCTCGCTCGCCGTCCTGCACGGCTACGACCTGAGCGGCGGCCCGGCCGCCTACGCGCTGCTGGTGCTCGCGCTGACCGGCGGTGCGGCCGTCGGCATCCGTGGCGCCCACCGGGTGCTGCCCACGCTCTCCCGGCGCCGGCTGCTCGCCCTCGCGGTGGCCGCCACCGGCCTCGCGCTGCTGGCCATGGGCCTGGTCCCGGACCAGACGACGGTGCTGGTCCTGGCCCTGCTGGCCGGCATCAGTGCCGGGATCGCGGCCAATACGGGGCATGTGCTGCTGGACCAGGAGTCCGAGGAATTCCGTGCCGCCCGTACGACCGAGCATCTGCATGCCGTCGTCCGGCTCTCCATCGCCGTGGCCGCCATCGTCGCGCCGCTTCTGGCGGCCGTCATCGGCCCGCACCACCTCGGCGACGGTGCCTTCAACTTCGCGTACGGCGGCGCCGCCTACACCCTGATGCTGGCCGGGGCGCTGTTGCTGCCGGTCGCCGCGCTGGTGCTCGGCAAGGCCGACGACCGGCAGGGCGTACCGCTGCGGAGCGATCTGTGGGAGGCGCTGCGCGGCGGCGAACCGGCGCAGGCGCCCGCCCCCACCGGTTTCTTCATCGCCCTGGAAGGCGGCGACGGCGCCGGTAAGTCCACTCAGGTCGAGGCGCTCGCGGAGTGGATCCGCGGCAAGGGCCACGAGGTCGTGGTGACCCGCGAGCCGGGCGCCACCGCCATCGGCAAGCGGCTGCGCTCGATCATCCTGGACGTCTCGACGTCCGGGCTCTCGGACCGTGCCGAGGCGCTGATGTTCGCCGCCGACCGGGCCGAGCACGTCAACAGCGTCATCCGGCCGGCCCTGGAGCGCGGTGCGGTCGTCATCACCGACCGGTACATCGACTCCTCCGTCGCCTACCAGGGCGCCGGGCGCAACCTCGCCCCCACGGAGATCGCCCGGATCTCGCGCTGGGCCACCGACGGCCTGGTGCCGCATCTGACGGTGCTGCTCGACATCTCCCCGGAGACCGCGCGGGAACGCTTCACCGAGGCACCGGACCGGCTGGAGTCCGAGCCCGCCGCCTTCCACGAGCGGGTACGGTCCGGCTTCCTCACACTGGCCGCCGCCGACCCCGCGCGCTACCTGGTCGTCGACGCCGGCCAGGAGCCGGAAGCCGTCACCACCGTCGTACGGCACCGCCTCGACCAGGTGCTCCCGCTGTCCGAGACCGAGCTCCAGGCGCAGGCCGAGGCCCGTAAGGCCGCCGAGGAAGCGGCCCGCCGCAAGGCCGAGGAGGAAGCGGCGCGCAAGGCGGAGGAGCAGCGCCTGGAGCGCGAGCGCCAGGAGCAGCTGGCCAAGCTGCGCGCCGAGGAGGAAGAGCGCAAGCGCAGCGAGGCCGAGGAGGCCCGGGCGCGCGAGGAGGCCCGCCAGGCCGAGGAGGCCCGTCAGCGCGCCGAGGAGGCCCGGCAGGCCGCGGAGGCGGAGCGGGCGCGCCGCGAGGCGGAGGAACGGGCCCGCCAGGCCGAGCAGGAGCGGCTGCGCAAGCAGCACGAGGAAGAGGCGCGGCTGCGCAAGGAGGCCGAGGAGCGCCGCCTGGAGAAGCAGCGCAAGGCCGAGGCGGCCCTGGTGCGTGCCGAGGAGGCGCGGAAGGCGGCCGCCGAGGCGGCTGCGGCGGCGGAGGCCAGGGCCGCGGCCGAGGCGGCGGAGGCGGCCGACGCGCCCACGGCGGAGACCTACGTCGCGGACCTGCGGAAGCGGCTGGGGGGCACGCCCGACGAGGGCTCCGCGTCCGGTTCCGGCTCGGACAGCGAGCGGACCGAGGAGTCCCTGCCGCGGCCCGGAACGCCGGGCGACGCGCCCTCCCGTGCGGCGGACGAGACGGCGGTGCTGCCCTCGGTGCGGGACACCCAGAACCCCTGGCACGGCCTGGACACCGGCGGGGACGCGGAGCAGACCTCCGTACTGCCGCCCGTACGCGATGCGGAGGAGACCTCCGTGCTGCCGCCCGTACGGGACGCCGAGGAGACCGCCGTACTGCCGCCCGTTCGGGACGACGAGGCGCGCGGCGAGCATGGGCGGAGCGGTGACCCCGCCGACCGGGTGCCGCCGTGGATGTTCCGCAAGGAGGCGCCGGACGCGGCGGCCGGGAGGAACGGCGCGGCGTCCGCCCCCGCGGAGTCGCGCGCCGAGCGCACCCGCGAACTCCCGCAGATCGACCCGGCGACGGGCCACCCCGTCGAGATCCCGCAGCGCGCCCGCCGCCGCCCCGAATGGGCGGAGGAGACCCCGCTGGATGATCTGCCCACGCTCGCCGACGAGCTGCTGGGCCCGCGCGGGGACGAGGACGCGGACGACGGCAGGGGCGAGAACGGCCGTCGCGGCGGCCAGGGACGGCGCGGCTAGCCGGCCGGGACGCCCCCGTACGAATGGCCGTGGCCGCAGCTTCCCCGCTGCGCCCACGGCCGTTTTCCGCAGTTTTCCGCTTCCGGAGAGCGCCGTCCGGCCGCCCGGCGCCGGCTTCCGGATTCGTTTGTCAGTGGGTTGCACCACAATGGGTCGGGCGCGGAGCACTGCGCGGTGTGCGGGGCCGGGCACACCCGCCCTCCGCGCGGCACGGGCAGGACGGAACGGCACAGGAACGGCGGACAGCGATGGCGGTATGGGACGACGTGGTCGGCCAGGACCGGGTGACGGCGCAGCTGGCCGCGGCCGCGCGCGATGCGGACGCGCTGGTCACCGCGGAGCAGGCGGGCGCGCAGTCGGCGCGCGGCGAGCAGCCGCCGTCCGCTGAGCCCGGCGGCGCCTCCCAGATGACGCACGCCTGGCTGTTCACGGGCCCGCCCGGCTCCGGCCGTTCCACCGCGGCCCGCGCCTTCGCCGCCGCCCTTCAGTGCGTCAGCCCGGACCGCGCCCTCGGCGGCGCCCCCGGCTGCGGCTTCTGCGACGGCTGCCACACGGCCCTGATCGGCACCCACGCCGATGTCGAGATCGTCCGTACGGACCTGCTGTCCATCGGCGTCAAGGAGACCCGCGACCTGGTCCGCCGGTCCTCGCTCTCCCCGGCCGGCGGCCGCTGGCAGGTGATCGTCCTGGAGGACGCCGACCGCCTCACCGAAGGCGCCGGCAATGTCCTCCTCAAGGCCGTCGAGGAGCCCGCGCCCCGTACGGTCTGGCTGCTCTGCGCCCCCTCCGTGGAGGACGTCCTCCCCACCATCCGCTCGCGCTGCCGCCTGCTCTCGCTGCGTACGCCCCCGGTCGACGCGGTCGCCGACGTCCTGGTCCGCCGGGACGGCATCGAGCCGGACGCCGCCGGCCGGGCCGCCCGCGCCACCCAGGGGCACATCGGCCGGGCCCGCCGCCTCGCCACCGACGAGCGCGCCCGCGCCCGCCGGGCGGCCGTACTCAAACTCCCGCTCCGCGTCGACGACATCGGCGGCTGCCTCAAGGCCGCCCAGGAGCTGATCGACGCCGCGGGGGAGGACGCCAAGCAGGTCGCGGAGGAGGTCGACACCAAGGAGACCGAAGAACTGCGCGCCGCGCTCGGCGCCGCGGCCGGCACCAACGGACGGCTCCCGCGCGGCACGGCCGGCGCCATGAAGGAACTCCAGGACAAGCAGAAGCGCCGCTCGACCCGTACCCAGCGCGACAGCCTCGACCTGGCCCTGGTCGATCTCACCGGCTTCTACCGCGACGTCCTCGCCCTCCAGATGGGCGCCCCGGTCCCCCTCGCCAACGACGAGGTCCGCGACAGCCTCCAGCGCATCGCCACCGCCTCGACCCCCGAACGCACCCTCCGCCGGATAGAAGCCGTCATCGCCTGCCGGGAGGCCCTGGACCGCAATGTGGCCCCGCTCCTCGCGGTGGAGGCGATGACGGTGGCTCTTCGGGCGGGGTGAGCGCCAGCCGCCGCGCCGGCTCCTGTCGGCTGTCCGACCTCCATCCAGCGCGCCGGCCCCGCCGGCCGTCCGACACCCACCCCCAGGCCCCGCCGGCCGTCCGACCCTTCACGCCAAGAGCTGCACACTCCACGTCCTCGGCCGGATACTCTCCGTGCGAGAGCGCCGCCGACCACCTGCCACCCGCCACCGCCACCCGCCACCGCCATCCGCTGACGCCGCCCCTGCACGCCGCACCACGACATACGGCACCACCAGTACGTACGGGCTCCACCGCACCCCACACCCCAAGGACCGACACCGCACTCCACACCCCACACCCACACGCTCCAGGGACCGAGACCAAGGGACCGCCCAATGGCCACCAGCCGCCTGCTCCGCACCTCTGCCGCCGCCCTCGCGGCCACCGCTCTGCTGATCTCCGGCTGCTCCTCGGGGAGTTCGTCCCCCGACAGTGACGCGTCCCCGGGCCGCGGAACGACGGCCGGCGCCCAGCGCCCCGCCGAGGCCGCCTCCCTCGCGCCCCTTCCGGCCGCCACCCCGGCCGCCCTTCGCCCGTATTACGACCAGAAGCTGAGCTGGCATCCCTGTGGGGTGGCGGGCTTCGAGTGCGCCACGATGAAGGCGCCCCTCGACTACTCCAAGCCCAGCGCGGACACCGACCTCAAGCTCGCGGTGGCCCGTAAGAAAGCCACCGGCCCCGGTGGCAAGATCGGCTCCCTCCAGGTCAATCCCGGTGGCCCCGGCGCTTCGGCGATCGAGTACCTCCAGCAGTTCGCGCCCCAGCCCGCCGCGGTTCGTGCGCGCTACGACATGGTGGCGATGGACCCCCGCGGCGTGGCCCGCAGCGAACCGGTCGAGTGCCTGACCGACAAGCAGATGGACCGCTACACCCAGCTCGATGTGACCCCGGACTCACCGGCCGAGGTCAACAAGCTCACCAGCGCCTACCGCAGCTTCGCCAAGGGCTGCGCCTCCCGCGCCGGCCAACGGCTCCGCCATGTCTCCACCATTGAGGCCGCCCGCGACATGGACGTGCTGCGCGCCGTCCTGGGCGACAAGAAGCTCACCTACGTGGGCGCCTCCTACGGCACCTTCCTCGGCGCGACCTACGCCGGCCTCTACCCCTCCCGCGTCGGCCGGATGGTCCTGGACGGCGCGATGAACCCGGCGCTCGCCTCCCGCACCGTCAACCTCAACCAGACCGCCGGCTTCGACACCGCCTTCAGGGCGTTCGCCGCGGACTGCATCAAACACAAGGACTGCCCGCTCGGCACCGAGAGCGTCGACGACGCCGGCCGGCAGCTCTCCGCCCTCTTCAAAAAGCTGGACGCCCATCCGGTGGCCACGGGCGAGGAGCGCAAGCTCACCGAATCCCTCGCGACCACGGGCGTCGTCGCGGCCATGTACGACCAGCGCGCCTGGCCGCTCCTGCGCGAATACCTCGCCCAGACCACGGACGGCAACGGCCGCGGACTGCTCACGCTCTCCGACAGCTACTACGAGCGCGACCCGAACGGCACCTACGCCAACCAGATGTACGCCAACCCCGCCGTCAACTGCCTCGACCTCGCCCCCGCCTTCACCGGCCCCGCCCAGGTCCGCGCCGCCCTGCCCAGTTTCCGCAAGGCCTCCCCGGTCTTCGGCGAAAACTTCGCCTGGGCCGCCCTGAACTGCGCGTACTGGCCGGTCAAGCCCACCGGCACGGCCCACCGCATCGAGGCCAAGGGCGCCGCCCCGATCCTCGTCGTCGGCACCACCCGCGACCCGGCCACCCCCTACATCTGGGCCAAGGCCCTCGCCGCCCAGCTCTCCAGCGCCACCCTCCTCACCTACGAGGGCGACGGCCACACCGCCTACGGCCGTGGCAGCAAGTGCATCGACACCGCGATCAACAACTACCTCCTCAAGGGCACCGTCCCCCCGAAGGGCACACGCTGCAAGTGACCCGCACCACACCCGTCCCCCTCTCCCCCCACCGCCCTCTGACCAGCTCATGAACGCGTTACTGAGCACCCCTCCACGATGTGTAGACTGGGCCGCGCACCACGCCGCCTTAGCTCAGTTGGCCAGAGCAACGCACTCGTAATGCGTAGGTCTCGGGTTCGAATCCCGAAGGCGGCTCGGATTAACCCCAGGACTCACTCGCCGTGACCTGGGGTTTTTTCATGCCCAGGGCATGCCGAGCCGCACGACCGGAACGCCGTGGAAGAGCTTGCGTGAGCGATGCGTGAGCGGAGCGACTCGGCGGCCTACTTCTCGGGCTTCCTCCGCTTGGCCTTCTTGTCGGCCTTGGGCTGGGTTTTCGCCTGGTTCTTCGGCTTGCCGCCCTTGCCCTTGCCGGCGTTCTTCGCCGCGGCCTTCTTGGCCTTCTCCTTCTTCGCGGCCTTGCGGGCCGCCTTCTCCGCCTCGGTCTTGCGCTGAAGCGGGACCAGCTTCGCCGTCGCCTCGGCGGCGCTCTTGCCGACCTGGGGCAGGACGCTCTGGTAGATGTCCCGCGTGATGCGGGTGTCACTGTGCCCGAGGGTGTCCGACACGATCTTGATGTCGATGTCGGCGGCCAGCATGAGCGTTGCTGCGCCGTGGCGCAGGTCATGCAGCCGGATCGGCGGGAGGCCGGAGGCGGCGACGAGGCGCTCGAAGAGGTCGGTCACCTTGCCCGGGTGGAGCCAGGAGCCGTCTTCCTGAGTGAAGACGTGGCCGGTCTCGACCCAGGCCGAGCCCCACTCCGCGCGGTCCGCTTCCTGCCGCTCGCGGTGCCGCTTGAGGACGTTGACGGTGTCGTCGTCGAGTGCGACCACGCGATAGCCGCTGTCCGTCTTGGGATCGGATGCCTCGATCTCCCATCCGTTCTGTACGAGTTGGGAGGAGACGGCGAGGTAGTGGGTGTCGAGGTTCGTCTCCGACCACGGCTGCCCGCACGCCTCGCCACGGCGTAGGCCGCGGAAGGCGATCAGGTGCCACATCGCGTACAGGCGGTTCTCGGCGACGAAGTCGAGGAAGGTGCCGGTCTGCTGGGGCGTCCAGACCATCACCGGCGACGGCTTCTCGCCCGTCTGCTCCCACTTGGCAACCCGCTCGTCCGTCCACACGAGCGCCTTGGGCTTGCGTGCGGGGTCGATCTCGACGTGGGCGGCCGGGTTGAACGTGATGATCTGCTGCCCGATCGCGTCGTTCAGGGCCGCGCGAAGAGTGGCCTTGACGTGCTGACGCGTGGCGGGGCCGGTGATGCGACGGAAGCGCGGCATCTCGTCGATCGCGGCCTTCATCGCCTTGCGACGAGCACGGTTCTCCACACCCTTCCACGGTACGGCCGCCAGCTCGTCGATCGCGGCTCGCCGCTGGGCGTTGTCCTCCAAAACCTGGGCGTTGGCGTCGCGGATGTCCGTGAACATCTCGCTGAGGTGGCTGACGCGCAGCCGGTCCAGCCGCCGGTTTCCGATGCGCGGCTTCAAGTGCACGCGAATATCGGTCTCGTAGCGGTTGAGGCCGGACTTGCGTATGCGCTTACCGGCCAGCCACCGGTCGAGCCACTCGCTCACTGTCAGGCTGCCGATGAGGTCCTGGCCGGCGTTCAGGCGCCGCCTCGTCTCCTCGACGTCAGGCAGAGGCGAACGCTCGCGGCTGACCTCCGCCAGCATCTCGGCGATGAGTTCTGTGCCCTCGGGGTCATCCGACTCGGCCAGCCCGAGGAGAGCGCGTACGTGGTCGAGGTCGGCCTGGGCCGACTTGAGGCTGCTGTACCCGCCACGGGCGAACGAACGTCGGCTGCCGTCCTCACGGGGCGAGAGCTCCTGGCGTATGGAGTAGGTGCAGTGGTTCCTGCTGTTGCGCCTGGGGCAGGAGCTGCCGAGTTCCTTGCCGGTCTTGGGGTCCCGGCAGGAGCAGCGGCGGTAGGTGGAGCCCTTCAAAGATCATTCTCCTCGGTGGTGTCAGGGTCGGTTCCGGGTGAGTCGATTGCGGCGGCAAGGTCGGGCCACAGGAAGGGAGGCGTGACGCCCTCTTCCCGGATGAAGGCGCGGATCCTGCGCAGGCGGCTCTCGGCGTCGTCGGCTGCCTCGGCGGCACGGGCCTGAGCGCGGAGGGCCTCGGCCTTCCGATCGGCGTTCGGGGCGGTCTCGGCGTGGTAGCGCGCGTACTCCCCATCGCGTCGTGCGCTCTGCAGTTGCTCCTCGGCAGCGTGGTGGGCGCGGAAGTAGCGGAGCATGTCGTCGTCCGCGCCGAGTTCGGTGTCCTCCCCGGTGAACCAGTGCAGGGCGTTCAGGGTGGAGGTGGGGTGCTGAAGCGGGAGCCGCTGCACGTCGTCGACGTAGCCGACGGGATAGATGAGGCAGATGGGCGGGGTGTTCAGTGCCTTGGCCAGGGCCATGACGTCGACCAGTGGCAGGTTGGAACGGCGCCCGGACTCCATGTTGGCGATCACGTTGCGGGGGATCGGGTGGCCGATCTCCTCGCACTTGTCGGCCAAGTCCTGTGCGCTCCAACCCAGTTCCTTTCGTCGTCTGCGGACCTCGCCGGCCACGGTGGCCATGACCTGGTCCACCCACTCAAGGACGTCGTCCTCCTCGTCGGCCTTCTCGTATCCATGGTCGCGACGATGTTGTGTCATGCAGACACATTAGCTCGCCTAGCGTTGATTTCGCGGCCTGGAGACGGGCGCGATGGTCGCGTTCGCCGAGGGCTCAGTAGTGGATGGAGCGCGCATGCGCGAGAACGAAGCTGGCGGGCGAGCGAAGGGGATGAGTCGCGAGGAGCTTCTGGAGCTTCCAGCCGCCGTTGACCTGGAGACGGGCAACCGGGCGTTGGGGCTGGGGCGGAGCAAGGGGTACGAGCTCGCCAAGCGTGATCAGTACCCGTGCAAGGTGCTGCGACTCGGCAACGCTTACCGGGTGGTGACGGCGGACCTGTTGGCCCTGCTGGGACTGGCAGCGTGAGGCAGCTGGTGCGTAGCAGGCACTTCTGCGCTGAGCTGACACAGAAACGCTGGACGGTGGCGTGGCGTGGACGTACTGTCCGTGGTCGCTCGCGATACCGAGGCGCCCGCGAGAACGGGGAGAGCCTCCGGCGGTGCAACGCCGGAGGCCCCAAGGCTCCCCAGCAATCCCATGAGAACCGATCCGGCAGTAGGGGCGTGCAAGCCGACACCGCCAGACCAGGAGCCGCCCAGTGCAACCCGAGAACCCCGAGTCCTATTCCGACCCCGCCCGAGCGGCCTGGCCCGCCACGGCCATCCCCGGCCAGCCAGGCGCCCACCTGCGCACAGCGCAGGCCGACAGCGCTGCGGCAGACCCGAGCGACGGTACTGCCGATAGCAGCGCCAACGAGGCGGACGCGGCGAGCAGGCTGGAGGCCATACCCGATGCGGAGCCGACGTCCGGCTCGAAGCTACTGGATGAACTGCGCTCCCAGGTAGCCCAGTTCGTGATCCCGCCCTCGTCGGAGGCGCTGGACGCGATCACTCTGTGGGTGGCGGCGACTCATCTCCAGCCCGCGTGGCAGCACGCCCCGCGCCTGGCGGTGGTGGGCCCGGCGAAGCGCTGCGGCAAGTCGCGGCTGCTGGACGTGCTGACTGAGACGGTCCACGAGCCGATGCTGACCATCAACACCACACCGGCGGCCATCTTCCGCGCCCAGGTCCTGCGCCAGCTCAACCGCATCGGCGTCAACATCAACCAGATCGCCCGCGCCCTCAACAGCGACCTCACCCCACCCGACATCCGCCTCCGCCTCGACGAACTCCACCACCTGCTGGAACTCATCGCCCAGGCCCTGCGCCAGCCCGCCGACCCGCAGGAGGATCTCGCCGCATGATCGCCGCCATCAAGGCGCCCGGCGCCAACACCCGTGGCCTGCTTGCCTACCTCTACGGCCGAGGAACCCACGACGAACACTTCGACCCGCACATCGTGGCCGGCTTCGCGATGCTCGGCATGCCCGACCCCGGCCGCGACGAGATGGCCACCCTCACCGAACTCGCCCGCCACCTCGACGAGCCCGTACACCTGCGCAACAGCGAGTTCGGCAAGCCAGTCACTGACCACGTCTGGCACTGCCCCGTCCGTGCCGCACCCGAAGACCGCTACCTCTCTGATGCCGAATGGGGCGAGATCGCCCAGCGCATCGTCGCCGCGGCCGGCATAGCCCCTGCCGGTGATGACCTGGCCTGCCGTTGGATCGCTGTACGCCACGCCGACGACCACATCCACATCCTCGCCACCACCGTCCGCGAAGACGGCCGACGCCCCAAACTCCACGACAGCAGCATCCGCGTCGGCGACGAATGCCGCGAGATCGAGAAGGACTACGGTCTGCGCCGGCTGAAGAAGGGCGACCGCACCGGCACCCGACGTCCCACCCAGGCCGAGATGCACAAAGCCCAGCGCCTTGGCTGGGAACAGACCAGCAAGGAGTGGCTCCAGGACCGCATCCGCGCCGCCATCCCCCACGCCACAAGCGCCGAGGAACTCCTCGCCTACCTCGAAGCCGAGGGCATCCGAGTCAAGGCCAAGCGGGGACCGTCCGGCGACCTCCTCGGCTACGCCGTCGGCCGCCCCGGCGATCTCAACAAGGACGACGAACAGATCTTCCACCCCGGCGGAAAGATCGCCTCTGACCTCTCCCTTCCCAAGATCAAGGCCCGCCTCGAATCCAGCCAGCCCGAAGAGCACCCCACCGCCCGCCGCACCCAGCCCAGCACCCCCTGGCGCCGAGGAACTGACGCCCTCGACAGTCTCCACACCGACCTTGCCGACGACGCACGAGCCCAGGCCCACATCACCGCCCTCGGTGAACTCATCGAAGCCACCGCCCAGACAGCGCCCACCGACCTGCGCGCTGAACTCCAAGCCGCCGCGAAGGCGTTCGCACGCGCCCAGCGCTCCCAGATCCGGGCAGAAGACCGAGCCGCCCACACTCTGCGCAACGCGGCCCGCGACATCGCCCACACCGCCACCGGCCCCGACGGCAGCGCCCTCGCCGCCCTGGTCGCAGCCCTCGTCTGGGCCGCAATCGTCGCAGGACGCTGGCACGAGGCCAAGGGCCACGCCCACCAAGCCGACGCCGCCCACCAAGCCCTCCAGCACCTTCAGAACGCCGCCGACCACGCCCTCACCCCGGAACTCACAGATCTCGTGCAACGCCAGCCGAAGGAGGAGACCCGCCGCACCCTGGCCAGCGACGTACGCGCTGCCATCCCCGAGCACGCCGAGCGGATCCTCACCGACACTGGCTGGCCGGCCCTCGCTACCGCCCTCGCCGACGCCGAAGCCCGAGGCCACAAACCCCACCAACTCCTCAAGGAAGCAGCCGCCCAACGCGAACTGGCCACCGCCCGCCGACCCGCCTGCGTCCTGATCACCCGCATCCAGCACACCGGACGCAACCCCATCCCCAACCGCCTCGCCGCAGCAGCCCGCCTCCGCACCACCACCGCGGCCCCGCACCCGCCCCTCGGGCCTGACTTCACCCAGCCAACGGCGGCAAATACGGCACCGGCCGAGCAGCACCGCAGCCCGCGCCGGTAACTGCCCAACACGCCGCTGCACGACCGTGGCTCCGCTGCGGTCGTGCAGCGAGAGGCCGGACGTGCGCTTGGTGAATCGCCCCCTGCCGCAATCCGGCTGGTAGGGGGCAGCCTTGCCCTGGGCCCCTAGCCGGGCGGTGCTGCACCGTGGCTGAAATGCGCTCCCACCAGGGCGATTGTCAGTGCTGTATGCGAGGGTCGCCATCTGTGAGCCGAAGCGTTGTCAGCGGCTCGCGACGCGTTACGAGTACACGGCCAAGGGGGAGGCACGGCATGGCTGGCGACGGCTTTGACATAGACACCGACCAACTCAAGTCCGCTGCTCCAACATTCCACCGAGAGTCTGTCGCCTTGGAGCGGGCGGCGACCAAGCTTCGCCACACGCTCGGCGGGCTGGGGGAGCCGTGGGGCGGCGACGAGCAGGGCAAGAAGTTCGAGCACGCCTACGCCCCGCACCGGGCGCAGATCGAGAAGGCGGCCGCGGCCCTGGTCAAGGGCCTGTCCAGCATCACCAAGGCCATGAACGACATGGCAGCCAACCACGAAGACGCTGACCACTCGGCCAAGTCCGGCTTTGAGGGTGGTAAGTGATGGGCGCTGGCGACAAAGCCAAGGAGATCGTCCAGGACCTCACCGGCATGTGGTGGCCGGAGGGCGACGAGGACGAACTCCGGGAGGCCGCCCGCGCTTGGCGCACCTTCGCCGACGACGTCGAGGACTGCACGGCCGCCTGCCATAAGAAGGCCCAGGACGTCATCGACAACAACAAGGGCAAGTCGATCGAAGCGTTCGGCGAGTTCTGGCGCAAGTACCACGGCGGCGGCAAGGGCTACCTCGACGACGTGGCCAGCGCCGCCCGCGACATGGCGAAGGCCCTGGACAAGTACGCGGACCAGGTCGCCGAGGCGAAGAAGAAGATCGAGCACGAGCTGGAGATCGCCGGCGCGGTACTGGTCGTCGGTACGGCCCTGGCTGTCTTCACTGGCGGCATCACCGAGCTCGCGGCAGTCGGCGCCACCGAGGCGATCGTCGCCGCAGCGAGTACTGCGGGCATCGCCGTTTCTGCCACCGTCACCGAGATCGCCGGAACGGTCCTGGCCACCGCCGCCATCGGCGGCATCGAAGCCATCACCGTCGACGTGGTCGTCGCCCAGGGCGGCCGCAACCTTCTGGGGGACCAGAAGGGCATCAACCTGGATGAGATCAAGGAGGCCGGAGCCACTGGGGTCTTGCTGGGGGGCGCCCTGGGCGGTGCGGGCCGCGCAGCGAAGGCTGTAGGCGACGCCGGCGGCTTCAAAAACGCCTTCGGCAAGATAAGGCTGGATGCGGGTGGCCCACGCCTTGCGATGGCCGGCGAGGGGCCGGTCGGTCCTGTTGGCCCGACCGGGCGCCCCTTGATGCGCAACGCAGAGGGGAGCGGCGGCGGAGCCTCCGGGACCCCAAAGGCCAGTGGCTGGGAAGCCTCAAGCAATCTAAAGGGCCCTGGGGCCGGGAAAACACTCAAGCGGCCAAACGACCGGCATACCATTGGTGGCGCAGGTCGAGCAGGAAAGAACATCAAGGAAGAGAACACAATCATCCTCCCGGGATATTCTCAGGAGGTCGAGAAGGATATTGCTGGCATCGCAGAAGGTAAGGCTACCTGGCTTCCGGACGGTGAGCGCTATGAAATCAATGGTCGCACGTACGGCGTCCACGAGAACGGGACTGTATACCCTGCCAAGGGCCCAGGATTTGTGGAAATGGACCGGAATGAGTATGCGGCGCTATCGCAGATCGTAAAGGCTAAGGGGGATCTCTCGGCGGCTCCGCAACTGACACGGAACCCTCGCTTCGTGAACAATCCAGAAGTCGTCGAAAAGGCTCTGGCCATTTACAACGGGACTTACACACCATGACGTACAATCTTTTCCTCGTCGATAGCTGTGACCCGGGTGTCATGGCTGAAGCACTCGCGGCGGTCTTCCGGGTTCCGGTGAGAGAAGTGGACGTTGCCGACGCTGACGGCGACCAAGACGACCGCAACTGGGAGGCCCTGGTCTCCTGTGAATACTCGCACGTCCCGGGAAATGTGTCGCTGTCCCTGGACATTTACGCTCAGGACTCGGTGGGGCAGCAGCCTCCAGAATCCGAATTCTCCGCAGCATTTGCGGGCCGGCTTGGCACGCCAGTCTTGTACCCTCCTCAGGAGAGCGCCATGAGCGCCCACTGGTTGGTTACCCCAGAAGGGCTGACGACGCGGGCCCGGCTGAGCGAGTCGGACGGTGACGAGCTAACGTTCACAGTTACAGCCGTTGAGGCATTCGTGGATCGCTTGCCAGATGTTCCTGTGATGCACCTTCCGGAAGTGGTGCGCGAGCAGAAGATTGCAACACCTCTGGCCGATTCTTTTGCGGAATCCCTCCAGTTGTTGAAGGGGGACGGCAACGAGGCGGATGGTTCGACCATCACCGCTGACGTTGCCGAGGTGGCGCGGATTGCCAAGTCATACCTGGGGGCGTGGGAAAAGCTATCTCGACGCGCAGAGAGCAGCTGGGAGCCATCTGGTTGGTACCCCGTGGAGTTCTACCGGGAAGTGCTCGGATACCGCGATGACATCGAGGGGCATCTGCGCCGACTCCCGGGGAACGTGGCCACGCTGTACAAGCGCTACCTCGACAAGGTCGACAGCCTCTATCAGGAGCTGACAGTCGACGACGAAGAACACGTTGTCGTTGATGGCTGGGATCAGCCGACTGATGGTTCGGCGCAGAAGGCGTGGTGGTGGTACCGCCGCCCCGAGCCCATGCCCTGGTCCAGGGGATGAAGCCGAGCGCTTCCGCGGATCCGACCAGATAGGGGTAGGACCGAACGCAGTGCTGATGCATCGGCCATGACCGCACGCCTCGGTCATGGCTGGTGGGCGTTCTGTGCTTGGTCGCTGTGTGGCGGGAGTCAGCAGTTGGCCGCCGCGAATCCATCTGACTCCCGCCATTCGTGATCGAGGACTGAGTACGTGATCGAGTCCCTCCACGCTCCCCGTACGAACACGTGCTCCCGGATGCGGCCTTCCTCCGTCATGCCGGCGCGTAGCAGGGTCTTGGCGGAGGCAGAGTTCAGCGGTGCACGAGCGGCCCAGATGCGGTGCAGGCCAAGGTGGTTGAAGCCGAGGGCGCACATGAGGTGAACGGTTTCGGTGCCCAGGCCCGCGCCCCATGTGTGGGGGCGCAGGGCAAAGCCGATAGTGGCGGCTTTCTGGGCGTGCGGGTCGAGCGCCAGGCGGGCGAAGCCCACCAGGTCCCTTTCCTCCTGGCGGACCACACCGAGGGCGTATTCGATGCGGGGTTGCTCGCCGGAGGAGGCGATGGAGCGGGCGACGATCTCCCCGGCCTGTTCATGGGTTCGGGGCTCGAAGCTCAGGTGGCGGGTGGCCTCGGCGTCGCCGTAGATGGCGTGTACGGCGTCCACGTCGTCGCTGGTGAGTTCGCGCAACTGAAGCCGGGGGCCTGTGATGTCGACCGGATGCATGGTCGGGACCCTACTCGCAGGCGGTGTTACCTGGGCAGGGCGGCGACAGGGGCCGCGGTGAACGCCTCGATTTCCTCCCGTGTCGTGCGAGCCTCGGGTGCGGTGAGCCACCGGGGATCACGCAGCGCGGTGTGGACCTGCCGTACCGAGGCGACGATGCCGTTGATGCGCTGACCGGCGGACAGATCGAGAACGGGCCGCATGGCCTCGTCGACACCGTCGAGGCTTCCGGCGTGGATGCGGGCGAGGGCAAGGTCGGTGTGGGCGCCGGCCTGGTCACCGAATGCCCAGTCTTCGGGTTCTGCTTGGCGGTAGGCGGCGACGGCCGCTTCAGCCTGATGCTCCGCCTCGGGGGCGTTCGGCAGCCAGGCGGTGGCGTCGGCGGCGTAGTAGAGCTGGCGCGGTACGGGGAAGGTCATGATGCCGCCGAACTCGTCCAGGTCGTCGGGGGACACCGCATCGCGAGCCTGTTCAGCCTCAGCGAGGGACTCCCGTACAGCCGCCACATCGCCGAGTGCGGCGCCGGCACGGGCTTGCAAGCAAGACAGCCATACGGCGCTGGTGCCGGTCACGCCCCCCACCTGGGAGATGCCGAGGGCAGCGTATTTGGAGGCTTCCTGGTGTCGGCCGTCCCAGTAGGCGATCAGGGACTGCAGGCCGCGGACCCAGGCGCGCATGCCGTGGTGGTCGGCGTTGTCCGCGCAGACGTAGGCGGTCCGGGCCTGTGTCATCGCCGATCGCGGGTCGCCGAGGTCGTGGCTGGCCTTGGCGAGCATGCCGGAGGTGATGGCGGAGAGCAGGTACAACTCGCGGGCCTGGCCGGGGCGGACATGGCCGTGTTCGAGGAAGCGGAAGGAGAGGTCTTGGACTTCGACGAGGTCGCCGAGGAGGGGGGCCAGCGGCAGCTGCGGGTAGGCGGCGGCTAGACGACGTACCTCCTGGTGGAGCTCGTCCAGGGTCTCGGGACCTACGTTGCTGCCTTCTGCCATCGCGCTGAAGCGGAATGCACGGCGAGCTGCCATGGCGACCTGCCTCTCTAACGTGTCCCGGCCGGCGTTGTCGCCTGGAACGGGTCTGCTGGTGAACTCGATGCCGTCGAAGCCGCTGTCTCCTTCGCTGGGTTCGAGCGAGGGCGACGGCGGCCGTGTCGGCATGACGAGCCGAAGCTGCGGAGCGGCATCGACTGCGGCACCGCCCTCGTCCGCTGGACCGAGCAGGACGTCGACGGGGTATCGGAACATTGCCTCCAGTACCCGGCACAAGGCCGGGTAGGGGCGGGTCTTCACCTCGCCCCCGTACCACCGCTCAAACTGCCGCTTCGACACCGTCAGGCCGACAAGCGTCGGATCACGGTCCTGTTCGGCGAGTTCGTTGGCAGTGCGCTCGAAGTGAAGCTGGAAGGTTTCGAACACCTGCCAGTGGCGCCTGGTGATCAATGTCCGTAGAAGAGTGGGCCTTTGAGCCATCAATCCCCCGATGGGTTCCGGTCGGCTCGTCGGTTCGACGGTAGCCCCGCAATGCCGCCATACGGGAGTAAGAGCTGCCGTGTGCGAGGAGATGACGGTGGAGACGGCGGCAACGTGACGGTACCCATGTCGTCCACTTCGCCAAGCCCGAATCAGACGTCGGCACTCATGTCGTGGTGAGGCGTGCCGCTTGGCCGTCAGGCTCGATGCCCGCCCTGAACGCGAGCGACGAGGTGGTGTTCCGGCAATGCCAGCAGCAGGAGACAGCGCGATGCGGCGACAGGCAGAGCCCCGTACCGCGATTCGGAGCGCGGAGGCCGTTTGGAGCGACAGCGGCCCGGCCCTGCGGCGCGAGCGGACCTTCTCTCCACACGGCTCGTCCGTGAGTGAGGCACGCAAGTTCGCCGTCGAGGCTCTGTCGTCCTGGGGAGTCCGGGACCGCCTCGATGACGTGTGTCTGTGCCTGTCAGAGGTCGCTACCAACGCGCTCGTACATGCAGGTCCGCCCAGCTTCGGATTCCGGGCACGGCTGGCCATCAGCGGATCGGTGGTTCGGCTGGAGGTTCACGATCAGGATGCGGACCGGCCGCATCGGCAGCGTCCGCGCCTTGATGACACCTCGGGTCGGGGCCTGCTCCTGGTGGACGAACTGTCCGATGGGTGGGGCGTGGACGAGCAGCACGGCATCGGCAAGACCGTCTGGATCACCTTCAAGATCACTGCCCCCAAGCCTCGCACGCCCAAAGGCGAGATCTGACGGGGATGGGACCTGTTCACACCGATCACGAACGCCCATACAGAAAAGAGGAATCCATGCTCAAAGCCCAACATCCCTTACCCGACCGGATCGTCATCCTCGGTGCCGGCCCCTGCGGACTGCGGATGCGTAGGTCTGAGGTCGCACTCCGAGGCGAGCTCGCCTCTCCGTCGACAGGGTGGTCAGGCGATGTACCGCTGGGCCACCGGTCTGGGCGGGTGGCATGACCCGGGAGATCTGTGACGGCGTCGGCATCAAGCCAGGCGTCCTCGCCGGCCTTCGCCCCCCGCCAAGACAATCTGTCCCCGGCTGGCAGGTCTCGGCGCCTTCTCCGGCATCGCCGTCAACATGCGTATCCGCATCGACGAGCGGGATGTCACCGCCGAGGCGCTTTCGTGTGCCGTGGTGCGGACCGTCACCTGCTTTTGTCGGTCCGTGGGTAGTGCCGTCGAGCGCCATCACGGCCCGCATCGGCGCGGGGCCGAAGCCGAAGAGCTGCGCGATCAGCTCGTCGGCTTCGTCCTGCCGCATGTGACCAAGGCGGTGGGGCGATCTGCGAAATCCCCCTGCAGGTGTCGTCCGCTTCGGCCACGACCACTACCTGAAAATCCGGCCACTGGCCGAACCCGCCGTCAGAGCGAACTGCCTGCTGCTCGACGAGGCCCAGCGCGGTCGGCGATCGGCCCGGGCCGTTCGCGGCCGGCGTGGAGCCCAGGATGTGAGGAGCGACTCCGAGGGGACGCAACGGGCCCCGTTTCGGTCCTGTCAGATCCCGTCTCAGTTGCCCCAGGTGTTCTCGTCGGCGCCGGGTGCGGTGCCTAACGATGCCTTGCCCCAGGTGTTGCCCGCCAGGACGCCGACCGACGAACCGCCATGTGCGCAGGTCGCCGTGGCGACGGCCAAGCCGGCGGTCGTGATTCCGGCGACTGCGGTGCTCCGGCGGGTGACGGCGGACGTGGCGATGAACTCGTGCATGGTGAAGCCTCCAAATAGGTTTGTGGTGCGGTGAGTTGGGCCAGGCGATGGTGCGCTCCCGGCCGTCACTCGAGTTTTTATGCTTAGCACTGGACACTTCAGCAACACTGGGTGTCAGGGTCCTGCGGTGGCACGACGTTGCCAGTACGTGCCGACTGCATCTACTTCATCGGACAACGTCCATTTTCGCGTTGTCCTCGCCCATTCGAGCGGGGGACAATCACGAGGGACTCAGGGGGAGTCTGCCCAGAAAGTGCGCGTTTCTGGGCAATGGGGGGAGGGCGCATGCTTGAGGGACTGGGGCTTGACTACAACGGGGAGTTGGTCTATCGAATGATGCTCGGAAGGCCCCGGATCTCGGTCGAGGAGCTCACCGCCGAACTGGGGTGGCCCCCCGACCGGATGGCTGTGGTCGTAAAGGAGCTGGAGCGGATGGAACTCATCCGGCCCTCCACCGAAGACCCCCGCCAGATGCGGTTGGTCAATCCGGAACTGGGCCTGGAAGCCCTGCTGTTGCGCCAGGAGCGTGAGTTGCTGGAACGCCAGGAGGCGATGGCGGCCACCCGGCTGTCGATCACCCGCATGCTGGCCGAGTACGGAGAGGACGACTCCGGCTCCGAGCCGCCCGGAGCCCGGCAGTTCATGGGCATGGATGCCATCGGCTCGCAGATCGAGCGCTACGGCCACAGCTGCACCAGCGAGGTGTCGGTCTTCGCCCCGCGCGGCGCTCAAACCGAGGAGGCGCTGGAGGCGGCTCGGCCACTGGATCGGGCGGCTCTCTCGCGGGGGGTCCGCTTGCGCTATGTCTACCTGGAGAGCCTGCGCAACGACCCTCCCACTCTGTCCTACGCCCAGTGGCTGGACGAGAACGGCGGTCAGGTGCGCACAATGCCTCAGCTCCCGCTCAGAATGATCATTTACGACGGCCGGACGGCCATCGTGCCGATCGATCCGGAGGCGGCGGCCAAGGGGGTGCTGATCCTCAATGGCACAGGAGTGGTGATCGCCTTGTCCACCCTCTTCGAGCAAATTTGGGAGCAGGCGAAGCCGCTGGGCGGCCACACCAGGCGCCCCTGCTCTGACGGCGACGGCCTCACCAGTCAGGAACGGGCCGTCCTGGAACTGCTGGTGGCCGGGCACACGGACGAGGTGGTGGCGCGCAAGCTCGGCATCTCCGTGCGGACCGGGCGCCGGATCACTGCAGAGTTGATGAAGCGGCTGCGGGCCCGCAGCCGCTTCCAGGCGGGAGCGGTGGCGACGGCGCGGGGGTGGCTGACGCCGATGGTGGAGCCGTCCGCCGGTCTGTAGGCCCACCCGGCGTGGTGGAGGCCGTTGCCCGCACTGTCGGCCCGGCCCCATGGCACCACGGCCCCCCACCGGGCCGTTCGCGCCCCGCTCCCGCACCGCCTTCAACGGTTGCTCGAACTACCTCATCCGCAGTCCGGTGAACGTCTCCACCTCCAACGGATCAGCCCGCAACACCCCGCCCGCGCAGAGAACATGACCAGGCGGCAGGTTTTGCCCCACTCTTCAGGCGGCCAACGCGGCACGGAGGGCGACCTTGTTGACCGCATCTGGCACCGGCTCACCCGCGAGGGCGAGCCGCACGGAAGCAGCCGCCGCCGTGCCCGCCTTTTCCTGTGCCTCGTGGGTACTGGCGCCGAGGTGTGGGGTGACGACGACACCGTCGAGCCCGAACAACGGTGAATCGGTGCAGGGTTCGGCCGCGAACACGTCGAGTCCCGCACCGGCCACCTGGCCCTCTTTCAGGGCGGCGTACAGCGCGTCCTCGTCGACGATGCCGCCCCGGGCCGCGTTGACGATCCGCACCCCGGCCTTCATCCGGGCGAACTCCCCGGCACCGATCAGACCCAGGGTCTCGGGCGTCCTCGGCAGATGCACGGTGATGAAGTCGGCGCACTCCAACAGCCGGTCCAGGGAGACCGGCTCGGCGCCGGCGCGGACCGCGTCCGTGGCCCCGACATACGGGTCGTAGGCGACCACCCGC
Source organism: Streptomyces sp. bgisy130 (assembly GCF_057708345.1). Classification (NCBI taxonomy): domain Bacteria; kingdom Bacillati; phylum Actinomycetota; class Actinomycetes; order Kitasatosporales; family Streptomycetaceae; genus Streptomyces; species Streptomyces sp. bgisy130. Next base: position 188,371 of record NZ_JBYISA010000004.1, read on the forward strand.
ATGTCGAAAGCAGCCATCCGGCGCGCGACAAGTGCCCCTATCCGGCCCAGGCCCACCACCCCCAGGACCTTGCCGGACAGTTCCACCCCGGTGAAGCGGGCCCGCTGCCACTGGCCCGAGCGCAGCGAGGTGTCCGCCGCAGGGACGTTCCGGGCCACTGCCAGGAGCAGCGCCGTGGCGTGCTCGGCGGCGCTGACGGCATTGGAGGCCGGGGCGTTGACGACGAGAACCGAGGCAGCGGTGGCCGCGTCCACATCGACGTTGTCCAGCCCGATGCCGGCCCGGGCGATCACCTTGAGCCGCTTCCCTGCCGCTATGGCCTCGGCGTCCATGGTGGTAGCGCTCCGGATCAGCACCGCGTCGGCCTCGGCGAGCGCGGCCAGGAGCGCGGGCCGGTCGGTGCCGTCACAGCGGCGGACCTCGACATCTGCGCCCAGGGCTTCGGCGGTGGACGGAGAGAGTGCTTCGGTCAGCAGCACAACGGGGCGCGCCGATTCGGTGGTCATGGTCGTCCTTTTCTCGAAGGGAACGAACAGCTGGGCCGGCACTACTGCCTGGTGCCGGCCAGGTCCAGAGCGCGGGCTCGCAGGGCGAGCCGGGCCGGTAGCAGGCTGGCGGCCAGCGCAAGGATGAGTCCGATGGCGGCGCTTCCGGCGAGGGCGGACCAGGGGAGCCGGAAGGGCAGGGCGGCCCCGCCGTCCAGCAACCGGTGGTTGATGAGCGTCATCGTGGTGAACTGGGTCCCGGCGGTGACCAGCAGGGCCAGTGCGGTCGCGGTGGCCGCGGTCAGCAGGGCCTCGACGCCGACCATGGAGAGCACTTGACGGTCGTTTCCTCCGGTCAGCCGCAGGGTGGCGAAGTCCCGCAGCCGGTCGCCCGTGGACATCATCATGGTGTTGACGATGGCGATCAGGGCGTAGAGCACGGCCGGCCCGAGGATGGCGATCACGGAGATCCAGTCGTAGCGGGCCCGGGGGTCGTTGCCCGAGGCCCCCCACTCGGCGGTCGGGGTGACGGTCGCCCGGTCGGCGGCCGGGAGTACGGGGGCTGGCGCGCCGGGCTGGGTGGTGACATAGACCGTGGCGGGGGCACGGTCGGTGAGGTGGGCGGCCACCGTGTTGTAGGGCAGCAGGACTTCGGACAAGGTGAGCGGGGGTTGGAAGACCGCCACCAGGCGCAGGGTGACCGTCGTTCCGTCCGCCAGTCCGGCGGACAGCCTGTCGCCGGTCTGCCAGCCGTTGGCCTTGGCCAGATCGGCGGAGACGGCGACGGCCCGGCCCTTGAGCTCCGCGAGCGAACCGGCCTCGGTCGGTACCTTCCAGGTCTTCGTCAGATCGCCGTCGACGACGGCCGCGGACGTCGTGGCCGCGTCCTGGGCGTTGCCGGATGCGGTACCACCGCCCAGATCGGACACCATGGTGGACGCGAGGGCGGTGGCGCTGACACCGGGCAGCTCCCGTACGTGGCGGAGGGTCTTGGGCGAGAGACCGGTGGAGCCCCCGGGCTCCACCACGTACTGGGCACGCAGCGCGGCTCGGGTCTGGGCCTCCCTGGCGTCGCCGAAAGCAGCGGTGGAGCCGACCACGCTTCCGGTCAGCCCGACCACCAGGAACAAGGGGGTGGCGGTGGAGACCGTCCGGCGCACCGCGGTCAGGGCGTTCTGACGGGCCAGCAGACCCACCGCGCCGGAGGCCAGTGGTACGGGAAGGGTCAGCAGCCGTACCAACGGGGGAACGAGCAGGGGGGCGAAGAGCGCGACGGCAAGGATTGCGAGGATGTCGATGAGCAGCGACCAGACGGGCATGTTGTGCGGGTCACGGATCTGAGGGTCGCGCTGCAGTGCCTCCGGCATGGTGGCGAAGAGGGCCAGGATCGTGGCGAATACGGCGAGATAGCCGAGGGCCCACAGCCAGCGGCCCAGCGTCATGACCTTCTGGTCCACCACGGCATCGCTCAGCGCTTCGACGGGGCGTACCCGCCCGGCCCGGCGGGCCGCGGCGTAGGCACCCAGCAGAGCCACCGCCACGCCGATGCCGGCGGCGATCAGCAGCGGGTCCGCCGCCGGATGGATACCGAAGCCCTGCGGAGCCACACCGCGCGAGACCAGCCACCGTGCGATGAAGGGGGCGATGGCCAGCCCCAGCAGTGCGCCGCAGACGGCGGCGACGACGGAGACGACCAGCGCCTCGCCCAGAACCAGCAGCCTGACCTGCCGGGGAGTGGCGCCGACGGCCCGTAGCACGGCCGTCTCGCGGCGTCGGCCGGCCACCGCGAAGGCGAAGGTGGAGGCGACGACGAAGACCGAGACAAAGCCTGACATGCCTGCCATGAAGGACAGCAGCTTCTTCAGTGAGGGTGCCGTCGGGTCGGCGTTGTCGATGTCCATGGTCGTGCCGACCAGCAGGCCCGAGGCGGAAATCAGGGCGACGCCCAGGGCGAGGGCGATGAAGGAGCCGATGAAGCCGAGCCACCGTTTGCGTAGAGTGGCGACGGCTACGGGCAGGAGAGTGACGAGTGCGCCCATTACGCGGCACCGCCCATGTGTGACGCCGCCCGCGAGGTGTCGGCCTCCAGCCGGGTCATGCGTTCGGCGATCAGCTGGGCACCGGGCCGGGCCAGTTCGTCCATGAGGCGCCCGTCGGCGAGGAAGACCACCCGGTCCGCGTAGGAGGCGGCCACCGGGTCGTGGGTGACCATGATCGTGGTCTGGCCCTGCTCGTCGGCCAGGGTGCGTAATAACTCCAGGACGTTCCGGCTGCTGCTGCTGTCCAGAGCGCCGGTCGGTTCGTCGGCGAAGAGCACCTGTGGCCGAGTGATCAGGGCACGGGCGATGGCCACCCGCTGCTGCTGACCGCCGGACATCTGCGAGGGCAGGTGCCCGCCGCGCTCGCCCAGTCCGACCTGGGCGAGCGCGGTCCGGACCGCGGCGGAGTCCGGCCGGTTGCCGGCCAGTCTCAGCGGCAGCCCCACGTTCTGCTCGGCCGTCAGCGCACCGAGCAGGTTGAAGGACTGGAAGATGAAGCCGATGCGGTTGCGGCGCAGTTCGGTCAGTGCCTTCTCGCTCAGCGGGCCCAGCTCGACACCGTCCACGAACACCTTCCCGCCGTCCGGGCGGTCGAGTCCGGCCGCACACTGCAGCAGGGTGCTCTTGCCCGAGCCGGAGGGCCCCATGATCGCGGTGAAGGTGGTGCGACCGAAGTCGATGGAGACGCCGTCGAGCGCGCGCACCGCCGCCGTGGAGCCGGACGCGTAGGACCTGGTGACCTGGTCGAGCCGGACTACTTGATCGTTTTGCATGGGTCAACGCCTATCGAATCGTGTGGTGTGGTGCGGAGCGCGGAGCGGAAGGGGGCCGACCCATGCACGACATGACTCAGTACCCTCCCCACTCAGCCAGCAGCTCCTGCTGGCCCTCGTCCGCCGAGAGCAGATCGAGCTGATCGACCGGGATCTCCGGATCGTCGGTCAGAGCCTCCAGTATCCGGACCATCTGGTCCAACAGCCGCTGTGCCTCGAACTGTTCGTACGCATCCGGCCGGTAGCCCAGGTGCAGGCCCAGGGTGGATGCGTCCAGACCGGGAACGGCCTGCATGCCCAGCGGATAGTGGTTGGCGTCCTCGCTGTCGCCTCCGGTCAGCCGCAGTCCGTCGAGCGGGCCGAGCAGGGTCCCGGCGTCCAGCGGCGTGTTCTTCACTACCGTCGTGGTGTCGAAGAGTGCGCCTCCGCCAGCCAGTTGCTGGACGTCACTCAGGCCGACATGGTGATGAGCCATCAGCCGTGACTGCTCTTCCTGGAGCCGCTGCAGCAGTGCCAGCAGCGTCTCGTCACCGCACATCCGGACGCGTACCGGCAGCGTGTTGATGAACATGCCGATCATCCGCTCGATGCCGGGGAGTTCCGCCGGCCGGCCGGAGACCGTGGCGCCGAAGACCACGTCGTCCCTGCCGGTCAGCCGGGACAGCAGCACGCCCCAGGCGGCTTGGACGGCGGTGTTGAGCGTGATTCCGTGCTGCCGCAGTCGGTCCTCCAGGCGTGCGGTGAACTCCGCCGACAGCTCGGTGCGCACGGATTTCTGGGCAACCGGGTCGCCTTGTGCAGCCTGCGGTGCCACCAAGGTGGGTGCCACCAGGCCCGCGAGCGCCGACGCCCATACGCGCAGCGACTCCTCCCGGTCCTGCTCGGCGAGCCAGGCCAGATACGAGCGCAGTGGGGGTGGCGCCGGCAGCGAGGCATCACCGCCCCGTGCGTAGAGCGCGAACAGCTCCTTCAGGAGGACCGGAACCGACCAGCCGTCCCACAGGATGTGATGCCCGGTCAGGACGATCCGATACCGGCCGCCCGGCAGTGAGACCAGCAGCAGTCGCAGCAGCGGGGGGCTCGTCAGGTCGAACCCGCGCAGCCGCTGCTCGTCGGCGAGCCGGGCCACCGTGGCCGGCAGGTCCGGTCCCGCTTCCGCGGCGAGGTCCACGTGCAGCCAGGGCAGCTCCACCGTGCGGTGCACCACCTGCACCGGACGCTCCGCCACATCGTGCCGGAACGCGACCCGCAGGGCGGGGTGACGGGCCAGCAGCCGCTCGGCGGCAGCACGCAGGGCGTCGGGGTCCAGCTCCCCTTCCAGATCGAGCGCGATCTGCGTGGTGTAGACGTCCACTTCGTCCCCGGTCAGCAACGCATGGAAGAGGAAGCCTTCCTGTAGTGGGGTCAGCGGAAGGACGTCCGTCAGCTCCGGCTCTGCGTCCAGCAGCAGCTGCGTCTCCTCCTGTAGGCCCGGGAAGGGGCCGTCGAGGGCGGTCGCGGCGCCGCCCTCCGTCACCGCGGCGACCGCTGCAAGAGCCGCCACCGTACGATGCCGGAAGACCTCCCGGACGGTGAAGGTCAGGCCCGCATCGCGTGCCCGGGCGACCAGTTGGATCGCCATGATGCTGTCGCCGCCGAGGTCGAAGAAGGAGTCGTCGGCACCCGCCCGCTCCACTCCGAGCACCTCTGCAAACAGGCCGCACAGGACCTGCTCGTGGGCTGTCGCTGCCGCCCGGCCCGCTTCCCTACCGCCGAAGCCGGGCGCGGGCAGTGCCTTGCGGTCCACCTTGCCGTTGGCCGTCAGGGGGAGTGCAGCGAGAGTGACGAACGCCGACGGAACCATGTGGTCCGGCAGTGATTCCGCGAGGAAGGGCCGCAGCGCAGCCCCGTCCGCGGTACCCACGACATAGGCCACCAGCCGTTTGGGCCCGGGCCGGTCCTCCCTGACCATGACCACCGCCTGGACCACCTCCGGGTGCGCGGCCAGGGCCGCTTCGACCTCCCCGGACTCGATGCGGAAGCCGCGGACCTTCACCTGGTGGTCGGTACGGCCCAGGTACTGGAGATTGCCGTCGGGCCGCCAGCGTGCCAGGTCGCCCGTGCGGTACATCCGGGAGCCGGGCTCGCCGAAGGGGTTGGCGACGAAGCGGTCCGCCGACAGGTCGGGCCGGTTCAGGTAGCCACGGGCCAGGCCGGCACCGGCCAGGTACAGCTCTCCCGCCACGCCGGCCGGCACCGGCTGCAGATGGGAGTCCAGGACGTACAGGCAGGTGTTGGCGATCGGCCGGCCGATGGGGGCCACCACCGCGCCCGACAACGGGGCGCTCATGCTCGCGCACACTGTGGACTCCGTCGGACCGTAGGCGTTGACCATCCGGCGCCCTCGAGACCAGGTTTCGACAAGGTCCGGAGCAGTGGCCTCGCCTGCCACCACCAGGGTGCTGCCGGCCGGCAGGCTGCCCTCGGGCATCACGGGCAGCGCTGACGGCGGCAGGGTCAGGTGTGTGATGCGGTGCTCGGCGATCAGTGCGGCCAGCGACGGGCCGGGCAGCAGCAGATCGGCGTCCGCCAGGATCGCGCAGGAGCCGGTCAGCAGTGCCATGCACAGCTCCCACACCGCGGCATCGAAGCTCGGCGAGGCGAAGAGCAACACCCGGCTGCCGGGCACCACGGCCAGCCCTTCGACCTGCCCGGCGACCATGCTGGCGATCCCGGTGTGGGTGACCACGACGCCCTTGGGACGCCCGGTCGAGCCGGAGGTGTAGATGAGATAGGCCGGGTGAGCGGCTCGCCGGGGCGCGGCACACTCGGCGTTCGTGAGGTCCGTCCCCGCGAAGCCGGAGGTGTCGGTACGGTCCACCAGCACCCGGGGCGCGACCGTGTCCGGCAGCGGCCCCGCTGCGACCGCGCTGTTGGTGACGACCAGCACAGGGTTCGCGTCGGCCAGCATGTAGGCGAGCCGGTCGGCCGGGTAGCCGGGGTCAAGCGGCACGAAGGCGGCACCGGTCTTGACGACGGCCAGCTGGGCCACTACGAGGTCCACCGAGCGCTCCAGCGCGACGGCCACGAACCGCTCGGGAGCGGCGCCGTGCTCGGCCAGCAGCCGGGCCAGTCGGTTGGCGCGGGCGTTGAGCTCCTCGTACGTCAGCGTCGTGCTGCCGTGCACCAGAGCCGGTGCGTGCGGGGTGCTCGCGACCTGGGTCTCGAAGAGTCCCGCAAGCGTCGACTCCGGGGACGCCGACGGCACACCACTGGCGTTCCAACGGGTGAGCAGTTGCTCGCGTTCGGCGGACGGGAGAAGGTCGAGCCGGCCGACCGGTGCGCCGGGCCGGTCCACGACCGCCGTCAGGACGGTCAGCAGCCGGTCGGCGACAGCGCGTGCCTGTTCCCGGTCGAGCAGGTCGGGTTGATAGTCGAGCCGGAAGTCCAGCCCGTCACCGGGCTGCGCTACCAGGCCGAGGGTGTAGTGGACGGCGTCGTGCCCTCGCAGCCCGGCCAGACGGACGCCCGTGCCGGCCGTGGAGCGGCCCAGGGCGTCCAGATCGAGCGGGTAGTTTTCGAAGACCATCGCAGTGTCGAACAGCTCGCCGACACCGGCCAGTTGATGGAGTTCGGCGAGGCCCAGGTGCTGGTGGCCGAGCAGGGCCGACTGCTCGCTCTGTATCCGGGCGAACAACGCGGCGGGCGTTTCGGCGGCGTTCAGCCGCACGCGCACGGGCAGGGTGTTGATGAACAGCCCCACCATCTCCTCGATACCCGCGAGCTCCGGGGGACGGCCGGAGACCGTGGCTCCGAAGATCACGTCGTCCCTGCCGGTCAGCCGGGCCAGCACCAGTGCCCAGGCGCCCTGGAGCACGGTGTTCATGGTCAGCCCGGTCGACCTGGCCCATTCCGCCAGTGCCGCCGATGTCGGCGCGGGCAGGCTGAACTCCAGCTTCCCGGGCACCAGCGGGGTACGGCCGGGCGCGCCCTCCCGGACCCTGGTGGGCTCCTCCAGCCCTGCCAGTGCCTCGGCCCATGCGCTGCGCGCCGCCTCCCGGTCGGCGTCGGCCAAGTGCTCCAGGAAGTCCCGGTAGGGGCGGACGCGGGGCAGTGCGCCGGCATCAGCCGCCGCCGCATACAGCGTCAGCAGTTCCCGGATCACGATCGGCGTGGACCAGCCGTCCAGCAGCAGATGGTGGTTGGTGAGCACCAGTCGGTGGCGGTCGGCCGCCAGGCGTAGCAAAGTGCAGCGCAGCAGCGGCGCACGGTCGAGCGCGAAGCCGCGGGCGCGTTCGGCAGCGGCGAGCGCCTCGGCCCGCTCCTCCAGGGCGTCACCCTCCAGGCCGGCCAGATCGGTTTCCGTCCAGGGGAGCACGGCGTGGCCGGGAATCACCTGTACGGGGTGGGACAGTCCGGTGTGGTGGAACTCGGCGCGCAGACCCGGGTGCCGGTCCAGCAGGGTCTGGGCGGCGGAGCGCAGAACGGTCGTGTCCAGTGGGCCTTCCAGATCGAGCTGGACCTGAGCGGTGTAGACGTCCGCTGTCCGCCCGTCGTAGAGGCCGTGGAAGAGCAGGCCCTGCTGGAGGGGGGAGAGCGGCAGGATGTCTGCGAGATCGGGCCTGTGCCCCTCCAGCAGCTCGATCTCCTGCTGGGTGAGCCCGGCCAGGGCGACGTCCGTGGGCGTGCGGCCACCCGCATCAGGCTGGGATCCGTGGGTGGCGATCGTGCGCAGCGCGGTGAACCAGGCGGCGGCGAGACCTTCGACGTCTACCGCATCGAGTAGGCCGGTCGCCCACGTCCAGCTCGCCACGAGCTCGGGACCTTCCGGGCCGTCCTGGGTCAGGGCGTTGAGCTCCAGCGGGTGCCCGAGCGGCATGCGGGGGCCACCGCCGGGGATGCCGCCCTCGACCTGAGGGATGGCCGTCCAGTCGGCGTCCTGACCGGACGGCGCTGCGAAGCGACCCAGATAATTGAAGCCGATCTGCGGGTCCGTGAGTCCGGCGAGTCGCGCGGCTGCCTCCGCGTCGAGGTGGCGCAGTAGCCCGTAGCCGATGCCTTTGCCGGGCACGGCCCGCAGCTGTTCCTTGACGCGCTTGAGGGCGCTGCCCACCGCCGCTCCGTCGGAGACGTCGCGGTGGCCCGGGTCCAGTCGGACCGGGTGGATGCTGGTGAACCAGCCGACCGTACGGGACAGGTCGCTGCCCGGCACAGCCTCCTCCTCGCGGCCGTGGCCCTCCAGGTCGACGAGGACCGGACCGTCCCGCCAGTGCCCGTACGCGAGCGCGAAGGCGGTCAGCAGTACGTCGTTGACCTCGGCATGGAAGGCCGTGGGCACCGTGGTCAGCAGCGCCTTGGTCACTTCGGCCGGCAACCGCAGGGTCAGCTGTCCGGCTGTCCCGACAACATCACGGGCCGGGTCGAGGGGACGTGAGCCGAGCAACGGCTCCGCCTCGTTCAGGACTCCCTGCCAGTAGGGGAGTTCGCCGATGCGTTCCGCCGCCGTCTCGGGCAGGTGCCGGGCCCATGTGCGCAGCGAGGTGCCCACGGGCTCAAGACGGGGCGTACGGCCCCCGGCCATGGCCTTCCATGCCTCGGCCAGGTCGGGCGCCAGCACGCGCCAGGAGACACCGTCGATCACCAGATGATGAATGACGAGCAGCAGCCGGCCGGACAGCTCCGGCCCACGGTCGCACCACACGGCTTGTAGGACGACCCCGTCACGCGGCGCCAGCCGGCCGAGCGCCGCCTGGCCCTCCTCTCCTACGAGCACGTCGAGTTCCGCCTCGTCCAGACCGGTCGCATCGACGCGGCGGACGAGCGAGGCGGCATCTGCCGAACCTGCCGGACCGATGTGCAGGGCGCCGTTGACAAGCCGGGCGCGCAAGGCGTCGTGGTGATCGAGCAGCGTCTGAAGCGCAGCCGTCAGGTGCTGCCCGGTCAGCGCGCCCGGTACCCGCAGCACCATCGACTGGTTGTAACCGTCGAGCGGACCGCCGCACTCCAGGGCCCAACGCATGACGGGTGTCAGCGGCAGGGTGCCGGTGCCCGCGTCCGCGGGCTCCGCCGAACGTTGTCCGCCCGACCCGACGGCGGTCGCGGCCTCGGCCAGCGCAGCCGGAGTCCTGAGCCGGAAGACGTCGCGCGGGCTGAGGCCCAGACCCGCCCGGCGTGCCGCCGAGACGAGCTGGATGGACATGATGCTGTCGCCGCCCAGGTCGAAGAAGGAGTCCTCCACCCCGACCCGCCCGGCACCCAGGACCTCGGTGAACAGGCGGCACAGCGTGACCTCGCGCTCGTTGCGGGCAGCGCGCCCGGTGGCGGCGGAGCCCGTGAACTCCGGCGCCGGCAGCGCCTTGGTGTCCAGCTTTCCGTTCGCGGTCAGCGGCAGCGCGTCGAGGGTGACGAAGCCCGACGGCACCATGTGGCCGGGCAGCCCCGCAGCAAGGCCGGCGCGCAGCGTTTCTGCGTCCGGGGCGGCGCCGGGCGCCGGAACGACGTAGGCGATCAGGCGCTTGTCGCCCGGGCGGTCCTCGCGGACCACGACTGCGCCGTCCGCCACGCCGGACTGGGCCAGCAACGAGGCCTCGATCTCGCCGAGTTCGATGCGGAAGCCGCGGATCTTCACCTGGTGATCGGCGCGTCCCAGGTATTCCAGGCCGCCTTCGGGCAGCCACCGTGCAAGGTCGCCGGTCCGGTACATACGGCTGCCCGGTTCACCGAAGGGGTCCGCCACGAAGCGGTCCGCCGACAGGTCGGGACGGCCCAGGTATCCGCGGGCGAGCCCGGCTCCGGCGACGTACATCTCGCCCTGCTCACCCACCGGGACGGGCTGCAGGCTCGTGTCGAGGACGTAGATCCTCAGGTCGGGGAGGGGAGAGCCGACCAGGCTGCGGGTCTGGCCGGCGAGCACGGAGGGGGCCAGGGCGATATGGCTGACGTGCACGGTGGTCTCGGTGATGCCGTACATGTTCACCAGCGCGGCGTCCGGGTGCCGCTCGTACCAGTGCGTCAGCCGGGCTAGGTCGAGTGCCTCGCCGCCGAAGACGACGCAGCGCAGCGCGAGCCGGCCGGCCGGAGCCTGTTCGTCCGCCCGCAGCAACTGGTAGAAGGCCGACGGCGTCTGGTTGAGGACGGTGACCTTCTCCCGCGCCAGCAGGGCGAGGAAGTCCTCCGGCGAACGGCTGACCGTGTGCGGCACCACGACCAGGCGGCCGCCGTGCACCAGCGGCCCCCACAGCTCCCATACCGAGAAATCGAACGCGTAGGAGTGGAAGAGCGTCCACACATCGTCGGGCCCGAAGCCGAACCAGGGCTCCGTAGCGGTGAACAGGCGCACCACATTGCGATGCGGGACGGTGACGCCCTTGGGGCGGCCGGTGGAACCGGAGGTGTAGATGACGTACGCGGGGTGGTCCGGAGACAGCGGTGCGATGCGGTCAGAGTCGGTCAGGGCGTCCGGTGCGGCGTCCGCGAGCGCGGCGACGGTCTCCGGGGCGTCGAGGACGAGGACGGGGACATCGGTGGCCGGGACCGCGGCAGCGGTCGCGCTGGTGGTGACGACGAGCTCGGGCCGCGCGTCCGCCAGCATGTAGGCGAGCCGGTCCGCCGGATAGCGCGGGTCCAGGGGGACGTACGCGGCACCCGCCTTGACGGTCGCGAGCAAGGCGACGATCAGGTCGTTCGACCGTTCCAGAGCCACAGCCACACAGCGCTCGGGTCCGGCGCCGCGGGCGGCCAGGAGCCGGGCGAGGCGGTTGGCACGTGCCTCCAGCCCGGCATAGGTCATTGGCACGGTGCCGTCGGTCAGGGCGACCGCATCGGGGCGCAGGGATGCCTGCTCCTCGAAGCGGGCGGCAAGGGTGCGGTCATCGGCGCCGGCGCCGGGCGCGTTGCGGTCGCCTACGAGCTGTCGTCGCTCCTCGGCCGATAGCAGTTCCAGACGGCCGACGGGCTGCTCCAGGTCGTCCAGCGCCCCGGCGACGAATCGCAGGAACCGGTCCTGGTGCGCGGCGACGGCGTCGAGGTCGCACTGCTCGGGTGCGGCGTCGAAGGTGATGCGCAGGCCTTGTTCCTCGCCGAGGTCGTAGACGCCGATGGACAGGTCGTCCACGGGCCCGTTGCTGAGGTTGTGCTGCAGAGTGAAGTGGCCGCAGAACCGCAGTCCGGGGTCGAAGGCCATGATGTTGACCATCGGTGCGGCGATCCGCCGTGCGGTGCCGTCGGCTCCCAGGTCGCGGCAGAGGTCCTCGTAGCGCGGTAGCTGGTGCTTGAGCGCCCCCCGCACCTCCCGGACGACCGAGGCGATGAGGTCGCCGAGCCCGGTTCCCGGACGTACGCGGATGCGCAGCGGCAGGATGTTGGAGGACATGCTGGGGGTACGGCGGGACGAGGCCGTGGGGCGGCCGGTCACCGGCAGGCCGAGCACCAGCTCGTCACGTCCGGTCGCGCGGTGCAGATAGGCCGCGATCAGCGCGATGAGCACCATGGACCAGCGGGTGCGGGCCCCGCGTGCGGCCGTCCGCAGCCGGTCGGCGTCGGCCGCGGGCAGCATGACGCTGCGCCGGATGAACGCCTCGCCGTCCGGATCGGGCCGTCCCGGACGGGGGAGTTCGGCCAGCCGGGGGGTTTCGGGCAGTCCGGCCAGATGCTCCGCCCAGTACGCCCGGTCGGCCGCGGCCGCCTGTGACGTCCGGTAGTCCGCGTCCTCGGTGATCACCTCGGACAGGGTCCCGAAGGGGCTCGGCCCTGCGGAGAACCCGGCGGCCGACTGCTCGTACAGCTCGGAGATCCGGGAGTCCAGCAGGGCGAGGCTGAAGCCGTCGATGACGATGTGGTGGTAGCGCTGGTAGTAGAAGAAGTGGTCGTCGGCCAGTTTGAGCAGGGCGGAGTGGCTCAGTCCCCCTGCGGTCAGGTCCATCGGGGCCCGCAGGTCCGAGGCCATCCAGGCGCGAGCCTCGGCCGCGGGGTCGCTCGCGCCCGAGACATCGACGAACTCCAGTGCACGGGTGCCGGGTTCGGCGTCAAGGAACTGCCACAGGCCGTCCTCGTCGCGATCGATTCGGCTGATGCGCAGCACGTCGGTCTCACGCGCGAGCTGATACCAGGCGGCGGCCATCCGCTCCGGGTCGACGCGGCCGAGGATCTCCTTGTACTCGCCGATGTTGTAGCGGCGGCCCGTGGGGTCCAGGTCGTGGGCGAACCAGATGCCTGCCTGGGCCGCCGACAGAGGAAGCCGGGTGCTCTCAGACATTGCTCTGCGCCTCCGTCGCCTCACGCAGGCTGCGGGGCCGCATGTCCGTCCAACTGCTGTTGATGAACTCCACGCACTCGGGACGCACGCTCTCCTCCAGCGCCACGGTCCAGCCCTGAGGCACCTCGGCGAACGCGGGCCAGAGGGAGTACTGCTCCTCGCCGTTGACCAGGACGAGGAAGGTGCCCTCCTGGTCGTCGAAGGGGTTGTTCGCCATGGGTGGGCTCCTAGGAAAAGCGACAGGACTTATGGTCGGTGGGCGGGGACGAGTCGGTCGGCCAGCAACTCGAGCAGCTCCTCGGTCGCGGTCTCGGTGTAGAAGTGGCCGCCGGGCAGGACGCAGACCTCGAAGCCGGAGGTCGTGTACCGCGACCAACCCTCGGCGTCGGCAGGCGTGTTGTGGATGTCGTCCGCGCCGACGAGGGCAGTGACGGGGCACATCAGCGGTGCGCCTGGCACGTGGGAGTAGGTGTCGATGAGCTGGAAGTCGCCGCGCAGCACGGGGAGGGCGACCGGTAGAAGTTCCGGTTCGGCGAGCAGGGCGGCACCGGTACCGCCGAGTCCGCGGATGTAGCGGAGCAGTCCGTCGTCGCTCTGCCACTCGGGTGCCAGCGGCCGGCACTTGTCCGGTGTCCTGCGGGCCGAGACGAAGAGCCGCACAAGAGCAGGGCGCAGCTCACGGGGCAGGGCGCGGGCGACCTCGTAGGCGACCGTACCGCCCATGCTGTGGCCGAAGAAGGCCACCGGGCGGTCGACGAGCGGGCCGATCGCCTCGCTGATCTCCTTGACGAGAGTGGCCATGTCGGGCGCGGGGTTCTCGTCGTAGCGGTCCTGCCGCCCCGGGTACTGGATGGCGGTGACCTCCACCGAGGCCGGCAGCCCGGTCGCCCAGCCGCGGAAGGCACTGGCGGCCCCACCGGCATGGGGGAAGCAGAAAAGGCGGCTCTCTGCTGCAGGGCGGGGCACGAACGTCCGGAACCAGGACGGGCGGGACGAAGCGGTGGTGTTCATGCGGCGGCCGCCGCTGTCGGGGCGGCGGAAGGGGCGTCCCAGCGCATGGTGGCGGCCCGGTAGGAATTCTCGTTGCGCAGGAATATCTCCTTCTCCGCTGGATAATCCGTGGAGGCATGGACATTGCCCTTGATGGTCCAGCTGGTGCGCCCGGCGTCGGGATTCTCTGCGGTCATCGGACCTGCCTTTCTCGGGCGAAGCAACGCGGAATATTAAGGGAATTCATGGGTCCGGCCCGACCCGTCGGGGAAACGGAAAGGAAAACCCCCGGCCGGATCACTCTCCGGCCGGGGGCTATATTTCGTCCATACGGTGCGGCAGAGGCTCAGCGGTCGATACCGACCGCCTTCAGCACCTGAGCGCTGAACTCACCGTTGGTGAGCACCACCACCCCGCTGCCGCGGTGCAGCGACGACATGGAGACCGCCTGGTATCCGCCCGGCGAGCCGCCGTGGCCGTATTCCACGTCCTGGCCGCTGGCGTCCACGATCGTGCCCAGGCCGTAGAAGCTGGCGCTGTGCGGCGTGAGCAGCTGCTGGGCGCTCTGCTGGGACAGCAGTGCCAGCGGGCGTCCCAGGGCACTACGGCGGATCTCCAGTTCCAGCCGTGCCATATCGGCGGCCGTGCTCCACAGCCCGGCGGCGGCCAGCTCCGGGTGGATCAGCCAGCCGCCCTCGGCCGTGCGGCCCTCTGCGTCGTGGCCGAGCGCCACCGGGCGGTCGCAGGTCTCCGGGAAGGACTGGTCGAAGCTGCTGCCGTCCATGCCCAGCGGGTCGAACACCAGACGCCGCATCAGGGCCTCGAAGGACTCGCCGGTCAGATCCGTCAGGACCTGCTCGAGCACCGAGAAGTGGGCGTTGGACTTGTGGAACCGCTGACCCGGCGCACTCTCGCGCACCGCGGTCTCCCGCAGCAGGCCGAGCAGGTGCGGCACGGGCTCGCCCCGCCGGACGCCCTGGCGTGGCGTCTCGGCGAACCCGGCGAGGTGGCTGAGCAGTTGCCGTACCGTGACCGGACCGTCGGCGGACTCGGGCACCCGCCAGGACCGCAGATAAGAGCCGGCGTCCGCATCCAGGTCGATCAGCCCCTCGTCCACCAGCCGTAGGACCGCGACGGCAGTGACGTGCTTGCCCCAGGAGCCGGCCTGGAAGACGGTCCGCTGGGTGACGCTCTCCGTGGAGCCGGCGGCGAGGGTGCCGATCCCCTCCAGAGCGACCAGTTCACCGCCCTCCGTCACCGCCAGGCTCGCGCCGGGCACGCCGCATTCGGCGAGCGCGTCGAGCATCGCGCGGACGTCGACCGCCCCGGCAGCCACACCGGACGGTGCGCTCGCTGCGGAGGCGAGCTTGGTGTCGACCGCTGCGGCCACCTCGGCGAGCGTCTCGTGCTGGTAGAGCAGGAAGAGAGACAGCGGCAGCCCCGCCCTGCGGGCGGCCGCGATCACCTGAATCACCAGGATCGAGTCCCCGCCGAGCCGGAAGAAGCCGTCGTCGCGGCCCACTCGGCCGATCCCGAGGACCTGTGTCCAGATGCCGGCGATCGCTGTCTCGGTGGGTGTCGCGGGTGCGGTGTACGGCCGGTCCGGACCGTCCCAGCTGTCCGGGTCGGGCAGCGCCTTGCGGTCGACCTTGCCGTTGGCAGTCAGGGGCAGGGCCTCCAGCGGCACGTACACGGACGGAATCATGCTCTCGGGTAGCGAGCGGGCCAGCAGGGTGCGCAGCGCAGCCGCACCCGGTTCCCCGCCGTCGGCCGGAACCACATAGCCGACCAGGCTCTCCCGGCCCGTCGGGCCCCGCTTGACGGCCACCGACGCGTCCGCGACCTCGTTCAGTGCGGTCAGGGCCGCCTCGATCTCGCCGAGCTCGATGCGGACGCCGCGCAGCTTGACCTGGTGGTCGACGCGGCCGAGGAACTCGATACTGCCGTCCTCGTTCCAGGTGGTGACGTCGCCGGTGCGGTACAGCCGTGCACCCGCCGGGCCGAAGGGGTCCGGAAGGAACCGCTCGGCGGTCAGCGCGGGCCGCCCGCCGTATCCGCGGGAGACGCCTGAGCCGCCCACGTACAGCTCGCCGGGGACGCCCACCGGGACGGGCGCCATGTTCTCGTCGAGGATGTGCAGGCGGGTGTTGCGGACCGTACGGCCGATCGACACCCGTGCTTCGCCGATCGGGTCGCCGGCGCGGATCACGGCGTGCGTGACATCGTCCGAGCACTCGGTCGGCCCGTAGGCGTTGACCATCGGGATGTGCGGGAAGCGGGCGAACCAGCGCCGGCACAGGTCCGGCGGCAACGCCTCGCCAGTCACCACCAGATGGCGGAGAGCGGGCAGTTCGCGGGGCAATGTGCCCGCGTCCCAGGCGTCCAGGGACGCTCGGAGCAGCGAGGGGACGACCTCCAGGACGGTCAGTCCCTCCTGGGCGGTACGCCCGAAGAGCGCTGCCGGCTCGACCGCGTCTTCGGCGGAGACCACCCGGACCCGGCCGCCGACGGCGAGGGCGGAGAGCATCTGCCAGACGGAGATGTCGAAGGCCAAGGAGGCGTTCTGCACCACCGCATCGGACTCGGTGATCCCCAGGTCCTCGATCTTGGCGAGCAGGTGGTTGCCCATGCCCCGCCGATTGACCAGCACGCCCTTCGGACGGCCGGTGGAGCCAGAGGTGTAGATGACGTAGGCAAGGTTCTCCGGTGCCGCGACCGGCACGGGGTCAGTGGCCGGCCGGTCGGCCCACAGCTCGGGCCGGTCGAGCTGCACCAACTCCGCACGTATGCCCGGCTCCGCCTCCCGCAGGGATTCCCACCGGGCCTGTTCGGTCAGCAGCACCGTGACGCCCGCGTCCTGCACCATGTACGCCAGGCGGTCGGCCGGATTTCCCGGATCGAGCGGAAGATAGGCGCCGCCCGCCTTGAGCACGGCCAGCACGGCCACGACAGTGGCCGGCGATCGGTCGGCACAGATGCCGACCACCGCATCCGGTCCGACATCCAGCGCGCGCAGGTAGTGCGCGAGCCGGTTGGCGGCCTCGTTGACCTGCGCGTAGCTCAGCTCCATGCCGTCGGCGACGATCGCCGGACGGTCCGGACCGCCCGCGGCGTTGCGCTCGAACGCCGCCTCGACGGCGATGGTCTCCGGTTCGCGAAGAGTCTCCCCCCAGGTGTCCAGGAGCTCCTGGTCACGCGCCGGGAGGTAGGCCGGCCGCGGGTCGCCCTGGTGGTCGCGAGCCATGGCGGCGAGCACGGCACGGTACATTCCGGCCAGCCGCTCGGTGTGCTTCCGGCTCAACACCCGGGAGTCCGCCCGGAGGTTGAGGCCCTCCCCGCCGGTGGCCACGCTCAGCGCGAACTCGGTGGTGGTCTCGCCGATGCTCGATGCCGCGTCGATCCGCTCGCTGTCGAAGACCCGCAGATCATGGTAGTTGAACAGTACATCGATCTGGCGGCGGCCGCTTCCGGAGTCGCGCTGGATGGCCGCCATCGGATAGCGGCGGTGCGGCCACAGCTCGGTCTCCCGGCTGAACACCCGCTGCACCAGCTCGTCCCAGCTACGGGCTGTCCGGTCGTGCGGGAACGGCAGCGTGTTGAGGTACATGCCCAGCACCCGGTCCGCGCCCAACACTTCAGGGCGCGCGTCGCAGACCAGCCCGGTGTGGAAGGACTCTTCCTGGGTGAGCTGGCTCATCACCTTCAGGTGGGCGGCCAGCAGCACGCTCTTGAGTGAAACGCGGCTGCGGGATGCGAAGGCACGTAGCGGCCCTTCCAGGTCGGTGAGCTTGACCGACACCACATGGGTGCGC
The DNA here is from genome assembly GCF_057708345.1 of Streptomyces sp. bgisy130. Lineage (NCBI taxonomy): Bacteria > Bacillati > Actinomycetota > Actinomycetes > Kitasatosporales > Streptomycetaceae > Streptomyces > Streptomyces sp. bgisy130. The sequence goes on from NZ_JBYISA010000004.1 coordinate 205,702, forward strand.
TGCTCGCCCTCCTCGCCCCATCCCGCAGGCAGGGACAGCGGCGCGTACCGCTGGGTGACGGACCGCCAGTAGGCACCGTCTTCGCCCGCTCCGAGCGATTGGAGCTCTCCGGCCACGAAGTCGGCGTACCGGACCGGCGGTGCCTGGTAGGGCTCCGACGGCGTGCCCTCACGCAGCCGCCGGTAGCAGTCGACCAGCTCGGTGACCAGCGCGAACTGTCCCCAGCCCTGGGTGATCGCGTGCGGCTGGCTGAAGGTCACCCGCCATGCGGCGTCGCTCTCCAGGTGAGCCGCGACCCGCAGCAGAGGGGCGGTGGCGGGGGCGAAGCGGTCGGCCCGCTCGGCGGCCAGGAATCCGTTCAGCTCGGCGGCCTGCGCTGTCTCGGTGAGCCCGCGCAGGTCGACGACCCGGACCGGCACCTCGACCTCCTTGTGCACCAGCTGCATCGGTACGGAGCAGCCGGTCAGGTCGAACGAAGTGCGCAGCACATCGTGGCGGGCCGTGACCACGTCGACGGCTTTCCGCAATGCCTCCTCGGAGAACGGATGGTCGTCCCGGACCCGAATGGAGACGGCTTGGTGGTAGTTGCTGCCCTCGGTGTCGGCGAGCATCTCCACCAACATGCCGAGCTGGAGCTGCGAGGCGGGGTAGGCGTCGGAGAGCCCGGCCGGCAGTAGGGCCCGGTCCTCCTCCGTGACGAGGGCGAAGGGCTCGACAGCGGCGATGCTTCCGCTCAGTGCCGGCCGGGCAGCGGCCGTCCCCGCGAGCCCGGCCACCGTGCGGTGCTCGAAGACGTCGCGAACGGCGACGTCGTAGCCTGCGGCGCGCAGCGTTCCGACCAGGTTGATGGCACGCAGAGAGTCGCCGGCGAGGTCGAAGAAGGAGTCCTCGACCCCGACCCTGTCCACGCCCAGCACCTCCGCCCATACGGCGGCCATGCCCTCTTCCACCGGGGTGCGGGGGGCGAGGTAGCCGCTCGTGGCCAGTGCTTCCTGGGCGGGGGCGGGCAGGGAGTTGCGGTCGACCTTGCCCGCGGTGTTCAAGGGCAGCGCGTCGAGGGTGACGAACGCGGACGGCAGCATGGCGTCGGGAAGGACACCGGCAAGTTCGCGACGGAGCGCGCGGGGTTCGGGAGCCGGGCTGTCGACCGGCACGATGTACGCCACGAGCCGCTTGTCGCCGGGAGCGTCCTCGCGGACGGCCACGGCGGCCTGCGCGACCTGCTTCAGCCGGGCCAGCGCGGCCTCGATCTCACCGGGCTCGATCCGCACGCCGCGAATCTTGACCTGGTCGTCTGCCCGCCCGTTGTAGAGGTAGCTGCCGTCGGGGCGGACGCGCACGATGTCGCCGGTGCGGTAGAGACGGGCTCCCGGGGTGTTGCCGAACGGGTCGGGAACGAATTGCGCCGCCGTCCGTCCCGGCATCCCACGGTAACCGCGGGCCAGGCCCGCACCGCCGATGTAGAGCTCGCCGGGGGCGCCGACGGGCACCAGGCGCATCCGGTCGTCCAGCACATAGGTGGTCGTGTTGGCGATCGGCCTGCCGATCGAGACGGCCGTGGCGCCCTGCGGAACCTCCCACAGCATCGACCAGATCGTCGTCTCGGTGGGACCGTAGACATTGACCAGCCGGCCGACGGCGGAACGCAGTTCGCGGGCCAGCTCGGCAGGCAGCGCTTCGCCGCCGGCCAGAGCGGTGAGACGGGCACCGCCCTCGAAGCCCGACCGCAGAAGCAGGTTCCAGCCGGAGGGTGTCGCCTGGACGTGGGTGACGCCGTGCGCCGCAACGACCCCGGCGAGCGCGGCACCGTCCTTGGTCTCCATGCTGTCGGCCAGCACCAGCCGGCCACCGGTGACCAGGGGCAGGAACAGTTCCAGGCCGGAAATGTCGAAGGAGACCGAGGTGAGGGAGAGCCACACGTCGGATCCGGTGGAGCCGAGCTCTTCCTTCATGGACAACAGCAGGTTGGTGAGCGCCCGGTGACCCACACCGACGCCCTTGGGACGGCCGGTGGAACCGCTGGTGTAGAGGGTGTAGGCGAGATCGTCGGCGGGTGCGGGGGCCTTCCCCGTGCCGTCGGCGTGCCGCCATGGCCCATCTGTCAGGAGCAGCGGTCCTTCGAACACCCCGTCCAGCGCGGCCGCGTGCACGGAGTCGGTGACGACCAGAGCCGTCTGTGCGTCGGCGAGAACATGGCGCATGCGCATGCCGGGGAAGGACGGATCCAGGGGCACATACGAGCCGCCCGCCTTCCACACGCCCAGCATCGCGGCGACGAGCTCCGGCGTCCGGTCCAGCAGCAGACCGATCACGGACCCTGGGCCCGTGCCCCTGGCGTGCAGCTGCGCCGCGTACGCGTCAGAGCGCTCGCTCAACCATCCGTAGCTCAGCAGGCGGTCGCCGTGTACGAGGGCGACCGCGTTCGGGGTGGCGGCTGCGTGTGCCTCGAACAGGGCGTGGACCGGGGCGGGGTCGCGCAACACGGCCGTGTCGTTCCACGAGTGGAGGAGCAGGGCTCGCTCGCCGTCGGACAGCAGGTCGGCCGTGGCGTCGCCGTCGGGGTCGGCGGCCATCGACTCCAGCACCACTCGGTACATCGCCACCATCCGCTCGGCGTTGGCCCGGTTCACGTGGTGGGAGTCGGCGGTCACGATGATGTGGCCGACGCGGGAGGAGACGGTGAGCGGGAACTCCGACGGGCTGTCGTCGATGCCGCCTTCGTGGTCCACGAGTCCGGCATCGACCTGCCGGAAGTCCTGGTAGTTGAAGTAGACGTCGATCAGCCGTCGCGAGCCGCCCCACTCACGCTGGATTGCGGCCATCGGGTAGCGGCGGTGCGGCCACAGGCCGACCTCGCGGTCGAAGACCTGCTGCACCAGCTCGCGCCAGGTGCGGGCCGAGCGGTCGTGGGCGAAGGGCAGGGTGTTGAGGTACATGCCCAGTACCCGGTCCGCGCCGAGGATTTCGGGACGGGCGTCACAGACCAGACCGGTGTGGAACGCTGCTTCCCCGGTGAGCCGGCTCATGACGGTCAGGTGGGCGGCAACCATCACGCTCTTCAGTGAGGTCTTCGTCCGGGCGGCCAGCGCCCGTAGTCCCTCCTCCAGGTCGGTCCAGACGATCGCCGCCTGCACGGTCTCCCTGGGCAGCGACGGGCTGTCCCCCCAGCCATCGGGCAGCCGGAGCGGTGCGTGCTCCTCGACGATGCCCTGCCAGTAGGAACGGTCCTCCTCCGATTCCAGCGCCTCGAGTTCGCCGGCGACGAAGTCGGCGAAGCGCACGTCGGGGAGGTCGAAGAGTTCGGGCTCACGGCCGTCCCGCAGTGCTCGGTAGCACTGCACCAGTTCCATCAGCAGCGAGTGGTGGCCCCAGCCCTCCAGGACGGGGTGGCACTCGGTGACCGAGATCCACCAGCCCTCGCGGTCGTCCGTCAGGTGCGCGAAGAAGCGCATGAGTCCGGGCACGGACAGGTCGAAGACGTCGGCGCGCTCGCCGGCGGTGTACTCGCGCAGCGCGGCATCCACGGCGGCCGCATCCAGCCCGGAGAGGTCCTGCCAGCCCATCGGCATCTCGGCCATGGCGTGCACCAGTTGCAGGGGCCGTGAGTAGCCGGTCAGCTCCAGGGACGTGCGCAGGACTTCGTGGCGGGAAGTGACGAGCCGGCCAGCCTCCAGGAATGCCTCGGGGGCGAAGGGTTTGTCGTCGTGGAGCCGGAAGGTGGAAACGTTGTGGTAGAGGTTGCGGCTGGTGTCGGAGAGCATCTCGACGACCATGCCCAGCTGCATCTGGGACAGGGGGTAGGCGTCGGTGACACCGGCCGGCAGCGCAGCCCGGTCCTCCTCGTCGAGCAGGGCAAAGGGCTCGACCGTGCGCCGGCCGGAGGCGAGTGGCGGACGGCCGGTGGCCACCTCGGTGAGCTGGGCGACCGTGCGGAAGTCGAAGACGTCACGGACTGCCACGTCGTATCCAGCGGCACGCAGCTCGCCCACCAGGGCGATGGCACGGATGGAGTCGCCGCCGAGGTCGAAGAAGGAGTCCTCGACACTGACCTGCTCGGTACCGAGCACCTCGCTCCACACGGCCACCATCCGCCCCTCCGCCGGTGTGCGGGGGGCGATGCAGGCGCCATTCCCGCGCAGCGTCGTGAGGTCGGGAGCAGGCAGGGCCCGGTGGTCGAGCTTGCCGTTGACGGTGAGCGGGATGCGGTCGAGCGTGACGAAGGCGGCCGGCAGCATGTATTCCGGCAGCGTCCGGCGCAATAGCGAGCGCAACTCGGCGGCCGGCGGGGCCGTTTCGCCCGGGGACGCGACGAGGTAGCCGACGAGCTTCCGGTCGCCGGGCGCGTCCTCACGGACCCGTACGACCGCGTCGGCGAGGGCGGAGTGCTGGATCAGAGCATGGGCGATCTCGCCGAGTTCGATCCGATAGCCGCGGATCTTGACCTGGTTGTCGATGCGGCCGATGAACTCCAGGCTTCCGTCCGCCCGGCGCCGCGCGGCGTCACCGCTGCGGTAGAGACGGGAGCCGTCCTGGGCGAAGGGGTTGGGTACGAAGCGCTCGGCGGTCAGGCCGGGCCGGTTCAGATAGCCGCGGGCGACTCCGGGGCCCCCCACGTGGATCTCGCCAGGCACCCCGAGGGGAACCGGGTTTCCCGCGCCGTCCAGGAGATACACCGAAAGGTCGCTGAGCGGATAGCCCACCCGATCGCCCGAGAGCGGCGCAAAGTCCTCCTCCTCGATGCGGTAGTAAGTGGTGTGCACAGTGGTCTCGGTGATCCCGTACATGTTGACCAGGTCCGGACCGTGCTGCCCGACACGGTCCAGCCAGGGGCGCAGCTCGGCCACCTCCAGCTTCTCGCCGGCGAAGACGATGGCGCGCAGCGCGAGTTCGTCGATCCGTGGGTCTCCGGAGCCCGCAGCCGCCACCAGGGAGCGGAAGGCGGTGGGCGTCTGGGAGAGGACGGTTACCCGCTGCTCGACCAGCAGATCGATGAAGTCCGACGGGGAACGGGTGACCTCGTGTGCGACGACCACGAGCCGACCGCCGTACAGCAGGGCGCCCCACATCTCGAAGACGGATACGTCGAAGGCGTAGGAGTGGAACATCGTCCACACGTCGTCGGGACCGAAGCCATAGTGCTCGTCGGCGGTGGTCATCAGGCGCAGCACGTTGCGGTGCGAGAGGACGACGCCCTTGGGGCGGCCGGTCGAGCCCGAGGTGTAGATGACGTAGATGACGGCGTCGGGGCCGGCGAGGGGGGCCGGGTCCGACGCCGGGCGGGCGGCGATCCGGGCGGCGTCCTGCTCGCCGTCCAGCAGCACCAGCTCGCCGTCGTGGGCGCCGTCGAGCGCGGTGGCCGTCGCGGTGGAGGCCACGACGATCCCGGCCCCGGCGTCAGCGATGATGTAGCCGAGCCGGTCGGCGGGGTTGGCCGGGTCCAGCGGGAGGTATCCGGCGCCGGACTTGAGGATGCCCAGCAGGGCGGGCAACAACTCGATGCCCCGCTCCAGGCAGAGGCCGACGAGGTTCTCCGGCCCCGCGCCGAGCTCGCGCAGGTGGTGGGCGAGCCGGTTGGCCCGTTCGTTGACCTCCCGGTAGGTGAGCGAGGTGCTGCCCGCCGTGACGGCGACGGCGTCAGGGGTGGCTGTCGCCTGCTCCTCGAAGACCTGGTGGACGCAGCGGTCCGCCGGGGCGGCTGGCCGGTGCCCGTCGAGGGCGCCGGTGACCACCGCGTACTCGGCGTCGTCCAGCAGAGGAAGCCGGGACACAGGCCGGTCCGGCGTCTTTGTGGCGCCTTCGAGCAGACGCAGCAGATGACGGACCATGCGATGGGCGGTCGCATGGTCGAAGAGGGCGGTGGCGTAGTTGAGCGCGCCGCCGAAGGAGCCGTCGGCGGCCTCCTCGATCTGCAGCGTGAGGTCGCATTTGGCGACCTCGTCCCTGCGTGCGTACGGCTCGACGGTCAGGCCCGGCAGGGCGAACGCGCCCAGACGCTGCTCGTGCATGGTGAAGGCAACCTGGTGCAGCGGCGTGCGGGACATGTCGCGCTCGGGCTGCAGCTCGTCCACCAGGCGCGCGAAGGGCACCTCCTGGTGGTCGAATGCGTCCAGCACGGTGTCTCTGGTGCGGTCCAGCAGCTCGGCGAAGCCGGGATCACCGTCCCATGCGCCGCGCAGCACGAGGGTGTTGATGCCATATCCGATGAGCTGCTGGAGTTCGGGACGGTGGCGGCCGGAGACGACCGTGCCGACCGACACGTCGGGCTGTCCGGTATACCGGGAGACCAGCACTTGGAAGGCGGTCAGCAGCACGGCGAACGGAGTGGTGCCGTGGGCGGCGGCCAGCCGGCGGACCCGGCCCGACAGGCCCTCCGGGAAGCGGACGGGGACGTCGGAGCCGGCGGAGTCGCGGAGGGCGGGGCGCGGCCGGTCGGTGGGAAGCTCGGTGAGCAGCGCACCGGCGAGCGTGTCGCGCCAGTGGGCAAGCTGCCGTTCCACGGCGGGACCGGCCAGCCGCTGCTGCTGCCAGGTGGCGAAGTCGGCGTACTGCAGGGCAAGCGGGGCCAGCCCGTCGGGCACGCCCTGCACGAACGCGGTGTAGGCCTGGCTGAGTTCGGCGGCGAAGATCCGGGTGGACCAGGCGTCGCAGGCGATGTGGTGGAAGACGACGGCCAGCACGTGGTCGTCCGCCGCGAGCCGGATCAGCCGGGCCCGGACCGGCCATTCGGCAGCGAGGTCGAAGGGCGTGGTGACCTCGTTCTGGACCAGCTCGGCGGCGACCCGCTCGCGGTGCGCCGGCGGATCGCCGGTCAAGTCGTCCAGGAGGACCGCCGGTTCGTTGTCACCGGGGGCGTCCACGATCTGCACGGGCTCGTGCCCGTTCAGCCCGTACCGGGTACGCAGGATCTCGTGCCGGCCGAGCACCCGCCGCCAGGCCGCCTCGATCGCGGCCGTGTCGAGGGCGCCGCGCAGCCGCAGCACCATCGGGACCAGGTACTCGCAGCTGTCCGGCTCCAGCCGGCTGAGGAACCACATCTGCTGCTGTCCGGCGGACAGCGGCAGGGGCGCGGTGCGGTCGGCGCACGGGATACCGTCGGAGCGGCCGTCGTTCCGCGGGTCGCGCCGGCCGGCGAGACGGCGGCGCAGCAGCTCGGCCCGGAGCGCGTCGGCGCCCTTCCCCGCGGCCTCCGTGGCCTGGGCGCTCTCCTGGATACTCATGCGGTCTGCTCCTCCATCAGCTCGGCGTCCGACATCTGGTCGATTTCGGCTCGGATACGGCACTCGACGGCGTGGGCCAGGCCGGCGATGGTCGGGTGGGCGAAGACCTCACGCACGGGCAGCGCGATCGCGTACTCGGCCTGGATCGCCGCGATCACCCGGATCGCGAGGATCGAGTTGCCGCCGGACTCGAAGAAGTTGTCGTGGACCCCGACACGGGCGCCGAGCAGCTCGGTCCAGAGCGCGGAGATGTTCTCCTGCAGGGGACCCTCGGGCTCATCGGCCTCCTTCTCGGCGATGGACTCCGGAAGAGGCAGCGCGGCCCGGTCGAGCTTGCCGTTGGCGTTCAGCGGTACGGCGTCCAGGGTCGTGAAGCTCGCGGGCACGAGGTAGTCCGGCAGCAGCTCCGCGCAGTGCGCGGCCAGGACGTGGGCGGGGACCGGTGCTGCGGCGGGGACGACGTAGCCGGCCAGGCGCACGGCGCCGGGACCGTCCGTCCGGGCGATCACCACGGCCTCCCGGACACCTGGGTGCGCGGCGAGCACGGCCTGGGCCTCGCCCGGCTCGACGCGATAGCCGCGGATCTTCACCTGCTGGTCCGTGCGGCCGAGGAACTCCACGTCCCCTGCGGGCAGCCGGCGCACCAGGTCCCCGGTGCGGTACAGGCGGGCACCGGGCGCAGTGCCGAACGGGTTGGGCACGAAGTGCTCCGCCGTGAGCTCCGGACGGCCCGCGTAGCCACGGGCCACCCCGGTGCCGCCGACATACAGTTCGCCGATGGCACCGGGCGGCACCGGCCGCAGGCCCTCGTCGAGCAGGTACATCGCCATGCCGGGCAGCGGGCGCCCGATGGGCACCACCGCGGCCGGCTCGGTAGCCGTCACCGGGTAGGTGCAGGTGCCCACCGACGCCTCCGTCGGTCCGTACTCGTTGAGCATGCGGCCTTCACCCAGCCAGCCCGCCCACTGCCGGGCGAGCGGACCGGGCAGCGCCTCGCCCGCCACCACGATCACCCCGGCGAGCGCGGCCGCCTGCTCGGGTGTGAGCTGCTGGGTGAGGATGTCCAGGTGGCCGGGGGTGAGCTTCAGGAAGCTGTACGGACCGGCTGCGGTCAGCCACGCGCCCAGCTCGGAGAGGTCCGCCTCCTGCGGCAGGACCACCACGCGCTGCCCGGCCAGCAGCGGAGCCCAGACGTTCGGCACCGCCAGGTCGAAGGCGACGGACGAGAAGACGGCGCTGCCTCCGGTACCGCGCGACACCAGCTCGGACACGGCCCAGTTCAAGTGGTTGGCCAGGCCCCGGTGCGGCACGGCCACGCCCTTGGGGCGGCCGGTGGAGCCCGAGGTGTAGATGACGTACGCCAGCCGGTCCAGGTCGGCGGGCACATCGGGGGCCGTCGCGGGGCGGGACGAGATTGCCGCGGCGTCAGCGGTGTCGGTGACGACCAGCTTGCCGTCGTAACCGGTCATGAAACGCCCTGCGTGGGCCGACGTCGTCACCACGACCGGGGCCCCGGCGTCGGCGGCCATGCCGGCCACCCTGTCCGCCGGCCAGGCCGGGTCCATGGGGATGTACGCGCCACCCGCCTTCCAGACGGCCAGCAGCGTGGCGATCAGCTCCGCGCCCCGGTCCAGCAACACCCCGACCCGGGTCTCCGGCCCGACCCCCAGCGAACGCAGGTGCTGCGCAATCTGGTTGGCCCGCGCGTCCAACGCGGCATACGTCACCTGCGAGCCGTCCTCGGCGACGGCCACCGCGTCCGGAGTGGCCTGCGCCTGGCGCTCGAACATCGTGTGCACGGCGACGATCACCGGCTCTGCGGGGGCGGTCGCGTCGCCCAGCAGCTGGTCCCGCTCCTCGGCGGAAAGCAACTCCACGTCCTCCAGGAGGACGTCCGGGTCGGTGGCGACGGCTTCCAGCAGACGCTGGAAGCGGTGCGTGAGCGCCACGGCGGTGTCGGCGTCGAACAGCGCGGTCGCATACTCCAGGCTGCCGAACATCGTGCCGTCGTCGTGCCGGCGCATGTAGAGGGTCAGATCCGTGTGGGCCAGCCCCCACATCTCCTGGAGCGTCTTGACGTCCTCCGGCTGTTCGACCGCTCCGTTGAACGACTCGTCGTGCAGGTCGAACGCCACCTGGTAGAGCGGCGTACGGGACAGGTCGCGCTCCGGGGCCATCTCCTCCACGAGGCGCTCGAAGGGCAGCGTCTGGTGTGCGAAGGCCTCGCGAGTGGTTTCCTTGACGCGCTCCAGCGCCTGGCTGAAGGACCGTTTCCCGTCCAGCGCGCAGCGCAGCACAAGGCTGTTGAGGAAGAAGCCGACGACGTTCTCGGTCTCGGCTCGGTCGCGCCCGGCCACCGGAGTGCCCACCGGAACGTCCCACTGGCTTCCATGCCTGGCGAGTAGCGTCGCGAAGGCCGTCAGCATGGTCGCGAAGGGCGTGGCCCCGTGCCGCTTCCCGAGGTCGGTGAGGGCGCTCACGACCGGCGCAGGCACCGAGAAATGGACAACCGAGCCGCGGCCGTCGCGCACGGCCGTACGCGGCCGGTCCGTGGGCAGCTCCAGGGGAGTGCTGCCCGCCAGGGCGCGGCGCCAGTGGTCCAGTTCGGCGGCCAGCACCTCTTCGGTCAGCTGCTCGCGCTGCCAGACCGCATAATCGGCATAGCCCAGCGTCACCTCGGGCAGGCCGGCGTCCGTATGGCCATGACGGTAGGCGTTGAGCAGCTGGTGGAACTCGCGCTCAAGGATGGCCGAGGACCAGCCGTCGGTGGTGACGTGGTGCATCGCGACGACGACGATCTGGTCGCCGCCGTGGATGCGGACGAACACCGCACGCAGCAGCGGCCCGTTCGTGAGGTCGAATCCCCTCTCGAACTCCTCCCTGAGAAGCGCCGTGAACTCCTCCCGGCTCGCGTGCAGGTGGCGCATGTCCACGCGGTGCGGATCGGCGATGAACTGCGCGGACTCCCCATCGATGACGGCAAAGCGGGTGCGTAGCGCCTCGTGCCGCTCCACAAGGGTGTTGAGCGCGCGCTGGACATGGATGGTCCGGGTGCCGTCCGGCACCTTGAGGAACATGCCGGCCACCCACTCGGCGCTCTGCGGGTTCATCCGGTCCAGGAACCACAGGCGGCGCTGGCCGAAAGAGAGCGGCAGCGGTCCGCCGTCACGGGGAACCCGCATAACGGGGGCGACGGCGGCACTTGCGGAGGTCTCCTCGGGTGCGAGCAGCCGGGCCTGGGCCTCGACCGTGGTCGCGGTGAACAGGCCGCGCAGCGGGATCTGCTGCCCGGAGGAGGTGCGCAGCTTATGGGCCAGACGGGTCAACTGCAGCGAGGTGCCACCGAGGTGGAAGAAGTCGTCGTCGAGGCCGATGTCCTCCGCCTGCAGCAGCTCCTGCCAGGCATGGGTGACCAGTCGCTCGGCTGCGGTGCGTGGGGACCGGTGGGCGGGGCGGTAGTCGCTGCCGGTGGCCTCGGGCGCGGGCAGCGCCGAGCGGTCGACCTTGCCGTTGACGGTCAGCGGGAAGGCATCGAGGCGCAGGAAGACGGCGGGGACGTGGGTGTCGGGCAGGCGCTCGCGCAGAAAGGTGCGCAGCCCGGCGAGGACGGCATCGGAGCCGGCGGTGACGTACCCCGCCAGCCGCTTGGCGCCGTCGGCGCCGGTGAATGCGGTGACGACCGCGCCGCTGATGCCCGGATGCGCGGACAGCGCGCTCTCCACCTCGCCCGGCTCGATGCGGACTCCGTTGATCTTCACCTGGTGGTCGATGCGGCCCAGGTACTCCAGCACACCGTCCCCGCGCCAGCGCACCTTGTCCCCTGTGCGGTAGAGCCGGGAGCCGTCCTTGGCGTACGGGTCGGGCACGAAGCGCTCGGCGGTCTGCTCCGGGCTGCCGAGGTAGCCGCGTGCCACGCCCAGGCCACCGGCGTAGAGCTCGCCGGGGGCGCCGACGGCGGCCGGCTTGCCGGACTCGTCGGCGACGAGCACCCGCAGGCCGGGGATCGGCCGGCCGATCGGCACCGGGCCGGAGGTCTGCGCGGGGTCGAAACGGTAGGCGGTGACGTCGATGGAGCACTCGGTCGGGCCATAGGTGTTCCAGATCTCCGGTTCCGGGCGGCCGGGAGCGGCTCCCTCGGAGAGGCGGCGCAGCACGCGCTGGGCCAGTTCGGCCTGGAGCGGCTCGCCGGCGGAGAAGAGCAGCCGCAGCCGGGTGCAGTCCTGCCAGCCGTCCTCCTCGGCCAGCGCCTGCAGCACGGAGGGCACTACCTGAAGGACGGTCACCCGCTGTTCGGCGACGGTGCGCAGCATGAGCGCGGCGTCGCGTTCGGCTCCTGCCGGGGCGAGGACGACGGCTCCGCCGCTGACGAGCGGCGCGAAGACCTCCCAGACATGGGCGTCGAAGGTGACCGCGGTCTTGTGCAGTACGCGGTCGTCGGCGGACAGACGATGGGCATCGGTGGCCCAGGCGATGCGGTTGCCGATGCCCTCGTGGCTGATCACCACACCCTTGGGGGTGCCGGTGGAACCGGAGGTGTAGATGACGTAGGCGGTGTCCTGCGGGCCGGCGCTGCACTCGGGCAGATGGCCGGGGCGCAGGGCCAATGCACCGGCGACGGCATCGAGTTCCAGCGGCTCGGCTCCGGAGCCGTCGGCCACTGCGGCCGACTCCGCGTGGGTGACCACCACTCCGGCCCCTGCCGCGTGGAGCATCCACGCGGAGCGCTGCGGGGGCTGGGCGGGGTCGAGAGGCAGATATCCCGCTCCCGCACGCCATACCGCGAGCAGCGTGCTGATCAGGTCGGCAGTGCGGGGCAGGCAGACACCGACCACCGAACCGGGGCCTACGCCCAGGTCCTGCAGGTGGTGGGCGAGGCGGTTGGCACGGGTGTCGAGCTCGGCGTAGGTGATCTCCTGACGGCCTTCTACGACGGCTACAGCCTCCGGAGTCATCGCCGCGCGGCGCGCGACGAGTTCGTGGGCCAGGTGGGGCTCGTGGGTGGAGGCGCCCGTGCGCGACTCGGGAATCATGTGGCTGGTGCTCCTCGTTGACGGTCGGCGGCGATCGTTGCGTGCTCGTCCGCGGAATCAGGTAGTGGCGGCGTCCATGCGGCGTCGCAGGCTCAGCGGGCGCATGTCCGTCCACACCTCGCCGATGTGGGCCAGGCACTCCTCGCGAGTGCCCTCGGTGCCCTCGGCGCTCCAGCCGACGGGCAGATCACGGTCGGCCCACCAGATCGAGTACTGCTCCTCGTGGTTGAGCACGACGCGGTAGGCGGGGGCGCTGTTCTCAGCAGCGGGCATGAAGTTCTCCTGGGATGGGTGAAGGGCGTGGTGGGCGGGTGCGGCCGATCAGTCCGACATCGCTACGAGCACGCGCCGCGGGCCGGTGAAGGGCCGGCGGCCGTGGCCGACCAGTACGTTGTCGATGAGCAGCAGGTCACCGGCGCACCAGTCGACGTCCACGGCGTTTGCCAGACCCCGGTCGCGCACCTGGACGGCGTAGGCGTCCGGGATGGGCGAGCCGTCGGCGAAGCTGACGGACTGGGGCAGTTCCTCGGGCGGCATGATCGCGGCCAGTGCCGCGGAGGTGTCGTCGCCGAGGGCGGCAGGGTGCCACTGGTCGGACTGGTTGAACCAGACCTCGTCGCCGGTGACCGGATGCCGGATGACGGCCGGGCGCACTTGGGAGATGCGCAGCCCGCCGTCCTGCAGCCACTGCCAGGTGGCGCCCGAGTCGCTCAGGAAGGCCTCGACCCGTTCCCGGTCCTCGGTCTCGAAGGTCGACTGCCAGCTCTTGCCGAGACCCAGACCGCCGTGCAGGTTCTGCGTGTACCGCACACCGCTCCGGAAGGCCTCACGTACCTCGGCGTCGAGGCAGGCGAGCCAGCGGACGCCGTCGATGACGGGGGTGGCGCCGCCGCTCTGTGGTGCGGTCTCGCAGAAGAACAGCAGCCGGGCCGGCCACTGATGGGCGTAGCTCATCTCATTGTGCATCGAAATGGCGTATTCGGCCGGGTACTCGGTGGAGGTGTAGATATTGGCCCCGACCTTGGTGCGCGGAGAATTACCGTGCACATAGGCGAGCCGACGGGGCAGCAGCAGGTCCATCACCTCGTTCAGCCCGGCCGGGTCGACCCGGAAGCCCCGGAAGACCAGGGCCTTCTCGGCGGTGAGCAGGGCACCGAGATCCGGCACGGACCCTAGGTACTCCACCAGTCCCCGGGTGCTCGCCTCGGTCCCGGTGGCCGCCGGCGTGATCTCGGCGGGGGCCCAGAGGGCGTCGCCCGCGTCGTCGTTCATCGGTCATCTCTCCTTTCTGACAAGGCTGTTGACCTGGCTCGTGAAACTCTGGCCAGAAGTCCTATATTTATTCGCTAAATAGATCTATAGCCGGGTTGCGGGGGCTTCGGCGGCGTCGTCGCGAAGCGCCGGGGCGACGGCGGCAGCCAGCGCCAGCAGCGCCATCGCCGCGGCGATACCGAGCGCCGTGGGGTACGTCCCGACGGCACTCAGCAGCAGTCCGCCGACGAGGGCACCCGCCGAGCCCATGCCGGAGCCCAGAAGCGCAAAGACACTGGTGACCCGGCCCTGCAGGGCGTCCGGGGTGACCCGCACCTGGTAGACCCCTGCCACCACGTTCATCAGCGCCCCGGCGAAGCTCATCCCGGCCAGCAGCACGCCGAGCGCCCAGGGATCACTGGTGAAGGGGACCGGCACCATGAGCACCGTCCAGACGCCCAACGAGCCGGCCAGCACGCTGAACGGCCTCAGCCGGCCGGCAGCGCGTGCCCCGGCCAGCGCCCCCGCCACGCCGCCGAGCCCGGCCACCAGGCCGATGAGCCCGACGGTCAGCGCCGATCCATCGTGTTCCTTGACGGTGAGCGCAAGGGTCAGGACGAGTATCTGGAAGAGCAGATTGCTGCCCGCGATCAGCCCGACGGCAGCCCGCATGAACCGCTGCCGCCGCACCCACCGGAGCCCTTCGACCACCTCGGAGCGGAGCTTCCGCGCCGGCGCGGACCGCTCCCCCTGAAGGTCTTTGCGGATGAACAGCACGGTGCCAAGGGCGAGGAGATGGGACACGGCGGCGAAACCGAAGGGCACCCATGGCCCGAGTGTGAACAGTCCGCTGCCCGCCGGCTGTCCGAGCAGCCCGGCCGCCTGCCCGCGTGCCTCGTTCTGTCCCAGGGCCTGGGAAAGCTGGGAGGGCGGCACGACATGAGCGACGGCCGCCCGCTCGGCGAGCCGCTGGAACAACCCCACCGCGCCGTCGACGAATGCCGCCACCATCAGTCCCGGCAGCCACAGTCGGCCCGCGGCCAGCATCACCACGACGGTGCCCATCGCCAGCAGTCCGGTGATGTCGCAGCAGATCAGTAGCCGCCGTCGGTCCCACCGGTCGACCAGAGCGCCCGCATGCAGCTGCACCACCAACTGGGGCAGCAGTGCAGCGAATCCGACCATTCCCGCCCCCGTGGGGCTGTCCCCGTACCAGAGCATGAGCAGCGGGTAGGCGGCCGTGCTCGCGCGCAGGCCGAGGAGCGACATACCGGCGCCGGTCCACAGCAGGAGGAAGTCGCGGTTGAGTCGTAAAGGGCTGGGGCCGGCTTGCCCGGTGTCCGGTGTACGTCGGTCGAGCAGCCTCACTCGAAACCGCCGCCGCCGGCGGCGGCGTCCGCGACGATGCCTGCCCGACGGTCGGTCGAGCAGTCTCACTCGAAACCGCCGGCGGCGGCGTCCGCGACGATGCCGACCCGGCACCACTCCAGCACCGCCATCGCGCTGTGCATCTTGTTCTCGGCCTGATCGAAGGCGATGCTGCGCGGGCCGTCCAGCACCTCCGCCGTGACCTCCTCGCCACGGTGGGCGGGCAGATCGTGCAGGAAGACGGCCCTGCGGCTGGTCTCCCACAGCGCCTCGGTGATCTGGAACGGTGCGAAGACCCGGCGCCAGCCGGGGTCGGCCTTGCTGGTGCCGGTGGTCTGCCAGCGCGAGGTGTAGACGGCGTCGACGTCGGCGGGCAGGTCCGTCATGTCATGCCGCTCGGTGATCAGCGAACCGTATGCGGCGGCCAGGGCCACGGCCCGCTTCCGCACGTCCTCGCCGAGTCCGTAACCCTCCGGTGTGCGCAGTTCCAGCACGGTTCCCGGGAACCGGGTCAGACCCAGGGCGAGCGCGGCGGCCGTGTTGTTGCCCTCGCCGATGTAGAGCACGCGCAGCCCGGCGATCCGGCCGAAGTGCCCCAGCAGCGTGGTGAGATCGGTCAGTCCTTGCGTGGGGTGCTCGTCCGCGCTCATCGCGTTCACCACCGACATGCGGTCCTGGGTGGCCCAGGCCCGCAGCTCCGCCGGGTCACCGGAGGTCCGGGCCACCAGCGTGTCCAGCATCCGCGAGAAGACCCGACCGGTGTCCTCGCTGGTCTCCCCGGTGTTGATCTGCAGATCGCTGCCGTTGTACGCGATGATCTGCGCACCGAGCCGCAGGGCACTGGAGGAGAAGGCGGTACGGGTTCGGGTGGAGGTCTTGCGGAAGTAGATCCCGGCGACCGTCCCTTCCAGCGTCCGAGCGGGCGTCAGTTTGCCCGAGGAGAATCCGGCGCCTCTGGCCACGATGGAATACAGATCGGCGTCGGTGAGGTCGTCGAGAGAGATGAGGTGGCGGATGGCCACGGCGTGCTCCTTGTCTCCAGCATTTCCGTCCGTCCTGCCGGCACCGGCTCCTGCACCGGGAGGCCGAGGGCCGGATGTGTGTTCCCGATCAGCCGCAGCGGACCCGTGGCGGCTGTCTCACGGGCGACGGCCGCGTACCGGCCGGGCCCGATGGCGATGTCGTCGACGACCCACGAGTCCGGTCCTGTCGCCGCGGCATGGCGCACGACGAGGGAGGCGCCGAGCGGTGCGTCGTGCACGTCGACGGTGCGCAGATCGGTCATCAGACCGACCCCGCTGGCCTTGATCACCGCTTCCTTGCGGGTCCAGTAGCGGAGGAAGACTCCCAGCTGTGCCTCGGGCTCCGGCTGCGCGCGCAGCCGGCTGAGCTCCCGCACGGAGAGCACCGTGGGGGCGACAGTGTTGAGGTCCACGGGCGACGTCTCCTCGATGTCGATCCCTATGCGGCGCCGGCCGCCCGTGACACCGAGCATCCAGTGCGGCCCCGACCGGGACAGGCTGTATCTCAGCTCGGTGGGCGGCCAGACCACGCACGGTGCGCCGTGATCATTGCCGGCGCACTCCGGACAGCGCAGTCTGCCGAGCAGGACGAGCGCGGGGTCCGTGCCGAGGTAGCGGGCGAGAATGCGGCGGACTGCGACCTGCGCAGCCGTGTAGCGCAGGCCCGCCTCTGCGGTCATGGCGCGGGCCCGTTCACCTTCGGCCGCGGACAGGACGGCCGTGGCGCTCAGGGCGAGCGGGTCGGCGGCGGTGCCCCACCACACGTGGGCCGCACCGCGGTCGAAGACATCCACGAGGTCATCGGCGCTCATGGCTGCCACCACTCCCTTGCTGCTGGTCCGCGGCTCAGGCTGCGGCAGCGTCGGGGGACGGAACACCTGACGGGGCGCCCTTCCACAGGTGCGAGACCTCCCCGAAGTGCCTGCCGACCCAGTCATCGGAGTAGATCGTGTCGACATACCGGTCACCTCCGTCGGGGAAGACCACGGCGCAGTGAGATCCGTCCGGGATCCGTCCGGCGATCTTCGACAGCGCCGCGACGGCTGCCCCGGAGGAGCCGCCGGCAAGGATCCCCTCGCGGAGTACCAGCCGCCGGCAGGCGACGACACAGTCCAGGTCGTCGACGTGGACGACCTCATCGGCACAGGCCGGGTCCAGCAGTGCCGGAGGCACGGAGGCTCCGTGGCCGGGAATGAGACGGCGGGCGTGTGGCTGCCCGAAGATGGCGCTGCCGACGGCGTCCACCGCGACGACAGTGGTATCCAGCGAGTGCTGCGCGATGTATTCGGCGCAGCCCCGCAGGGTGCCGAAGGTGCTCACCGGAGAGAAGAGGTAGTCGACCCGCCCGTCCAGAGCCTCGGCGATCTCCCGCATCGTCTCCCTGTGTGCGCGGGGGTTCAGCGGATTGCTGTACTGATTGGGCCAGTACGCACCGGGAACCGTCGCAACCAACTCACGGACCCGGTCGAGCCGGGCGCCGAGGTACTCCCCCGTTTCCGGGTGGGGCGTCCGTACGACCTCGACCCTGGCACCGTACGCGGAGAGCATGGCCAGGTTCTGCCGGGTGGTCTTCGCATCGACGACACAGATGAAGTCGATCCCGAAGTACCGGCAGATCTGGGCAATTCCGATGGCCAGGTTCCCGGAGCTCGACTCGACGACCACCGAACGGCCGGGCACGAGCAGGCCGCTGCGGATCTGCTCCAGCAGCATGCTGAGCGCGGACCTGTCCTTGATGCTGCCACCCGGGTTGAACTTCTCCATCTTGGCGAAGATCCGAAATCCGAACTCGGGTGCAAGTTTGCTCAGTTCGACCAGCGGGGTGTGCCCGATGGCGTCCAGAATCCCTTTGAGTGCGGGACGGCTCATGCGGATGCCCTTCGCTCGAGATCGACGATGCGGCCTTCAGCGTTGGGGGCACCTCTACGGGCTTTCTATTAGAGACGCCTTATAGGCGTCGTAGGCAGGGTTGCTGCAGGACTGGACTGCCGACTGTCCAGTCGTCTTGATGCCGCTCTACGGAGAGGAACGAACCAGGATGCTGATCCTTCGGCGATCCGACGTGGTGGAGACCCTGACAGGCCGGGAACGGGAGGTCATCGACCTCGTCGCCGAGGCGTACCGGCTGCACGACGAGGGCAGGACGGCGCTGCCGCATTCGACCTTTCTGCGCTTCCCCGAGGAGGAGCACGGTCGCGACCGCATCATCGGCCTCCCCGCCTACCGGGGCGGCGCGTCACCTGTGGCGGGCATGAAATGGATCGCCTCCTTCCCCGGCAACGTGGCAGCAGGCCTCGAGCGGGCGAGCGCGACCGTCGTCCTCAATTCCCTTGAGAACGGCCGTCCGTCGGCCTTTCTGGAGGGCTCGGTCATCTCGGCCAAGCGCACCGCGGCCAGCGCTGCGCTGGCCGCCCGCGTCCTCAGCGGGCAGGCACCGCCCACCGGTGTGACGCTCATCGGCTGCGGTGTGATCAATCTCGAGATCCTGCGCTTCTTGAAGGCTGCACTTCCCGGACTCCGGGACGCCGCGCTCTACGACATGGACCCGGCACGTGCCGAGGCGTTCGCACGTACCTGCACCGAGGCCGTGCCCGGAGTGCGGGCAACGGCAGTGAAGAACCTCGATGCGGCCCTTTCCGGGCACCCGCTCCTCTCGCTGGCCACCACAGCCGCCGAGCCGCACCTGGACCTGTCGGCCTGCCCTCCGGGCACGACCGTGCTGCACGTTTCGCTGCGCGACCTGTCGGTGGAGACGATCCTGACTGCGGTCAACGTCGTGGACGACACCGACCACGTCTGCCGTGAACGCACCTCACTGGACCTGGCTCAACAACACACCGGGAACCGGGACTTCGTCGCCGCGCAGATCGGCGCCTTGCTGCGCGGCACCACGCACATCGAGCGCAAGCCGGGGCAACACGTGGTCTACTCCCCGTTCGGCCTGGGCGTCCTCGACATCGCCCTCGCGGAATACGTACGGGAGCGGGCGGAGCGCAACGGACTGGGCGTGCGGGTGGACGACTTCCTGGAGGCCTGACGCACGCCGCGGCACAGCTGTGCCGCGGACGTGACACCAGGGGGACTCGAGCCGCTGCACGGCGCGGCCCGGTCCCCCTGGTGCCCGGGCCGGTCAGCCGGCGGAGAGGACGGACACCCCGCCGCCGTCCGACCGCGCGGTGATCTTGTGGCCGGAGCCGGGGTCCGTCTTCACACCCACCTTCTGGCTGCCGCCATCGGTCGAGGTATCGACCGCATAGGCGCCGGCAGGCATGCGTAAAGTGACATTGCCGCCCGAGGAGTTGACGTCCACGCTGTCCGGCGCGGCCGGGAACTTGCCGGCCGTGACACTGCCCCCGTCCGATTGCACGGTGAGCTGTCCGGCCGCTCCCCCGTCAACAGTGACATTGCCGCCGTCACTCTGCAGGTTGGCCGCCAACGCCTTCGGGACCTCCACGCGGTAGCTGACCTCACAGGTGCTGCCACCGATGCCCCCGCCCCCGCAGTCGTTGGGCGCTGTCAGCGTCAGCACACCGCCCGCGGAGGTGTGCCGGGTCTTGGGCTTGTCGTTGTTGTAGCGAATTTTCTCGGTCACCTTGATCCCGCTGCCAGTGCCACCGACGAGGTCGATGGCACCGCCCGCACTCTTTACCTTGAGGGAGGTGATCTGTCCGTCGACCGTGTAGGAGGAGGAAGAGGCGTCGTCATCGGCCTTGTTGCAACCCGTGAGCAGCACACCCCCCACGACAGCGGTGACGACACAGAGAGCGGTCCTGGCGGGCAAGCTGGTGCGGAAGGGGGCAGTCATCTCTTCTCCTGGTTCATTGACAACGGATGGCATGGGACTCATGGACGTCGGGAGGCTGCACCGGGTCGTGCTCACGCCGGGATGCTGCGACTGAGCACGGGGTGGGCGGAACGGGCGGGGATCCGGACCGGAGCCAGGTCGGACGCCGAAGCGCAGCCTTCCGATGGCTGCAGCGACGCGGCGAACAGCCGGACGAGCTCGTTGCAGCGGTAGAGCGGGTTGCCATGGTCGTCCGCGGCAGGCAGATCCAGCAGCCGTGCGTCGACGAGCGCTTCGAGCGCCTCCTCGGCGTCCGCTGCGCACAACCCGAGCAACGCTGCGAGCTCCTCCGCCCGGAAGCACTCCGCACCGAGCAGGGGCAGCGCATACAGGGCGGCCCAGCCGTGCGGCGAGAGCCGCTCCAGCGACTGCCGCAGACTCCCGGCCACGGAGAGCTCCCCTATGGACAGCTCACGCAGACGGTTTTCCCTGTGGGCCAGCCTGCGGGACAGCATCTTCACCGACCAGTGCGGCCGTGCAGCGAGCCTCGCCCCGGCGATCCGCAGCGCCAGCGGCAGTCCGGCGCAATAGGTCACGATCTTCCGCGCCGCTTCCTCCTCGGCCGCGATCCGCTCAGGGCCGGCGACCGCGGCGAGCAGCGCAAGCGACTCGTCCTCCGGCATCGGCCGCAGGAGGGTCGTCCGGACGCCCACGGCAGAGGCGAGGTGGGCGCGACTGGTGATGAGCACAGCCGACTGCTCCCCTGTGGGCAGCAGGGAGTCGATCTGCAGATCGGAGCACGCGTTGTCCAGCACCACCAGCAACCGCTTTCCCGAGGTGAGTGTCCGGTAGCGCCGTACGAGGTCGTCCGGCTCACCGGACCGGAGGTCCGTGTCGTCCAGTGCCCGCAGGAACAGCGGCAGGACGTCGTGCGGGGCCTTCGGGGAGCCGTCCACGCCGGTGAGGTCGGCGTAGAGCTGTCCATCGGGGAATTGCGGTCGGGCGATGTGCGCGGCCCGTACCGCCAGCGCGGATTTGCCGACGCCGGCCATTCCGGTGAGCAGGAACCGCCGGGGCAGGCCGGGCCCGCCCGGTGGGAGCTCTTCAAGCAGAGTACCCAGCTCCCGCTGTCTCCCACAGACGTCATGGCTGGCCGGCGGCAGCATGTCGGGGGCCGGGGAAGGGGCCGGCGCGGAACCCAGCACCACCGGTTCGCCGGCACCGGAGGGAAGGCCCAACTCCTGGTTGAGCACCGAGAGGTACGTGCTGTGCAGAAGGGAGCCCGGGTCCACCCCGAGCTCGTCCGACAGCACCTTGCGGCCGCAGTGGTAGGCGGCCAGTGCATCGCCCTGCCGGTCGCAGCGATAGAGCGCGGTCATCAGCTGCGCCCGCAGCCGCTCCCGTACCGGGTGGCTGTTGACCAGCCCGGTCAGCTCGGGGACCAGTTGCCGGTGCCGTCCCAGGGCCAGGTCGGTCTCGATCCGGTCTTCCAGGGACCCGGCCCGGGCCTCCTCCAGCCGCGGCCGTTGCTCGTCGGCCAGAAACTCCGTGACGTTCCCCAGCGCGGCCCCTCGCCACAGCGCCAGAGCCGCCCGCAGGTCCCGGTCGGCCTCGGTGTACCGACGCGCCCTCAGCGCCTCGCCACCGGACCTCGCCAACCGCTCGAAGTCCACCACGTCGATCACCGGGCTGTCGGTCTGCAGTGCGTATCCCGCCTGCCCCCGCGTCAGGTCCGCCTCGTCACCGAGCAGGCTCCGCAGCCGTGAGATGTACGTGTAGATCTGGGCGCTCATCGTCGCCGGTGGATTCCATCCCCACAACGACCTGCTCAGCCGACTGTCCGAAACTATTCGGCCATGTGCCAGAACCAGCGTGGCGAGAACTGTGTGGATCTTCGCTCCAGCGAGCGCGACCTGGCCTCTGCTGTTGCTGGCAACCACATTTCCGAGCAGCTGGAACTCCATGACTCCCCCAAGACATCGAACGGCCGGAAGCACCCCGGCTCAGCCATTGTCTGCACGGAAAAGCACCGGAGCCGCCGGCCGACCGGTCAGTAACTTGCCGCCGCAGGAGGTTGCCAGGCCGCGGTGGTTAGGTGGCCCCGGAACGTTCTTCCGACCGAAGACCGGGCTGTTCGTCCGGATGTGGCGGAGGACTCGCTCCGCGCCCCGCGATTCTTGCCATCGCCGAAGAGGCGAGCGGGCGGAGGAGGAAGCCGAGAACCACGGCGGTGTTGTGCCCGAACGCGGTGTAGTCCTCGAAGAATGCGCCCGAGGCGACCACCCCGATCAGGAGGCCGGCCATGACCAGCAGGCGCAGGGGGAGGCTGCGCACGCGGTAGCAGAGCAGCCCGGCCACGCAGAGACTGCCGTAGCTGACGCCGACATCGACCACGCTGCCGAATCCGCGGTCCGCGTAGCGCTCGGTCTCCACCCTGAGCAGGGCGGTCAGCACTCCCGCCGTGATGAGCGTCGCCAGCACATGGCCGAGGAAGAACACGACGACGGTCCGGAAGGTGCCGAGCCAGCGTTCCGCGGGTGCAAGGACGCAGACTGCCAGCAGGGCGACCATCGGCAGATCCGGTATCTCGATCCACAGGGCGGAGCTGATCAGGGCCGAGACGGGATGCTCGGCAAGCTGGGTGAGGTTGGTGCTGTGCGAGCGCAGGACCTCGGTCCGCACGCTCGACGTCAACTCGCCCAGGGTGAACGAGTGGAGCGTGAGAAAGATCCACAGGGCCGCGGTGGCCGGGGCCGACAGAACCCACGCCTTGATCCACGAGGCGATGCGGCGGATACGGGCCTCACCGGGCCAACCCCGCTTGACCGCAAGGACGGCGAAGAACAGCGACAGAACGATCGCGATCTCTGCAACGGGCCATAAGACGGCCGCCTGGGGTGCCTCGGATGCCATCACTTCATCAACGGCCCTTCCGGGCCTCGACTCGTACAACACCATTGATCATCCGTCATCACCACTCCGTATCACCCAGGAATCCTCTCGCCCCGTGTTCGCCCCCTCACCGATACCGCATGGCAGCATCCTGCGGTGGCAGCAGGTTGTCATCCCCGGCGCGGGCCGTGAGGGCCGATCGACACCCAAGGAGGGCAATCCGAGAAGAGGCAAACGACGGCGTTGCCCTGCCGAGGACGCTGCCGGAGTGATCCTCGTCGGCACGGAGAACGCGGTCGGCGCAGTCCCTGCTCGGCCTGGTCTCTACCCTCGTGATCGCCGTCCCGGCGGCGCTGGCCGCGGTGCGCGGCCCCTTGCGTACGTCCGCGGTCGCCGCCCTCCGGGAGGCCACGGTCGAGCGGCGTACGCTGCCCCTCGGGCGCGCGTTTGCGGCTGCGGCCATGCTGTTCCTGGCCGGGGCGGTCTGGGACCGTTACGGCCGCAAGAGCGGTGCGCACGAGGCACTCAACGGTGCGATGGCGTTGTGCCTGACCCTGCTGATCGCGGTCTGGCTGCTGCTTCCGCTCGTGGTGCGCCCGGTGGCCGCTCAGCACCATGCTGCTGTGCGGCAACGCCGTATCACAGCAGACCGCCGCCGCACGGGACGCACTCCAGCAGGAGAGCAACGACGTGGGAATGCGCATCCTCATGACCCCATTGATCGTCTGCGCAGCCCTGGGCATCCTCAACACCCTGTTGCTGGCCACCCGCCAGCGCCGACAGGAGTTCGCGGCGCTGCGGTTGGCCGGGAGCACACGAGGTCAGATGCTGCGCATGCTGGGCTGGGAATCCGTCGTCGTGGTGCTCAGCGGGCTACTGACGGCCGGGGTGGTCATGGTGGTCTTCCTGGCCGGGCTGTCGGCCCGCATCGCGCCCCACCTCACGGGGGTACCTGCCGTGCTGCCCTGGGGAGCCCTGGCCCAAGTGGCCGCGGGCTGGGCCGGGTTGGGAATGCTAGGAGTGCTCGCCCCCGGAGTGCTGGTGCTTTGTGTCAACCCCGCACGAGCGGTGGAGCAGTGACAGCCCGCGTTGACAATGATCCCTGTACACAACTGCTGGACAGGTGCGGTGTCTTCGGATGCCGGTGTTCTGCCGAGGAACTCGACATCAGCCCCCACCCTCCGCCCCCACCGCAGGTATGGCGATCAGCGGCTTGTAGTGGCCCTTGGGGTGGGGTTCGCCGATGGGGTGGTTGTGGGCTTCCACCCAGGCGTGGGCGGCGAAGGGGTGGGTGCGGATGCCGGTGCACCAGGTGGGCCAGGAGCCGTGGGCGCGGCAGAGGAGGGCGGTGGCGATGGAGCGTTGCAGGCAGCCCTGGCCGGCGCAGCGCAGGCTGACCGAGACGACGGCGTCGCGGGCGGCGAGGGCCTGGTCGGGGGTGGCCGGGGGTGCGCCGCGGCGGGCGAACTCCAGGACGGTGCGCAGCCGGGCGGGCTTGGCCTTGGCCAGCAGGCGGGCGATGCCGACGGCCAGCAGGGGGAGGAGGCGGCGGTGCAGCGGGAGTCTGCGCCGTTCGGACAGGGCGACGGGCAGGCTCACGCGGTCACCAGCCGGGCGGCGTGGAGTTGCTCGATCACTGCGGTGACGTCCGCCTCGGCCCGATGGAGGTCGATGCGGTGCTTGTCCGCGACCTCGGCGGCGATCCGGGGGGCCTCGTGGCCGTCGAGCAGTTGGCGCAGGACCAGGCCGCCGGTGGCGTTGAGCTGCCAGTACCGGCCGGTGCGTTCGTTGAGCAGGACCGTGCCGTCGTCGGTGTCGGTGGCCACCACGTCAGGGTGCAGGCGTACGGGCATCGTCGGACCTCCGAGCAGGGGTGGGGCGGGTGGCGGCGCGCAGCCAGAGTTCGCAGCCGATCAGCGGCTCCAGCGCGATGCCCATGGCGTTGTCGGCCTGGGGGGAGAGCAGTTGGGTGCGCAGTTTCCCGGGATCGATCAGGCCGTGGGCGGCCAGCGCGGAATCGGTGAACAGGTCGAGGATCGCGGGGAGGTTGCGGCGCAGGCCCGTGCTCGCCTCGTCGCTGAACTCGCCCTTGGTGCCGCGGCCCAGCACGCTGCCGGGGACGATGCCGTGCATCGCGTCGGCCAGCAGCGGCTTGTAGCGCCACGGGCCGGCGTGCTCGTGCACCCGGACGCCCAGGACGGCTTCGACGACCCGGTCGTCGAAGAAGGGGGCGTCCAGCTGCACTCCGGCCTCGGCGAACGGGCGGGCCAGCAGGCGGTACCAGGGTGCGCTGGTGCGCAGGGCGACCAGGGTCTGATGCTGGCCCAGGTCGGTGGAGAGGGGACGGGAGTGGTCGGCGGTCTGCCGGAGCGCCGTACGGGCCGCGTCGGTGGCCGCGGCGGTGGCCCAGGAGGGGGCGCGCAGCGGCCACAGGCCCCAGCCGAGGCTGGGCCGGCGCTTGCGCAACGGCGGGTCGGTGAGGTGCTCGGCCTGGGCGCGCCACCAGGCGGCTTCGTCGCCGGGGCGGGTCAGCGCGGCCAGGGTGTGCAGCACGGGCCAGCGTTTGAGGGCGGCGTGGCCGCGGACGTGCCGGAGGGCGGTCAGCGGACGGCGGCGGAGCAGCGGGTGCAGATAGCCGGGGAACGGGGTGAACAGCTCGTCGCCGCCGTGGCCGGCCAGATGGCGGCGGGCGCCGCGGTCGGCGAGGAGCCGGGCGGTGTGCCGGGTGCGCGCGGCGGTGCGGACGAAGGGGTAGGGCTCCTCCGTGTCCATGAGGGCGTCCGGGTCGGCGAACAGCGGCGGGAGGTCGCCGGGGGGCACCACGAGGTGTTCGGCGCGGTCGAGGGCGCTGATGGAGCGGGCGGCGAAGGCGGCGTCGTCGTTGCCCGCCTCGGCCTCGCCCCAGCGGAACGTCAGCAGATCCGGGGTGTTCCGGGCGGCGAGGAAGCAGAGGGAGGTGGAGTCCATGCCTCCGGAGAGATCGCTGCTGAGCCGGCCTTCGTCGGGCGTGCGGTCGTGGAGCGCGGTGGTGAGGGCGTCCCGTACGGCTGCCGCCCCTGCCGACAGCGGGGCTTGCGGGGCGGGCGGCCGCCACCAGCGCAGGGTGCGGGCCCGTTCGCGGTCCCAGACCAGGCAGTGGTCGGGGTCCAGGGCGGTGATGCCGGACCACAGGGGCTGATCGGCGAGCGGGGAGGGCAGGAGGCCGCCGCAGGCGATGCGTACGGCCAGGGCGCCGGTGTCGATCCCGGCACCGGTCATCGCGGCGAGCACATCGGCCCGGTCCGCGGCGATGTCCACCCCGGCGATCCGGGTGTGGAAGACCCGGCGCAGTCCGGTCAGGCTGCCCTGGACGCGGACCTGCCCGCCGACCGAGGCCACCACATGACAGGCGCCCGGCAGGGCGGCGGCCAGCGCGTCCACATCGGACACCGTCCGTATCCGGGCGGTGAGTTCGGACAACCGGGTGGCGGTGACCGGGCAGACCCCGGCCACCGCCACCTGCACCGGGCCCGCGGTGGTCACCCGCAGTTCCGCGGGTGACCAATCGCCCACCAGCCACGGCCGGCCCGACGCATGCGAGAGCACCCGCGGGGACGCCCAGGGCGCCGCCGCGTGAGCCTCGGCGGCGGCCGCCGTGTCCGGCAGAACCACGAATCCGGCACCGGTCATCTACACATACTCCTGAGCGTGATCAGGGACGGGACGGTCAGCCGCCGTAGTGGCCGAAGATGTCCTTGCCCCAGCCGATGAAGCCCAGGGTGTCCTCGTTGAACTCGCCGACCTCGACCAGCATCGGGGCGGCGTAGGGCTCCACGGTGGACAGCTCGTTCTGCTCTTCCATCACAGCCTCCTTCAGTGAAAGCAGGTGGTCATGCGGCCACCTGCGGTAAGGCGGCACCTCTGCCGGGGTCGTGAGCGAACTTGCCGTTGATCCCGACCGAGGTGTCCGTCCGTGTGTCCCGCTGGGTGCGGGGCACGACGCTTGATCAGCCGTCCGGTGCGGCCCGTGGTCCCGTGGTGAGGTGAACGGGCCGCCGCCGGACGAAGGTTGGTTGGGGAGCGCGCCGGGTGGCGGGCTCCTACTGGCGCGTGAGGTGCTCGCGCGCGTGCAGTTCGGGGGTGAAGAACTCCTCCACGCCGATGACGCCCGCCAGCGTGGCGAAGTAGCGGTCCATCTGCTCCTGGTCCCCGGCGACGGTGCGCAGCATGGACAGCCGGTGCTCGGCCACTTCGAGGGACGCCACCGACAGCGTCGAGTGGTAGGCGTCGATGAGGATCTCGTCGCGCTGGTAGGCGTACTCCTCCAGCCCGTCGAGCAGCTTCTCGGGGTCGCGCAGACCCGTGCCGACGCAGTCCACCAGCAGCTGCGCCTGGCGGAAGGCGTCGGTGATGCCGCGGGCGGTGATGGAGTCCTTGTGATGGCCGGCGTCCCCCACCAGGGCCCAGCCGAGACCGGCCGCCTCCCGGAAGTAGTTGCGCTGGTCGCCGGTGCCTTGCAGCCGCTCCAGCGGGGTCTTGGACGCGATCTTCGCGTAGAGGTCCGGAGCGGTGTCGCGGACCGCCTCCAGGTAGGCGCCCATCGCGTCCTTGCGGACCCGCTCGAACTCGGACTGCGGGAAGTAGGCCGCGATCAGCGTGGTGTTGTCGTTCGTGGGCACGGTGCCGACCCAGCGGCCCGGGGCCTCGTAGAGCTGGAAGCGGTCCGAGACGCCTTCCCAGTACGTGTAGTAGGCGCAGGTCGCGGGCGGGTGCTCGGTGGTGATGCGGGAGTCGACCATGGTGGCGAAACGGGAGCGCATCCCGTCGGCACCGACCACCAGCCGGGCGTGCTCCTCGGTGATCGTGCCGTCGGAGGTACGGCAGCGCACTCCGGTGGCCTGGCCCTCGTCGTCGGACAGCACCTCGGTGACGGTGCAGCCCTGGCGGAACTCCACGCCCGCGGCGACCGCGGCGTCCGCGAGGATCCCGTCCAGCAGATAGCGGCGCGGGGCGTACGCGGTGCGGTGGCCGTCGACCGGGATCGAGCAGCCCTCGATGCGGATGTCCGCGATCCGGTAGACCGCCCGGTCCAGCGGCGGGCAGCCGGTGGCGATCACCTTGTCGAGCACACCCCAGCGCCGCAGCAGCGCCACCCCGGGCTGGTGGATGTAGAGCGTGCTGAGCGTGTCCCGGGGGAATTCGGCGCGGTCCACCATCAGCACCTGATATCCGGCACGTGCGAAGAGCATGGCCGTAGAGGCACCGGCGCAGCGCGCCCCGACCACGATGACGTCGTACACAGTCGACTCCCTGACCCGCTCGTGACCCGCTGCTGGGCGGGCCGAGTTCTTGATCAGGACGCTAGGGAGGGCGGCAATCGCGGCGTCATTGTGTCGTTATTCCTGGCCGGTTCCGCGGGGCCGGCGGGGTCTTGATACGGCGTCGATAGGGGCGTCCGTTAGCGTCCCCGGCCGAGTCCGGCCCCGGTCGTACCTCCCCCGTGCCGTATCTCCCCGAAGGGTTGACCATGACTGTTTCCCGCGCCGCGAGGGGTGTGCACCGCGCCCTTGACCAGGAGTGGTTCCGCCGCCCGCGGCCCGTTCCCGACCCCCGGCTGCGGCTGGTCTGCTTTCCGCACGGCGGCGGCGCGGCCAGCTTCTTCCGGGACTGGCCGCAGTGGCTGCCGGCCGATATCGAGGTCGTCGCGGTCTGTTATCCCGGCCGGGAGGACCGGATAGTGCTGCCCTCCGTCGAGACGATGGAGGAGCTGGCCGACCGGATCGCCGAGGAGCTGGTGCCTGCCCTGGACCGGCCGCTGGCCTTCTTCGGGCACAGCATGGGGGCGTCGGTCGCGCACGAGGTGGCGCTGCGGATGGAGCAGCGGCACGGCCGGGTGCTGAGCCGGCTGCTGGTCTCCAGCCGCAACGCACCGTCCCGGCTGCGGCCCTCCGGGATCTCCCGGGAGAGCGACGAGGTGCTGGTGGCCGATGTCATGGCGCTCGGCGGGACGTTCTCCGCCGCCCTGGACCACCCGGATCTGCGGGAGCTGCTGCTGCCCGCCATCCGCGCCGACTACCGGCTGATCGACGACTACCGGCCGCCCGTCCCGCTGCCCCGGCTCGGGGTGCCGGTGACCGCCCTGCTCGGCGACCGCGACCCGCATGTCCACGAGGCGGACATGCGGGCCTGGGCGGAGGTGACCGAGGGGGACTTCGGGCTGCGGGTCCGCTCCGGGGACCACTTCTACCTGCTGGAGCAGGCGCCCTCTCTGGTGGCCGAGGTGGGCAGGCTGCTCACCAGCCGCTGAGGGGCCGGCAGACCCGCCGAGAAGCGGACCGCGAGGGTGCGCAGGGCGTCCACCGTCCGGTCCGGGCCGTACCGCTCCGTCAGATCCCGGGACACCAGGTGGAATTCGGTGCAGCCCAGCACGACGCCGGTGCAGTCATGGCGCCGCATGAGGTGCTCCACTTCCGGCAGCGCCTCGT
This sequence comes from Streptomyces sp. bgisy130, assembly GCF_057708345.1. Classification (NCBI taxonomy): domain Bacteria; kingdom Bacillati; phylum Actinomycetota; class Actinomycetes; order Kitasatosporales; family Streptomycetaceae; genus Streptomyces; species Streptomyces sp. bgisy130. The sequence goes on from NZ_JBYISA010000004.1 coordinate 234,730, forward strand.
GCGGCAGCGGGCCGTAGCGCTTCATCCGGTAGATCAGCCGGTGGACCCGGGCCTGCGCGTCCTCGTCGGGGCGCACCACCCGGTGGGCCACGGTGTCCCAGCCGGGCTGCGACTCGAAGATCCGCGCCCGGCGGCTGCCCTCGGTGGACAGCATCAGAAACCGTCCGGTGGCACCGGCCAGTTCGGCCGCCGTGGTCTCCACCAGGGACACCACCCGCCCGCGCAGCGCCGGATCGACCAGCGGGAGGAAGTGGTGCGCCGTGAAGCACACCACGACCACCTGATCGGCGCCCCGCTCCAGCAGCTGCGCCAGCCGGTCCTCCAGCCGCTCGGTCATCTCCCGGGCCCTGCCCTGCCGGATGGCCTCGGTGCGGTCGGGGAAGGCCGGGTCGGAGTCCAGCAGCACCCGCGGGCGGGACTGCTCCGGCCCGTGCCACTCGCCCGCGTACAGCGTCCGCAGGAACTCGGCCGAGGCCAGCGGGCCCATCCCGCCCAGGACGCCGAGGACTCCCGCGGCGGGGAGCACCGAGGTGGTCATCGGGTGCTCCCCGGCGTCGCACCGGCCGTGGTGCTCCCCGGCCCGGCGATCCGCGGTGCGAGGACGGCGCAGATCTCGGCGGCCGGCTCCGGCTCCATCATCCTGGCGTGCTCGCAGTCCACCTCGTGGATCTCCAGCTCGCCGTCGAGGAACTCCTTCCAGGACTGCGGGCTGGTCCACTCCTGCTGCTTCCGGGTGGCCACCACCAGCAGCATCGTGCCGCGGAACCGGTCGAGCCGGCGCGCGTTGGTGAGCGTCACGTTGTTCACCATGATGTCCAGCGCCACGGCCCGCTGCCGGTCGTCGAGATGGCGCAGCTCGCTCTCGCCGCGGCCCAGCCAGTCGGTGATCCGGGCCCGCATCACCTCGGTGTCCGGCAGCTCCGGGGAGGCGCCCTCGGGCAGACCGTAGATCCCGGCATAGCCCTCGTACATCTGCGTGAGGATCTCCTGGGGGCCGCCGGTGCCGGGGCCGTCGGCCGGCGCCGGGTAGGCATCGAGCACGGCGAGCAGCGCCACCTCGTGGCCCTGCGCCTGGAGCGCGGTGGCCACCGCGTGCGCCATGTTCCCGCCGAGCGACCAGCCCAGCAGGTGGTACGGGCCCTCGGGCTGCACCCGGCGGATCTCGCGGACGTAGTCCTCGGCCATCGCGTCGAGGGAGGAGGCGGGCGCCTTTGTGCCGTCCAGGCCCCGGGACTGGAGGGCGTACACCGGGTGCTCGGTGCTCAGCGCGCCGAGCAGCGCCGAGTAGCGCCAGCTGAATCCGGCGACCGGGTGCACACAGAACAGCGGCGCGGTGCGGCCCGCCGTGCGCAGCGGCAGCATCACCTCGAACGCGCTGCTGCCGCCGCCGTCGAGCTGGGCGGCGAGCCGGGCCGGGGTCGGTGCGGCGAACACGTCGCGCAGCGCCGGGGCGCCGCCCAGGAGCGCCGCGAGCCGGCTCACCAGCCGGGTGGCCAGCAGCGAATGGCCGCCCAGCTCGAAGAAGTTGTCGTCCACGCCGACCTGTTCGGCCCCCAGGACCTCCGCGAAGAGCCGGCACAGCAGCTCCTCCTGCGGGGAGGCCGGCGGCCGGGTGGACCGCCCGGTGACCGGGGCGGGCGCCGGCAGCGCCCGGTGGTCGAGCTTGCCGTTCGGCGTCAGCGGCCAGCTGTCGACGACGACGAACGCGGACGGGGTCATGTACGAGGGGAGCCGCTCGGCGGTCTCGTCCCGCAGCGCCGCCGGGTCCAACGGCCGGGCACCCGGCTCCTGTTGGACGTACGCCACCAGCCGCCGGTCGCCCGGCCGGTCCTCACGGACGGTCACCACGGCGCGGCCCACCCCGGCGCACCGGCTCACCGCCGCCTGCACCTCGCCCAGTTCGATCCGGAAGCCGCGCACCTTGACCTGGCTGTCGGCCCGGCCGCAGAAACGGAGCTGCCCTGCACCGTCCCAGTACGCCAGGTCGCCGGTGCGGTACATCCGGGAGCCGGGGGCGCCGAACGGGTCGGCGACGAAGCGGTCCGCGGTCACCGCCGGCTGGTCCAGATATCCGCGGGCCACTCCGGTGCCGGAGACATACAGCTCGCCGACCACACCGGACGGCACCGGCTGGAGGGCCGCATCGAGCAGATACACCCGGGCGCCGTCGATCGGCCGCCCGATGACCGCCGTGCCGTCCGCGGTCCGCGGGCCGCGGATCGCGAAGCTGACGTCGCAGGTGGCCTCGGTGGGGCCGTAGGCGTTGATCAGCATCCGGCCGCGGCCCCAGAACCCGGCCAGTTCGGCGGGCAGCACCTCCGCGCCGGTGATCATCACCCGCAGGTCCGGCAGTGCGGTCCGGGGCACTTCGGCCAGCACCGACGGCGGGATCATCAGATGGGTGATCCGGCGCTCCCGGAGCACCTCGACCAGCTCCGCGCCCGTGGGCGTCGCCTCCGGTACGACCAGGCATCCGCCGCACAGCAGCGACCAGAAGAGCTCGGCCACCGAGACATCGAAGCTGGGCGAGGCGAGCTGGAGCGCCCGGCTGCCTTCCCCGACGCCGTAGTGCGCGGCCTGGTTGGCGGCGAACGCGGCCAGCCCGGTGTGGGTGACCACGACGCCCTTGGGACGGCCCGTGGTGCCGGAGGTGAAGATGGTGTACGCCGGGTGGTCGAGCCGCAGCGGGGCGGTCCGCTCGGCGTCGACCAGGTCCGCGCCGGACAGCGCGGCGCACGCGGCCGCGGTGGCGGCGTCGTCCAACAACAGCACCGGCACCGCACCGGTCTCCGGCAGCCGGTCCGCGAGCGCGGCCGTGGTCAGCAGCAGGACGGGGCCGGCGTCCGCGACCATCGCGGCCAGCCGCTCCGCCGGATAGCCCGGGTCCAGCGGCAGATACACCGCACCGGCCTTCTGCACGGCGAGGACGGCCTCCGCCAGGTGCCCGGAGGGCGGCAGCGCGACCGCCACCGCACGCTCGGGGCCCGCCCCGCGCGCGACGAGCAGCCGCGCCAGCTTGTTGGCCCGCGCGTTGAGTTCCGCGTAGCTGAGGACGCCGTCCGTCTCCAGCGCGGGACGGTCCGGGGCGCTGCGCACCTGGCGCTCGAAGAGCTCGGCGAAGGTGGCGGCCGGCGGGGCCGGGCGCCGGTGCGGCCCGTCCTGGAGCAGGGCGTCCCGCTCGTCGGGGGAGAGCACCGTAAGGCGGCTGACCGGCAGTTCGGGGGTGGCGCAGGCATCGGCCAGCACCCGGGCCAGACGTGCGGTGAGCAGTCGCGCGGTCGCCGGGTCGAAGAGATCGGTGGCGAATTCGAGCTGACCGCCGATCCCGGCCGGGCGGCCCTCGGCCGTACGGGACTCGCTCAGGTTGAACGCGAGGTCGACCTTGGCGGCCCCTTCGGCCTCGCCCTCGAAGGACACGTCGAGGCCGGGCAGTTCGAGGGTGGCGCTGCCGGTGTTCTGAAGGATCAGCGCCACCTGGGCGAGCGGTGCGTGGGACAGCGTCCGGGTGGGGTTGACCGCCTCGACGACCCGCTCGAAGGGCACGTCCTGGTGCGCGTACGCGGCCAGATCGGTCTCGCGGACGCGCCCCAGCAGCTCCAGGAAGGTCGGGTCGCCGGACACATCGGTGCGCAGCACGAGGCTGTTGACGAAGTAGCCGACCAGCTCCTCCAGCGACTCGTCGGTGCGCCCCGCCACCACGGTGCTGACCGGGATGTCGCTGCCCGCGCCGAGCCGCGACAGCAGGGCCGCGAGTCCGGCCTGGAGCACCATGAAGACCGTGGCGTCGCACCGCCGGGCCAGCTCGGTCAGCCGCTCGTGCGTCCCGGCGTCCAGGGTGAACGGCGCGGTCGTGCCGCGGTGACTGGCGACCGCCGGGCGGGGACGGTCCAGCGGCAGATCCAGCAGCTCCGGCGAGCCCGCCAACTGGTCGCGCCAGTAGGCGAGTTGCCGCGCCAGCACGCTGTCCGGGTCGTCCTCGGCGCCCAGCAGCTCCCGCTGCCACAGCGCGTAGTCGGCGTACTGCACCGGCAGCGGCTGCCACCGGGGCGCGCCGCCCCGCAGCCGCGCCCCGTACGCCACCGACAGGTCCCGGACCAGCGGCGCCAGCGAGGAGCCGTCGCTCACGATGTGGTGCATGAGGAGCAGCAGCACATGCTCCCGGTCCGAGATCCGCAGCAGCGTGACCCGCAGCGGGAGTTCCCCGGCCAGGTCGAAGCCGTGCCCGGTCCGCTCGGCCAGGGCGGCGGCCACCTGCTCCTCGCCGTCGAGCGTGACGTACTCCGGCTCCGGGCGGGCCTCCCCGGCGGGGAGCACGATCTGGCAGGGCGCACCGGCCACCTCCGTGAAGCGGGTGCGCAGCGCCTCGTGCCGCTCGATGACGTCGCCCAGCGCGGCCCGCAGCGCGTCCCGGTCCAGGGCGCCGCGCAGCCGCAGCGGCAGCGGGATGTTGTACGTGGGGCTGCTGCCCTCCAGTTGGAAGGCGAACCACAGACCGCGCTGGGCGTACGACATCGGCAGCCGGTCCGGGCGCACGGCCGGCACCAGGGCCGGGCGGGTGGTGTCCGCCTGCGCCAGCCGGGCGGCCAGCCCGGCCACGGTCGGCGACTCGAAGACGGCCCGCACCGGCAGCTCCACGCCGAAGGCCGCGCGAATCCGGCTGAGCAGCCGGATCGCGGTGAGCGACTGCCCGCCGAGCGTGAAGAAGCTGTCGTCGACATCCGGGCAGGGGCGGCCCAGCACGCTCTCGAAGAGGCCACGGAGGATTTCCTCGGTGGCCGAGAAGGCCGTCCTGGCGACCGGGGGCAGCGCCTCGGGCCCGTCGTCGGCGCCCGGCCCGGGATCCGGAGCACCGGTGTCCAGTCGCCGGAAGGCGGCCGGCAGCGGGCAGGCGAGGCCGGCCACGGGCTGCCCGGGACCGGCCACGATCTCGCCCAGTACGCCTTCCAGCGCGCCGAGTACGGCCGCGGCCTCGTCCTGGTCGAAGAGGTCGGGACGGTACTCCAGCTCGATCTGGAGCCGCTGCCCGGTGAGACCGGCGACCACCCGCAGCGGGTAGTGCGCGGAGTCGTGGCCCTCGGCGATCTCGACCCGCACCCCCGCGTACGAGGGCCGGGCGCCGTCATCCCCGGGAGCGTTCTCGAACACCATGAAGGTGTCGAAGAGATCGCCGGTGCCGGCCAGGCGCTGGATCCGCGCGAGGCTGAGGTGGTGCCGGCCGATCAGCGCGGACTGTTCGTCCTGGAGCCGCGCGAGGTTGTCCGTGACCGGGGCGCCCGCGTCGAGCCGTACCCGGACCGGGACGGTGTTGATGAACATCCCGACCATGGACTCGATCCCGGCGACCTCCGGCGGGCGGCCGGAGACCAGGGTGCCGAAGACCACGTCGTCGCGGCCGGTGAGCCGGCCGAGGACCACCGCCCAGGCGCCCTGGACCAGGGTGTTCACGGTCAGCCCGCGCTGCCGGGCGAACCGTTCGAGGTCCCCGCCGAAGCCCTCGGGGAACGCGGCCACCACCCGCTCCGGTGCGACCGGCACCCGGCCCGGGTCGGCGGGCGCCACCAGCGAGGGGCCGGGCAGCGCGTCCAGCGCCTGCTGCCAGGCCCGTTCGCATCCGGCCTCGTCCTGGGCGGCCAGCCAGCTGAAGTAGTTGCGCTGCGGCACGACCGGCGGCAGGGCCCGGTCGTCGCCGCCGTGCTCGTACAGGGTGAACAGCTCCCGTACGAGGACCGGGGTGGACCAGCCGTCCAGCAGCAGATGGTGGTTGGAGACCACCAGCCGGTGCCGGTCGGGCCCGAGCCGCACCAGGGTGAACCGCATCAGCGGCGGGCGGTCGAGCGGGAAGCGGCGGGCGCGGTCGGCGGTGAGGAACTCCGCCAGCCGCCGCGGGGCGTCGTCCTGTGCCGTGAGGTCGAGTTCCTCCCACGGGAGCGGCACCTCGCGGTGGATCACCTGGAACGGCTGGCCGTTCGCCCGCTGCCGGAAGCCCGCCCGCAGGTTGGGGTGGCGCGTAAGGAGCGCCGCCGCCGAGGCCCTGAGCAGGTCCGGGCGCAGCGGTCCGTCGAGGTCGAGGACCATCTGGACGCCGTAGACGTCGACCGCCTCGTCGTCGTACCAGGAGTGGAAGAACATGCCTTCCTGGAGCGGCGTCAGCGGAAGGACGTCTTCCAGCGCGGACTGCTTTTTCATCAGAGGATCCCCAGTTCTGCTTCAAGTGCATCGATCTCGTCCTGGGAGAGCCCGAGGGAGAGATCGGAGGGTGTGTGACCGCCGGTTTCGGCGCCGGCGGTGTGGACGACCAGGGCGTCCAGCGCCTCGAACCAGAGCTCGGCGAGCTCGCGCACGGCCGGCTCCGGGAGGAGGCCGGCCGGCCAGGACCAGGTGGCGTTCAGCCGCGGACCGCCGGGCAGGTCCTCGGTGAGCGCATTGACCTCCAGCGCGTGCGGGACCGCGGCCCCGGCATCGCGCGGCGCGGGGGAGGGCAGCCCGTTCGCCATGGTCCACAGCCCGCCGTCGCTCCCGCCCGCCGCCGCGAACCGGCCCAGGTAGTTGAACCCGAGGCGGGGGGCGGGGAGTTCGGCGAGACGCGGTGCGGTACCCGGGTTGAGGTAGCGGAGCATGCCGTACGAGACCCCGTTGCCCGGCAGCGCGCGCAGCTGCTCCTTGACCGCCTTCAGGGCCGCGCCCACGCCGGGGCCGCCCGCCCGCAGCTCCGCCCAGTCGACGGCCGCGGGGGCCAGCAGCGCCGGGTAGAGGCTGGTGAACCAGCCGGCGGTGGCGGACAGGTCCGCGCCTTCCAGGATGTCCTCGCGGCCGTGGCCCTCCAGGTCGACCAGGACACCCGACGCCGAGCGGTCGCCGCGCCGGCGGCGCCACTCCAGGACGGCGAGCGCGAAGCCGGTCAGCAGCACATCGTTCACGTTCGCGTGGAAGGCGGCCGGGACCGTCGTCAGCAGCGGTTCGAGGCGCTCCGTCGGCAGGCCGAGCGTCAGATGGCGCACGGTCTCCGCGGTGTCCGTCCGCGGGTCCACCGGCCGTACGCCCGGCAGCGCGGCCGCCGCCGGGTCGCCGAGGACCGAGGTCCACACCCCGAGGCCGTCCTCCCAGCGGGGCTCCTGCGCGCTCTCGGTCAGCCGCTGTGCCCACTGGCGGAACGAGGTGCGCACCTCGGCGAACGCCGGTGCCCGCCCGTCCCCGGCGGCCTCCCAGGCCGTCCGCAGATCCGGCAGCAGGATGCGCCAGGAGACGCCGTCCACCGCGAGGTGGTGGATCAGGATCTGGAGCAGCCCCGGTGCCGCGTCCCCGGCGTCGTACCAGACGAGCTGGAGCACGCACCCGTCGTGCGGGGAGAGCCGCAGCCGGGCCTTCTCCCCGTGCTCGGTGAGCGCCAGGTCCCGGGCGCCGGCCGCCAGTCCGGCGATCTCCACCCGGTGCAGGACGGAGTCCGCGGACACCGACCCGGGCGGGCCGGTCACCGGCCGTCCCGCGCCGTCCCCGTCCCGCGCCATCCGCAGCCGCAGCACATCGTGGTGGTCGAGCCAGCTCTGTACGGCGTCGGTGAGCCGTTGCTCCCCGAGCCCGGCCGGGACCCGGACGGTCACCGACTGGTTGAAGCCCGCCGTGGGTCCCTCCTGCTCGTACAGCCAGTGCATGATCGGCGTCATGGGGAAGCCGCCCACGCCGTCGTCCGCCGGGCGCGGCCCGGAGTCCTGGGTGATCTCGGTGGCGACGGCGGCGAGCGCGGCGGCCGTACGGCACTCGAAGACCTGTCGGACCGTCACGTCCAGCCCCGCGGCCCGGGCCTGGGAGACCAGCCGGATGGAGCTGATGCTGTCCCCGCCGAGCTCGAAGAAGCTGTCGTCGATCCCGGCGTGCGCGAGGCCGAGCACCTCCGCGAAGACCCGGCACAGGGTCTCCTCGCGAGCGGTGCGCGGGGCCCGCCCGGTGGCGGCGCCGGTGTACTCGGGCGCGGGCAGCGCCTTGTGGTCGAGCTTGCCGTTGGCGGTCAGCGGCAGCGCGTCCAGGGCGACGACGGCGGCCGGGACCATGTAGTCCGGCAGCGCGCCGGCCAGATGCTCCCGCAGCACCCCCGCGGCGGGCAGCCCGCCCGGCCCGGCCTCCGGGACCGCATAGCCGACCAGCCGCTTCTCGCCGGGTCCGTCCTCCCGGACGACGACCCGGGCCTGCGCCACCGCCGGATGGGACTCCAACGCGGCCTCGATCTCGCCGAGTTCGATCCGGAAGCCGCGCACCTTCACCTGGTCGTCGGCGCGCCCGAGGTATTCGAGCTGCCCGTCGGCCGTCCAGCGGGCCACGTCACCGGTGCGGTACATCCGCGCGCCCGGCGGGCCGAACGGGTCGGCCACGAACCGCTCCGACGTCAGCCCCGGCCGCCCCAGATAACCCCGCGCGAGCCCCGCGCCCGCCACATACATCTCGCCGGGCACGCCGGGCGGCAGCAACTCCAGCCGGTCGCCCAGCACGTACACCCGCAGATCCGGGATGCCCCGGCCGATCAGGCTCCGGGTCTGCCCGGCCGCCGCCCGCTCGTCCAGCGGCAGATGGCTGACGTGCACGGTGGTCTCGGTGATCCCGTACATGTTCACCAGGACCGGCGCGGTGTCCCCGTGGCGGCGGTACCACTCGGCCATCCGGCCCAGGTCCAGCGCCTCGCCGCCGAACACGACGCGGCGCAGGGTCAGTTGCGCACCCAGGTCGGGGTGTTCCGCGTCGGCCTGCATCAGCTGGTAGAAGGCCGACGGCGTCTGGTTGAGGACCGTCACCCGCTCGTCGGCCAGCAGCCGCAGGAAGTCCTCCGGGGAACGGCTCACCGCGTACGGCACCACGACCAGCCGCCCGCCGTACAGCAGCGGCCCCCACAGCTCCCACACCGAGAAGTCGAAGGCGTACGAGTGGAACAGCGTCCACACGTCGTCCGGTCCGAAGCCGAACCACTCCTCGGTCGCCGCGAACAGCCGCGCCACATTGCGGTGCGGGACGACGACGCCCTTGGGGCGGCCGGTGGACCCCGAGGTGTAGATGACATACGCGGCGTTCGACGGCGACAGCGGGCCGCCGCGGTCCGCGTCGGTCAGGTCGTCGCCGTCGTACCCCGCCAGCGCACGGGCGGTGCCGGGGTCGTCCAGCAGCAGGGTCCGGGGCCGGGACTCGGGCAGTCCGGCCGCGGCTTCGGCGGTGCTCAGCAGCAGCTCGGGGCCGGAGTCGGCGAGCATGTACGCGGTCCGGTCCGCCGGATAGGACGGGTCCATCGGGACATACGCCGCCCCGGACTTCACCACCGCCAGCAGCGCCACGACCAGGTCGGCGGTCCGCGGCAGCGCGAGCGCCACAAAGCGCTCGGGGCCGGCGCCGTGCGCCACCAGCAGCCGGGCCAGCCGGTTCGCCCGCGCGTTGAGCTCGCGGTACGTCAGCGACGCCCCCTCGTACACCACGGCCACCGCGTCGGGGGTGCGGGCCACCTGTGCCTCGAACAGCTCCGGCAGCGAGGCCGGGGCCGCTTCCTCGGCGGTGCCGTTCCACTCCACCAGCAGCCGCTGCCGCTCGCCCGGTGCCAGCAGATCGATCTCGCTCACCGGGCGGTCCGGTGCGGCCGCGGCGGCCGTCAGCAGCCGCTCCAGGCGTTCGGCGAGGGCCCGCGCCCCGTCGCGGCCGAAGAGATCCTCGGCGTATTCGAGGGAGCCGGTCAGCCCCGCCGGGCGGCCGGCCTCGGTGAACCGCTCGCGCAGCCCGAAGGACAGATCGGACTTGGCCGCCTCCAGCGTGGTCGGCTCGGTGGCCATCCGCACCTCGTCGTGCAGGCTGCCCGGCGCGTCCGCGTTGTTCTGGAGGTGCAGCATCACCTGGGCGAGCGGGATGTGCGAGAGCACCCGGGAGACCTGCGCCGCCTCGACGACGCGCTCGAAGGGCACGTCCTGGTGGGCGTAGGCGGCCAGGTCGGTTTCCCGGGCCTGGGTGAGGAGTTCGCGGAAGGTCGGGTCGCCGGAGACATCGGTGCGCAGCACCAGGGTGTTGATGAACAGGCCGACGAGGTCGTCGAGGGCGTCGTCGGTGCGCCCGGCAACGGCGGTGCCCAGCGGGATGTCGGTACCCGCGCCGAGCCGCGACAGCAGCGCGGCCACCGCGGCGTGCAGCACCATGAACAGCGTGGAGTCCGTGGCCTGCGCGAGCGCGACCAGCCCCTGGTGCACCTCGGCGTCGACGGCCAGCCCGACCGTGCTGCCCCGGTGGGAGGCGACGGCGGGCCGGGGGTGGTCGAGCGGCAGCTCCAGCAGCTCCGGAGCACCCGCCAACTGCTCGTGCCAGTAGTCCAGTTGGCCCGCTATCAGGCTGTCGGGGTCGTCCTCGGAGCCCAGCACCTCCCGCTGCCACAGGGTGTAGTCGGCGTACTGGACGGTGAGGGGCTGCCAGGCGGGGGCGGTGCCCTGGTGGCGCGCGGTGTAGGCGGTGGACAGGTCGGTCAGGAGCGGGGCGATGGACCAGCCGTCGCCCGCGATGTGGTGCAGGAGCAGCAGCAGGACATGGTCCTGGTCGCCCAGGCGGTACAGGGTGGCGCGGAGCGGGTGCTCGTGGGTGAGGTCGAAGGGGTGGGCGGCCTGTTCGGCGAGGTGGTGGGGGAGCTGGTCCTCGGTGGTGGTGACGAGGGGGAGGCCGGGGAGCGCTTCATCGGCGGAGACGATGGTCTGCCGGGGCTCCCCGTCGTGCTCGGTGATGCGGGTGCGCAGGGTCTCGTGGCGCTCGGTGAGGTCGGCGAGGGCCTGGGTGAGGGCGCTGTGGTCGAGCGGTCCGGTCAGGCGCAGGGCGTGCGGGATGTTGTAGGTGGGGCTGGGGCCTTCGAGCCGGTAGGCGAACCAGAGGCGGCGCTGGGCGGGGGAGAGGGGGAGGTGTGCGGGGCGTGGGTCGGCGGCCGTGAGGGGGGCGCGGGCCGTGGTGTGGGCGCCGGTGACCTGGGGGGCGAGTGCGGCGACGGTGGGGTGCTCGAAGAGCGCGCGGAGCGGGATCTCGGCGTGCAGGGCGGTGCGGATCCGGCTGAGGAGGCGGGTGGCGAGGAGGGAGTGGCCGCCGAGGTGGAAGAAGTTGTCGTCGATGGTGACCGCGGGCAGGCCCAGGACCTCGGCGAAGAGCGCGGTGAGGGTTTCCTCGGTGGCGTCACGGGGCGCCCGGCCGTCGCTCCCGGCGTGCGAGGCGTAGTCGGGGGCGGGCAGTTGCGCCCGGTCGACCTTGCCGTTGGGCGTCAGCGGCCACTGCTCCAGGACGATCACGGCGGACGGGACCATGTAGTCCGGCAGCGACTGCGCGACCAGTTCCCGCAGCGCCGCCGGGTCGGGTGCCTCCGCACCGCCCGCGGCCGTCACATAGGCCACCAGCCGGCGCCCGGCGGCCGCGTCGTCATGCACCGTGACCAGCGCCTCGGCCACCTGCCCGGTGGCGCTCAACGCCGCCTCGATCTCGCCGAGTTCGATACGGAATCCCCGGATCTTGACCTGGTGGTCGGTGCGGCCCAGGAACTCCAGCTGGCCGTCGGCCCGCCAGCGCGCGAGGTCGCCGGTGCGGTACATCCGGCTGCCGGGCGCACCGTACGGATCGGCCACGAACCGTTCCGACGTCAGCCCCGGCCGACCGAGATAGCCCCGCGCGAGCCCCGGCCCCGTGACATACAGCTCGCCCGCGACCCCTGCGGGCACCGGGCGCAGCGCGGCGTCCAGGACATAGACCCGGGCATTGCGGATCGGGCTGCCGATCGGCGGCACCTGGGCGCCCGACAGCGGCTCGCTCAGGGTGGCGCAGACGGTGGCCTCGGTCGGGCCGTAGGCGTTCACCATCCGGCGCCCGGCCGACCAGCGCCCCACCAGCTCCGGGGCGGTGGCCTCGCCCGCCACCACCAGCGTCATCCCGGCGGGCAGCCCGTCCGGCCCGAGTACGCCGAGCGCGGCGGGCGGCAGCGTGGCATGGGTGACCCGCTGTTCCGCCAGCAGCCGGGCCAGCGGCTCGCCGGGCGCCAGCCGGGGCGCGGGCGCGACCACCAGGGCGGCGCCGGTGGTCAGCGCCATGATCAGTTCCCAGGCCGCGGCGTCGAAGCTCAGCGAGGCGAACTGGAGCACCCGGGAGCGGGGTCCGACCGCGAACGCCTCGGCGTGGGTGGCCGCCAGCGACGCCACTCCGGCGTGGGTGACCTCGACGCCCTTGGGGCGGCCGGTGGAGCCGGAGGTGTAGATGACATAGGCGGGGTGCTGGAGCCCGGCGCGGGGGCCCAGCGGGGTGGCGGGCAGGTCGTTCAGGTCGGCGACGACGGCGGGGTCGTCCAGGAGCAGGCGGGGGCAGCCGGTTTCGGGCAGCGCGACGCCGCCGACGGTGAGCAGGCAGGCGGGGCGGGCGTCGTCGAGCATGTAGGCGATCCGCTCGGCGGGGTACTCCGGGTCGACGGGCAGATACGCCGCGCCCGCCTTGTGCACCGCCAGCGCCGCGATCACCATTTCCGGCGAGCGCGGCACGGCGAGGGCCACCACCCGCTCCGGGCCCACCCCGTGCCGTATCAGCAGCCGGGCCAGCCGGTTCGCCCGCTCCGCCACCTCCGCGTAACTCAGCACCAGGTCCTCGAACACCACGGCGGGCGCCTGCGGATCGGTGCCCACCCAGGTGTCGAAGAGCTCCGGCATCGTCGCCGGCGGGACCGGGTGGCCGGTCGCGTTGCGCGCCACGATCAGCTGGTGGTGCTCGGCCGCGTCGAGCACCGGAGCCTGGCTCACGGCCCGGTCCGGGGCCGCGGTCACCGCGTCCAGCACCCGGATCAGCCGCTGCGCCAGGATCTCGGCGCTCTCCTCCCGGAACAGGTCCACGGCGTACTGGATCTCGCCGACCATGCCCGCCGGGGCCTGCTCGGGGGTGTACCGCTCCTCCAGGTAGAAGGTGAGATCCGTCTTGGCCACCCCGGTCGCCACATCGCCGAAGGAAGCCTCGACGCCAGGGATGGAGAAGGTGCTGTCCGCGTTGCTCTGGAGGGTCAGCAGCACCTGGAAGAGCGGGGTGTGGGACAGCGACCGGTTCGGGTTGACCGCCTCCACGACCCGTTCGAAGGGCACGTCCTGGTGGGCGTAGGCGGCCAGGTCGGTGTCCCGGACCCGGGCCACCAGCTCGCGGAAGGTCGGGTCGCCGGAGAGATCGGTGCGCAGGACCAGGGTGTTGACGAAGAAGCCGACGAGGTCGTCCAGTGCCTCGTCGGTACGGCCCGCCACGGCGGTACCGACCGGGATGTCCCGCCCGGCCCCCAGCCGCGACAGCAGGACCGCGAGTCCGGCCTGGACGACCATGAAGACCGTGGCGTCGCAGGCGCGGGCCAGCTCCACCAGCCGCCGGTGGAGTCCGGCGTCCAGGGTGTAGCGCACGGTCGCGCCCCGGTGGCTCGCCACCGCCGGCCGCGGGTGGTCCAGCGGCAGTTCGAGGAGCTCCGGCGCACCCGTCAACTGCTGCTGCCAGTAGCCGAGTTGCTCCGACAGCAGGCTCTCCGGGTCGTCCTCGGAGCCCAGCACGTCCTGCTGCCACAGCGCGAAATCGGCGTACTGGACCGGCAGCGGCTCCCACTGCGGCGCGGCGTCCGCGCACCGGGCCGCGTACGCCTCCGACAGATCCCGGGCCAGCGGCGCCATCGACCAGCCGTCGGCCGCGATGTGGTGCATCAGCAGCAGCAGTACGTGCTCCCGCTCGGCGACCCGGTAGAGGGTGACCCGCAGCGGGACCTCGGCGGTGAGGTCGAAGCAGTGGCGCGCCTGCTCCGCCAGCGCCTTGGTCAGCGCCGCCTCCCCGTCCAGCTCCACGAACCGGACCTCGGGCCGCCCGTCCTCGGGAGACAGCACGACCTGGCAGGGCTCGCCGGCCTCCTCAGCGAACCGGGTCCGCAGCACCTCGTGCCGGCCGGTCACCTCCGCGACCGCGGCCACCAGCGCGTCCCGGTTCAGCTCGCCCGACAGGCGCACGTACAGCGGGCAGTTGTACGTCGGGCTGGGTCCCTCCAGCTGGAACGCGAACCACAGCCGGCGCTGGGCGTACGACATGGGGAACAAAGCGGACTCCTCAAGGAACTGAACAGAAAGGGACCGGCCGGGCAAAGGCGCCACCGGCGGTTCAGGACGGACGGCGGCGCATGGTGCGGAGCGAGGGACGTGCCTTGCGGGCGCCGTCGAGCTGCTGCGCGAGCTGGGCGACCGTCGGATTCTCGAAGATCGTCCGGACGGTGACCTCGGCGCCGAGCGCGGCACGGATCCCGCTGATCAGCCTGGTCGCCAGCAGGGAGTGCCCGCCCAGCCGGAAGAAGCTGTCGTGGATGCCGACCTCCGGCAGGCCGAGCAGCTCGGCGTAGAGCTTGCAGAGCGCCTCCTCGCGCGGGCTCCGCGGTGCCTGGTGCTCGGCGGACGGCGCCGGCCTGCCCGGGACGGGCAGTGCCTTGCGGTCGATCTTGCCGTTCGGCATCAGCGGCCACTGTTCCATCACGACGACCGCGGACGGCACCATGTGCCGGGGCAGGCCGCCGGAGATCTGCTCCAGGAGAGCCTCGGCGGGCAGCGGCCCGGACAGCTCCGGGAGCAGCTCGGTGTACGCCACGATGCGCTTGTCGCCGGGGCTGTCCTCGCGGACCAGCGCCACCGTCTGCTTGACCCGCGGGTGGGTGTCGAGCACGGCCTCGATCTCGCCGAGTTCGATGCGGAAGCCGCGGATCTTTACTTGGTGGTCGGTGCGGCCGAGGAATTCCAGCTGTCCGTCGGCCCGCCACCGTGCCAGGTCGCCGGTGCGGTACATCCGGCTGCCGGGGGTGCCGTACGGGTCGGCGATGAACCGTTCCGAGGTCAGTCCCGGTCGCCGCAGATAGCCGCGCGCCAGCCCGGGACCCGCGACGTAGAGCTCGCCCGGGACGCCTGCGGGGACCGGCTGGAGTGCGGCGTCCAGGAGGTAGACGCGCGCGTTGCGGATCGGGCTGCCGATGGGGGGTGTCTGGGTGCCCGACAGCGGTTCGCTCATGGTGGCGCAGACGGTGGTTTCGGTCGGGCCGTAGGCGTTCACCATCCGTCGCCCGGCCGACCAGCGGCCGACCAGCTCCGGGGCGCAGGCTTCGCCCGCCACCACCAGCGTCATACCGGCCGGCAGGCTGTCCGGCGCCATGACGCCGAGCGCGGCGGGCGGCAGGGTGGCATGGGTGACGCCTTGCTCTGCCAGCAGCCGGGCCAGGGGTTCGCCGGGCGCCAGCCGGGGCGGGGGTGCTACGACGAGTGCGGCGCCGGTGGTGAGCGCCATGATCAGTTCCCAGGCGGCGGCGTCGAAGCTCAGTGACGCGAATTGGAGGACCCGGGAGCGGGGGCCCACTGCGAAGGCTTCGGTGTGGGTGGCTGCCAGTGAGGCCACTCCGGCGTGGGTGACTTCGACGCCCTTGGGGCGGCCGGTGGAGCCGGAGGTGTAGATGACGTAGGCGGGGTGCCGGAGTTCGGCGCGGGGGGCGAGGGGGGTGGTCGGTTGGTCGTTGAGGGCGGTGACGAGGGTGGGGTCGTCGAGGAGGAGGCGGGGGCAGTCGGTTTCGGGGAGGGCGACACCCGTGAGAGTGATCAGGCAGGTGGGGTGGGCGTCGTCGAGCATGTAGGCGATGCGTTCGGCGGGGTACTCCGGGTCGACGGGCAGGTATGCGCCGCCTGCCTTGTGCACGGCCAGTGCCGCTACGACCATCTCCGGTGAGCGCGGCAGGGCAAGGGCCACCACCCGCTCCGGACCGACACCCTGCTGGATCAGCAGCCGGGCCAGCCGGTTCGCCTGTTCCGCCACCTCCGCATAGCTCAGTTGGAGGTCCTCGAACACCACGGCGGGCGCCTGCGGGTCGGTGGCCACCCAGTTCTCGAAGAGCTCCGGCATCGTCGCCCCGGCCGTGCTGCGGGTGGTGTCGTTCCGGCCGGAGAGCAGCCGGTCGCGCTCCTGCGGAGCGAGGATCTCGATCTGCCCGACCCTGCGGTCCGGGTCGGCGACGGCTGCCCGCAGTACCCGCAGCAGCCGGTCCGCGAGGTTCACCACGGTCCCGTGGTCGAACAGGTCGGTCGCGTACTTCACTTCGAGGCCGAGCCCGTCCGGGACCAGGTCCGCGTCCTGCCGCTCCTCCCAGAAGAAGATCAGGTCGAACTTGGCGATCTCGTTGGTGACCTTCGGTGCGGTCGCCTCCGTGCCGGGGAAGTCCAGGGCGCCCTGCTGGTAGCTCTGGAGCGACGCCGCGACCTGGACGAGCGGTGAATGGGACAGCACCCGGTCCGGGTTGACCGCCTCGACGACCCGCTCGAAGGGCACGTCCTGATGGGCGTAGGCCGCCAGGGCGGTCTTCCGTGCGCGGGCCAGCAGCTCGCGGAACGTCGGGTTCCCGGACAGATCGGTGCGCAGTACCAGGGTGTTGATGAAGAACCCGACGAGATCGTCCAGCGCCTCGTCCATACGGCCCGCCACGGCGGTGCCCACCGGGATGTCGGTGCCGGCCCCGAGCCGCGACAGCAGCGCCGCGATCGCCGCGTGCAGCACCATGAACAGGGTGGCACCGGAACTCTGGGCCAGCGCGACCAGCTGACGGTGCAGCTCGGGGTCCAGCTCCAGCTGCACACTGCCGCCGTGGTGACTGGCCACCGCGGGGCGGGGCCGGTCCAGCGGCAGTTCGATCAGCTCGGGGGCGCCGGCCAGCTCACGTTCCCAGAACGCCAGCTGCTGTGAGATCACGCTGCCCGGGGTGTCCTCCGACCCCAGCAGCTCCCGCTGCCACAGCGCGTAGTCGGCGTACTGGACGGGCAGCGCGGTATACACCGGCCGCTCGCCTGCGAGGCGCGCACCGTACGCCTCCGACAGATCCCGGGCCAGCGGTGCCATGGACCAGCCGTCGCTCGCGATGTGGTTCATCACCACTGCCAGTACATGCTCCCGTTCGTTCAGCGAGAACACACTGACCTGAAGCGGCAGTTCGCCGACCAGCTCGAAGGGATGCAGGGCCGCCCGTGAGAGCGCCTCGGCCAGCCCCGCTTCCCCCGCCACCGGGACGAAGGACACCTCCGGCGTCAGCTCACCGGCCGGCAGGACCTGCTGATACGGCTCACCGTCCGCCTCCGGGTAGACGGTGCGCAGCACCTCGTGCCGCGCCACCACGTCCGCGACCGCGGCCCGCAGCGCGTCGTGGTCCAGCGGGCCGGACAACCGTATCCAGGTGGGGATGTTGTAGGTGACGCTGGAGCCCTGGAGGCGGTGGATGAACCACAGCCGCCGCTGGGCGAAGGACAGCGGCACCCGCTCCGGGCGGTCCGCCGCCACCAGCGCGGGACGGGCCCGCTCGGCCTCGTCGAGCCGGGCCGCGAGCCCCGCCACCGTGGGCGTCTCGAAGACCGCCCGGATGGACAGTTCCACCCCCAGCGTGCCGCGCAGCCCGGCGATCAGCCGGGTCGCCAGCAGCGAATGGCCGCCCAGATCGAAGAAGCTGTCGTCCACGCCCACCCGCGGCAGGCCCAGGACCTCGGCGAACGCACCGCACAGGATCTCCTCGTGCGCGGTACGCGGACCCCGGCCCGGGGCGCGCGCGGAGCCGTAGTCGGGCACCGGCAGCGCCCTGCGGTCCAGCTTCCGGTTGACCGTCAGCGGCAGCTCGTCGAGCAGCACGAAGGCCACCGGCACCATGTAGTCGGGCAGTTGCCGGGCGGCGTAGCGGCGCAGCTCCGCCGGGTCCGGGGAGCATCCGGGGGCCGGGACCGCGTAGCCGACCAGCCGCTTGTCGCCGGGCCGGTCCTCCCGCACGATCACCGCGGCCTGGGCGAGTTCGGGGTGGGCGCCGAGGACGCCCTCGATCTCGCCGAGCTCGATCCGGAAGCCCCGGAGCTTGACCTGATCGTCGACCCGGGCGATGAACTCCAGCTGTCCGTCCGCCCGCCACCTGCCGAGGTCACCCGACCGGTACATCCGGCTGCCGGGCGGACCGAAGGGGTTGGCGACGAAGCGGGTGGAGGTCAGGTCGGGGCGCCGGTGGTAGCCGCGGGTCACCAGGTCCCCGGCGATGTACAGCTCACCGGGGCTGCCCACCGGCACGGGCTGGAGCCGCGCGTCCAGCACGAACATCTGGGTGTTCCAGACCGGCCGGCCGATGGTGACCACACCCGCCGGGACGGTGTCCCCCGGCTCGATCCGGTACTCCGAGCAGCCGACGGTGGTCTCCGTCGGCCCGTACTCGTTGATCACGGTCGCCCCGGGGTGCCGGCCCCGCCACTCGTCCAGCACCTCGCCCATCAGCGACTCCCCGCCGAGCACGAGCTGTTCGTCGGGGGAGAAGGCGTCGGGAAGCTCGATCAGCAACGGCAGATGGCTCGGGGTCGCCTTGACGAAACTGGGGCTCTGCTGCCCCTCGGCCGCCGCGCTCGACGCGTCCAGCTCGATCAGCTGCACACAGCCGCCCGAGGTGAGCGGGGCGAACAGGCCGGTCGCCGTGAGGTCGAAGGCGACCGGCGAGTGCACCAGCGCGGTGCCCGCGACGCCGGGATAGGCGGACCGGGTCCAGGACAGATAGCCGTCGAGGGAGCGGTGCTGGACCGTGACGCCCTTGGGGCGGCCGGTGGAGCCCGAAGTGAAGATCACGAAGGCGGCGTTGTCCAGCGACAGCGGGCCGCTGCGGTCCGCGTCGGTGAGGTCGGCGGCGGACCGCGCCGCCACCTCGGCGGCCGTACCGGGCTCGTCCAGCCGCAGCAGCGGGCACGGCGCCGGGACCTCCTCCATCACCCCGCGCCCGGTCAGCACCAGCACCGGCGCCACGTCCTCCAGCATGAAGCCGAGCCGGTCCGCCGGATAGGACGGGTCCAGCGGCAGATACGCGCCGCCGGCCTTCAGCACGGCCAGCAGCGCGACCACCAGCTCCACCGACCGCGGCATCGCCACGGCGACATAACTCTCCGGCCCCACACCCCGGCCGGCCAGCACCCGGGCCAGCCGGTTGGCCCGCTCGTTCAGCTCGCGGTAGGTCAGCGCGGTGCCCTCGTGCACGACGGCGGGGGCGTCCGGGGCCTGCGCGGCCCGGTCCTCGAACAGCTCCGGCACCGTCCGCCCGGACAGCCCGCGCGCTTCGCCCTGCCAGGCGTGCAGCAGCCGGTCCCGCTCGGCGGCGGTCAGCAGATTCAGCTGCCCGACCGGCAGATCGGGCCCGGCGACGGCCGCGCCGAGCAGCCGGACCAGCCGGGCGGCCAGCGCCTCGGCGGTGGCCGCGTCGAAGAGGTCGGTGGCGTACTCCAGCAGACCGTCCACCCCCGTCCAGGAGCCGTCGGCGGCCTGCCGCTCCCAGGTGTGGAAGGACAGATCGAACCGCGCGGTCCGCCGCGGCACTTCCTCGGCCACGGCGTTCAGCCCGGCCGTCGCGGCGCCGTGGTCCGGCGTGTTCTGCGAGGTGAGCATCGTCTGGAACAGCGGGGTGTGGGAGAGCGTGCGCACCGGGTTGACCGCCTCGACGACCCGCTCGAAGGGCACGTCCTGATGGGCGTAGGCGGCCAGGTCGGTGTCCCGTACCCGGGCGAGGAGTGCGCGGAAGCTCGGGTCGCCGGAGACATCGGTGCGCAGCACCAGCGTGTTGACGAAGAAGCCGACGAGGTCATCGAGGGCGTCGTCGTTGCGTCCGGCGACGGCGGTGCCCAGGGGAATGTCGGTGCCCGCGCCGAGCCGCGACAGCAGCGCGGCGACCGCGGCCTGGAAGACCATGAAGACGGTGACATCACACTGCCGGGCCAGCCGCGCCACACCCCGGTGCAGCTCGGCGTCCAGAGCGAAGCGCACACTCGCGCCACGATGGCTGGCGACGGCGGGACGGGGCCGGTCCAGCGGCAGCTCCAGCAGCTCCGGCAGGCCCGTCAACTGGTCGCGCCAGAAGTCGAGTTGACGCCCGGCGAGGCTGGTGGGATCGTCCTCGGAGCCCAGGATCTCCCGCTGCCAGAGGGTGTAGTCGGCGTACTGCACGGTGAGGGGCTGCCAGGCCGGCGAGCTGCCGCCCCGGCGCGCGGTGTAGGCGGCGCCGAGGTCCTGGAGCAGCGGGCCGGTGGACCAGCCGTCGCCGGCGATGTGGTGCATGAGGAGAAACAGCACGTGCTCGTCCTCGGCCAGGCGGTAGAGCACGGCGCGGAACGGGTTCTCGTGGCTGAGGTCGAAGGCGTGGCCGGCCTGCTCCGCGAGGTGTTCGGGAAGCTGGTCCTCGGTGGTGGCGACGAGGGGCAGCTCGGGGCGCGCCTGCTCGGCCGGGAGGACGATCTGGTGGGGCTCCCCGTCGTGTTCGGCGATACGGGTGCGCAGGGCCTCCTGCCGCCCGGTGAGGTCCGCCAGGGCGGTGGCCAGCGTCGGGTGGTCGAGAGGACCGCCGATCCGGAACGCGTGCGGGATGTTGTAGGTGGGGCTCGGGCCCTCCAGCTGGTAGGCGAACCACAGCCGGCGCTGCGCGGGGGAGAGCGGAAGGCGCGGCGGACGGGGGGTGACGGGCGCGAGCGGGACGCGGGCGGTGGGGGCGGCGGCGAGCTCCGGCGCGAGCGCGGCGACGGTGGGGTGCTCGAAGAGCGCGCGGACGGTGAGGTCGGCGTGGAGCGTGGCCCGGATCCGGCTGATGAGACGGGTGGCGAGGAGCGAGTGTCCGCCGAGGTGGAAGAAGTTGTCATCAATGGTGACGGCTGGCAGGCCCAGCACGTCGGCGAAGAGCGCGGCGAGGGTCTCCTCGGTGACGTCACGGGGCGCCCGGCCACCACTCCCCGCCTGCGAGGCGTAGTCGGGGACGGGCAGTTGCCCCCGGTCGACCTTGCCGTTCGGCGTCAGCGGCCACTGCTCCAGCACCACCACGGCGGACGGCACCATGTAGTCGGGCAGCGCTTCCGCGACCAGCTCCCGCAGCACCGCCGGGTCGGGCGCCTCCGCATCCCCCACTCCCGTCACATAGGCGACGATCCGCTGGTCACCCTCCCGGTCCTCGCGGACCAGCACCACGGTCCGGGAGACCAGCGGGTGCCGCAGCAGCGCCGCCTCGATCTCCCCCAGCTCGACCCGGTGCCCGCGCACCTTCACCTGGTGGTCGGTGCGGCCCAGGAACTCCAGCTGCCCGTCGGCCCGCCAGCGCGCCAGGTCGCCCGTGCGGTACATCCGGCTGCCGGGCGCACCGTACGGATCGGCCACGAACCGCTCCGAGGTCAGCCCCGCCCGCCCCAGATAACCCCGCGCGAGCCCCGGCCCGGCGATGTAGAGCTCACCCGCGACACCCTCCCCGACCGGCCGCAGCGCGGCGTCCAGGACATAGCCGCGCGCGTTGTCCATCAGCCGGCCCAGCGGCAGCACACCGTCGGGGGTCGGCTCACCGGGCTCCAGCCGGAACTCGGCCGCGTTGACGGTCACTTCGGTCGGCCCGTACACATTCAGCACGGTCGCCGCCGGGTGACGCCGCCGCCACTCGTCCAGCACGGAACCGATCAGCGCCTCACCGCCCAGCATGAGTTCCTCGGTGGGGGAGAAGCCCGCCGGGAGCACATCGAGCAGCGGCAGATGGCTGGGGGTGGCCTTGAGGAAGGTGCACTCCGGCGCGCCGCCGAACGCGTCCTCCTCCAGCGGGCCCGCCAGCACCCGGCCGCCGCTGACCAGCGGCACCCACAGCGAGGTGACGGTCATGTCGAAGGACACCGACGAGTGCCACAGCGAGGTGCCGCGGGCGCTCGGGTACGTCTGCCGCGACCAGCCGAGATAGTCGGCGAGCGCCCGGTGTTCGATCATGACGGCCTTGGGCACGCCCGTGGAGCCCGAGGTGTAGATGACGTAGGCCGGGTGCGCCGGACGCAGCGGGGATATCCGCTCCCCGTCACCGAGGTCCGTCTCCGCGGCCCGGGACAGCGCCTGCGTCACGGCAGGATCGTCCAGCAGCACGGCCCGCCCGTCGAAGTCCTCCGCCGCCGCCCCGGCCCCGGCCGTGGTGAGCAGACAGGCCGGACGGGCGTCGGACAGCATGAAGGCGACGCGGTCCGCCGGGTAGTCGGTGTCCATCGGCAGATAGGCGGCCCCGGTCTTCGCCACCGCCAGCAGCGACACCACGAGATCGACGGACCGCGGCACCAGGACCGCGACGATCCGCTCGGGACCCACGCCCCGCTCCGTCAGCAGCCGGGCCAGCCGGTTGGCGCGGGCGTTCAACTCCCGGTAGCTGAGCTGCTCGTCACCACAGCCGAGGGCCGGGGCGTCAGGAGTACGCCGTACCTGGTCCTCGAAGAGCTCGGGAAGCGTCAGCGCGGCGAACGACCGCTCCACTCCCTGCCACTGCGCCTGGGCCTTCGGACCACTCATCGGGGAACTCCTCGTGCATCAGCAGAACGCGGCACATCAACCGTCCGGAGGCTAAGAAGCCCGGGTTTCAGTGCGCTATTGAAGCCATTTCGCTTGCTGAGCTGGGGTTTTTCCGCGTGTGGCGGGGTACGTCGGCACCCGGCTTCAGACAAGCGGCCCGGCCGAGGCTGCACCGCAGCCGATGGGCCGGGTGTGCTCGGGGCCCGGCGCCTGTTCCGTTCGCCCTGGGAGTCTGGGCCTCTGGACCTACCCTCGGAGTACAGCAGCCGGAGCAAAAGCATCTGGGGTGATCGTGAGCAACTGGGCCGATCTGACGAACGGTAAGCGCATCAAGCACCTACGGGGCTCCGATCTGACACAGCAGGGGCTCGCTGAGGCCGCGGGGCTGTCCCTCGCCCTGGTGCAGAAAGCCGAGCAGGACCGCGGCGAGCTGTCCGTCGGTTCACTGCTCAAGCTCGCCCACGCGCTGAACACGGACGTGTCCGTGATCCTGGGGCAGCAGGCGCCGCGCCGGGGCATGGACAGGGGCACCCGAGCCGCTGTGCGGCGGCTTTCCGACGCGGTCCACGACAGTGCGCTCGGAGTGTGGGAGGGCATCGACGCCCCGAGCACCCTCAGCGAGTTGTCGACCGCTCATGACCGTGTCTGCGCTACTTACTGGCGGGGCGACTACGTGGAGTTCGGCGAGCTTGTCGCCAAGGTCCTGCTCGAAGGACGAGTTCGGTACGGGCAGGCAACCGGGTACGAACGCGAGCGACTGGGCTCCGTACTCGCCAGCACGTACCAGTTCGCGTCCTCGGCTGCGATTCTGCTCGGTCAGCGGGATCTCGCCTTGAGTGCGCTCACGTCGGCACGCTCCCTGGCGGACGACTCCGGAGACGATGTGCTGACTGCACTCCTGGAGTCAACGCTGTCTTGGATCTACCTGCGAAGCGCCAGGCTTCCAAGGGCAGTTGCCGTTGCCGAGCAGGCGGCCCTGCGGATCGAGCCGTCGTTCAGCAGGGCCTCCCGTCCCCAACTGCTCGCGTACGGGCGACTGATGATCTCCGCCGCTGTGGCGGCCTCCCGTGGGGGCAACGCCGCATCCGCGGACGACTACCTGTCACAGGCGCATGCGGCGGCAGCCCGGCTCGGCAGCGACGAGGCGCTGTGTGGCACGCACTTCGGGCCCACTGCGGCGAATACCGAAGCCGTGGGAATCGCCGTGGCGCTCGGGAACCACGGAAAAGCCTTGCGGCTGGCTGCGCAGACGGAGCTGCCTCGGTCCATGCCCAAGCTCGCCCGCAACCGCTACAAGCTCGATGTCGCACTCGCCCAGTGCGCGGCCGGCCTCCATGACCAGGCCGGAGACACGCTGATTGAGGTAGGGCTCGACGCTCCGGAGTGGGTCAAGCATCAGGCATTGCCCGGTGTCATCGGGAAGCGTCTTGCGAAGGTGTCCACGGCGCGCGTGCGGAGGATCGGCGAAGCGATCGGCGTGCCTTTGATCGTGTGAGTCCTACGGAGCGTACGAGTTGAGGTCGGGCGCCCTCGCTCGGCCCTACCCACCATCTCTTCACTGTGCGTGGTTGCGCGAGCACCCTTGATGCATGGTCAGCAACGCAACTGAGCAGAGGCAGGGACAGGCCAGGGGTCGTCGAAGTGGCGGCGACCTGAGACGGCGTCAGGCGCTGGCGGACGTGGCGGCGGGTATCACGCCGGGCGAGGCCGATGTACCGGCCGAGGCCGCGAAGATCGAGCAGTTCCGCTGCGTGATCTACCTGTGTGGTGCTCCCCACACGAACCTCGCGGGACCTCGCGAGGAGTGCACGGAGTACGCCGAGGCGTTCGGGTGGGAGATCACCGGCGTGATCGAGGAACGCGTGGGGTTGCTGCCGCCGCAAGGGCGTGACGGGCTGGGGCAGGCCGCCGAGCGCATCAAGAGCGGCGAGGCCGGGGCGGTGCTCACGGCGTGGCGCTCGATGATCTCGTCGGTTCCGCAGGAGTACGACGAGGTAGCGCGCGAGATCGAGAAGGCCGGGGGCTTCCTGCACGTCAAGGACTCGGCGCGCAGTGCGCAGGGGGTGGCGCGGTGACGCGGCGCGTGTTCCCTTGCATCCCGTTCACCATCGAGCGCCTGCCGGCGCGGGTCCTGCACGACACCACCGTACGAATCGACCAAGGAGGAGACTTGCAAACGACCCTTGCACCTACGGAGACCACTGCACCGGCCCCATGGGGGCTGCGCCGTATGGCACCGCTGCGCAACGGTTCTCCCTCGCCGTGGCGGTACGCGGGCATCGACCAGGCCACGCAGACCGGCCGATGGATCGGAGAGGACGGAGCAATGACTCCGGCTGAACTCGGCAAGCACGGCACGAGCGTGAACACCTACCCGCCCACGCAGCTCAGCAAGGACGGGAAGCAGGACCCCGACTCCGGCCACGACGCGACACAGGACTAGGGGGAGCGACATGGACGGACGCCCGGTGCTGGTCTGCACGGAGTATGAGGATGCAACCGCTGATCTGGTCATCGCCGAGTTGAACCGGCGCCGGGTGCCCGTCCTCCGATTAGACCCGGGGCGCGACTTCCCGGCGCCCGTGGTGCTCGCCGCACGCATCGGGGCTGGGGGCACCTCCCGGACAAAGTCCGGGGGAGGGTGGGACGGGCGACTGACGGTCGGGGAGCGTACGGTCGACCTTTCCGCCGTACGCGCCCTCTACCACCGTCGGCCCAGCCCCTACCCGACAACCAGCGGCGAGCAGGCGGCCCGGTTCGCCGCGCAGGAGAACCGGCGAGGCTTGGGCGGCGTGCTGGGGGCACTGCCGGGGTGCCTGTACCTGAGCCACCCGCAAGCCATCGCACGGGCTGAGTACAAGCCCGCGCAGTTAGACGCAGCGACCCGCGCAGGGCTCATGGTCCCGGCCACCCTCATCACCAACGACTTGGGGGAGGCCAAGCAGTTCTGCGCCGAACAGCGCACGATCTATAAGCCGTTGCACGCGGGGGCGTACGAGGTCGAGGGTGAGCCCGCCGGAATCTGGGCCGCACCGGTCGAGGCGGGCGAGATCGACGGTGCGGTGAGCCACAGCGCGCACCTGTTCCAAGCGCAGGTGCCCAAGGTGGCGGACGTGCGGGCGGTCGTCGTCGGCGAGCAGGTGTTCGCGGCGCGCATCACCGCACCGCCCGGGGTCGTGGACTGGAGAGCCGAGTACCAGAGCCTCAGCTACGAGCCGGTCGCCTGCCCGGACGCGATGCGCGGGGCGCTGGTGGGGTTCCTCGCCGACTTCGGGCTGAACTTCGGCGCCTTCGACTTCGCCGTGACCGCGGATGGCGCATGGTGGTTCCTGGAGTGCAACCCCAACGGCCAATGGGCGTGGCTCGAAGACGCGGCCGGACTGCCCCTCACACACGCAATCGCAGACCTGTTGGAGAACGGAGCGAGTCGGCATGACTGACCCCCTGCACTCGGACCACCTACGGGCCGACCTCGCGCGGCGCCTGTCCAAGTCCGGCGTCCTGCGCAGCCCCGAAGGAGAGGCGGCTGTCATGGCGGTGCCCCGCGAGGCGTTCCTCTCGCGCGGCTGGTTCGAGTACGAGGAGGGCGGCTGGTACCGGCCCGTGGCAGGCGACTCCGCGGAAGGGCTCGCGCGGATCTACGAAGACGACAGCCTTGTGACACAGGTCGCCGGGGGCGTCTTCCCTGACCAGGTCGAGGGGCGCATCAACGCGGCCCCCTCGTCGTCATCCACCCTGCCGAGTCTGGTCGTGCGGATGCTCGAAGACCTGCGGGCGGCCGAAGGGACGCGGGTCCTTGAGATCGGCACGGGCACGGGCTACTCAACCGCGCTGCTCTGCCATGTCGTCGGCGAGGACAACGTGACCACGGTCGAGGTCGACGCCGAGGTGTCGTCCCGTGCCGGTATGGCCCTCGCGGGCGCCGGATACTGGCCTACCCGCGTGGTCGGTGACGGACTCGCGGGCTACAAGGGGGGCCGCCCGTATGACCGCGTGATCGCCACGTGCAGCGTGCACACCGTGCCCGCCGACTGGCTCGCGCAGACACGGCCGGGCGGTGAGGTCCTGGTCACGCTCGGCGGATGGATGCATGCCTCCGAACTCGTACGGCTCACGGTCGCCGACGATGGCACGGCCAGCGGCCCGGTTCTCGGCGGACAGGTCTCGTTCATGCTGGCCCGTCCGCACCTTCCGCCCCCGCTCGGGATGCTGCCGAACCTCACCGAGGGCGAGGCGATGCCCGCAGAGCTGGGCGCGGATGTGCTCGACGACTGGACAGCCCGATTCGTCGCGCAGTTCGCCGCGCCGCGCGCGCAGCGGCTCACGCTGGAACGGGACGGCCGGACGGAACACGTCGTGATCGACGTGGACGCCGGGTCATGGGCGGTCGTCTACCAAGACAGCGCGCGGTGGATGGTGCGGCAGGGCGGCGCGGCGTTCCTGTGGGACGAGATCACCGAGCACCTTGCACGCTGGCAGGCGGACGGGCGCCCGTCGGCCGACCGTATGCGGCTGCACGTCGGCCCCGACGGACAACGCCTCACCTGGGCGTGACCGCGAGCTGACACCCCATGGTGCCCCCGCAATATGACGGGGAGTTGGCATGCCCCCGGAGGCACCCCGCGAGCCGCAGCCGCAGGGCGGGGACGGCAAGTAATCCCTGTGTGGACGGGCCGTCGCCGGTGTCAGGCCGGCGACGGCCCCCCGCGCGGCCGGCTCAGGTCCGCGACCGGTACTTCCACACCGACAGCGGCATGAACACCGCGATCAGCCCGGCGATCCACAGCAGCGCGCCCTGGGCGTGCGCCGCGACCGGGCCGCCGATCATCAGATTCCGGGACGCGTCGACGACCTGGGTCATCGGGTTGTTCTCCACGAAGATCCGCAGCCAGCTGGGCATGGTGTCCGGCGCGACGAACACCGAACTTCCGAACTGGAGCGGCAGCATGGCGATGGTGCTCACGCTCTGCACCGTGTCGATGCTCCGGGCGGCCAGGCCGATGAAGGCGTTCACCCAGCACAGCGCGATCCCGTACAGCAGCAGCAGACCGAAGGCGGCGATGGTGGGCAGCAGGCCGTTGTCCGCGCGGAAGCCGATGAGCAGGGCGAACGCGAACACCGCCAGCTGGCTGATCAGCAGCCGTACCGAGT
Source organism: Streptomyces sp. bgisy130 (assembly GCF_057708345.1). Taxonomy (NCBI): domain Bacteria; kingdom Bacillati; phylum Actinomycetota; class Actinomycetes; order Kitasatosporales; family Streptomycetaceae; genus Streptomyces; species Streptomyces sp. bgisy130. The sequence continues at coordinate 262,222 of NZ_JBYISA010000004.1, forward strand.
CCGCCGAGACCCGGCCGATGAGTACGGCGGAGCGGGCGACGGGCATCGACCGGTAGCGGTCCATCACTCCGGAGGAGAAATCGGTGTTGAGGGCGATGCCCGCGGTGCGGGAGACGATGGTGTGGTTCAGCGCCATGATGCCCGGCATCAGATACTGCCGGTAGTCCGCGCTGTTCCCGGCGATCGCGCCGCCGAAGGCGTAGATGAAGATCACGGACAGCACCACCGGCATCAGCGCGGTGTCCAGCACCTGCCCCGGACTGGCCAGCGACTTGCGCAGATTGCGGCGCGACAGCGCCAGCGAGTGACGTACCAGTGCACTCATGCCGCGCTCCTAGCGGCGACGGGTTCCCTGGCCGCGGGTCCGGTGAGCTTGAGGAAGACCTCGTCAAGGCTCGGAATGTGGGTGTCGAGGGCGGCGAGCGGGAGATCCGCCTCGCCGAGGGTGCGGACCACGGCGGTGAGCTGGCTGCCCCCGCCGGTCAGCGGCAGCTGGAGTCGCCCCTCGTCCGCCATGACGGCGGCCTCGGTGTGGCCCGCGGCCATCAGGACCTGGCAGATCCGCGCCAGATCGCCGGGCTCCTCGGGCTGGATGCGGAGCATCTGCCCGCCCAGGCGCGCCCGCAGCTCGGCGGTGGAGCCGGACGCGATGACCCGGCCGCTGTCGATCACCACCAGGGCGTCGGCGAGCGCCTCCGCCTCCTCCATGTACTGGGTGGTGAGCAGCACGGTGGTGCCCTGTCCGGCGAGCCGGTTCACCTCCGCCCAGAGGCTGTTGCGGCTGTGCGGGTCGAGGCCCGTGGTCGGTTCGTCGAGGACCAGGACGCGGGGGTCGCCGGTGAGGCTGGCCGCCAGGTCGAGTCGCCGGCGCATACCGCCCGAGTAGCCGCCGACGGGCCGTTTGCCGGCCTCGGTCAGGCTGAAGCGTTCCAGCATCTCGTCGGCGCGGGCGCGGGCCTTGCGCCCGCGCAGGTTGAACAGCCGGGCGATGAGATAGAGGTTCTCCCAGCCCGAGATGTCCTCGTCCACCGAGGCGTACTGGCCGGTGAGTCCGATCAGCGGGCGCACCCGGGCGGCCTCGCGCACGACATCGTGCCCGTGCACCAGGATGCGCCCGCTGTCCGGCCGGATGAGCGTGGAGACCATGCGCACGAGCGTGGTCTTGCCGGCGCCGTTGGGGCCCAGCAGCCCGAGCACCCGGCCGGCCGGCACCTCCAGGCTGACCCCCCGGATCGCCGCCGTACTGCCGAAGTTCTTCGCCAGATTCTCGATCCGGATGGCAGGGGTCATGGGTGCCGGGTCCTTTCGGGAATTGCGGTGCGGAGGCTGTCAGTCAAGGACGTAACCGTCTCCGGACCGGGAGCCGCGGGAGCGGCGCAGATCGGTGAGGACGAAGGTGCGCTGAAGCCAGCGGTCGCGGCCGTCGTAGCGCGGCTGGAAGGCGCTGCGCCCATGGGTGGTGACCCGGTTGTCCACGATCGCCAGATCGCCCGGGGCCAGCACCGTGCTCTGCCCGGTCCGCTCGAAGGCGTCGCCGAGCTCGTCCATCGCCCGGCGGGCCCGGTCGGTGACCGGCCGGGTGGCCGCGAAGTCGATCCGCAGATCCGGGTCCTCGGGCGCCCCGAAGATCACCGGGTGCGGCTCGGTGCCGCCGTCCGACCCGCCGAAGGACGGCGGGGGAGCGGTGACGAACTCCGGCGCGGCCAGCACCGCCCGGGTCTCCTCGCTCAGCAGCGGCAGCGCCGCACGGATACCGGCGGTCCGCAGCGCGGCGACCTTCTCGTGGTCGGCGCGCAGGCACAGCAGCATCACGAAGTCGGGCCGGTGCGGATGGAAGGCGTTCTCGTTGTGGAAGGTCAGCAGGACCGAGCCCGCGTTCCCCTGGAACTCCTCCTTCCCCGGCACCGGCACCACGTCCTGGACCAGCGCGCCGGTCTTCTCCGGCCGGAAGGCGGCCGGGTCGCCGAGACCGCAGGCCACCATCGTCAGCACCGCGGCGGCCACCGAGCCCGCCCGCTGGACGGAACCGGCGCCGGACGGGGTGTCGGGCAGCCCGGCCTCGTCCACCGGCAGGCCGCGCAGCAGCAGCACCCCGCTGCGCCCGGAGTCCCGGCGGAAGTCGGTAAGCGGCCGGCGCAGCCCGAGCGGCAGCTCCGACCAGCCGGTGCGCGCGGCATCGACCCAGCCGGCGCTGTCCACCAGGGCGGCACCGGAGGCCATCACCCGGCGGGCGGCCCGCTCCGCCGCCGCGGATTCGTCCGGGGTGAGCGACGCGACCCGCGCCGCCGCCCCGGTGTCGAGTGTCACGGTCATCAGGACGCCGCCTTCGCGGTGCCCTCGGAGCCCTCCATCGCACGGACCAGACTCAGCGGACGCATATCGGTCCACTGCGCGGCGATGTACTCCAGGGCCTCGGCGCGGCCGGTCTCCGGCAGGGCGGCCCGCCAGCCGTCCGGGACCTCGGCGAACGCCGGCCAGAGGGAGTACTGGCCCTCGTCGTTGACCAGCGCCAGGTAGCGGCCCTCGGCGTCCTCGAACGGGTTGGTCATCGTATTGCCTCTCTCGTCTCATGGCTGGGGTGCGCGGGCCCGAGCGTGTTCTCGCCGTAGACGCCCTGCACCCAGTTGGTGTGGTAAACGGTGTCGAGATAGCGCTCGCCCATATCGGGCGAGATGGCGACCGAGGACAGCCCCGCCGGTCTGCCGCGCTCCGTCAGCCACCGGTCGGCGCCGCTGACGACCGTCCCGGTGGAGCCGCCGAACAGAAAGCCGCGCCCGGCCAGCCGGTGGCACATGCGCACGGTGTCGGGCTCCGGGACGAGCACCACATCGTCGATGAAGTCCTCGTCCAGCAGCGCCGGTCGGACCCCGGAGCCCAGGCCCGGGATCATCCGGGGGGACGGCGGGTGGCCGAAGGCGACCGAGCCGACGCTGTCGATGGCCACGATGCGGACCCCGGGCCGGTGCTCCTTGTACCAGCGGGCGCAGCCCATCAGGGTCCCGGTGGTCCCCGCCCCGACGAAGAGCACGTCCAGCCCGGGGTGACTCCGGTGGATGGCGGGGGCGGTGTACCGGTAATGCGCCCGCCAGTTGGCGGGGTTGACGTACTGGTTGAGCCAGACGTACCGCGCGTCCTCCTCGCAGAGCTTGCGTACGTAGGCGATCCGCGCCCCGAGGAAGCCGCCCTCGGCCGCGGGCTCCGCGATGGTGTGGACGGTGGCGCCGAGCGCCTCCATCAGCCGCTTGGAGGCCAGATTGCACCGGGAGTCGGTGACACAGACGAAGCGATAGCCCTTGCTGGCCGCGATGACGCTCAGCGCGACGCCCAGATTGCCGGACGAGGATTCCACCAGGACGGAACCGGGCGACAGCCGCCCGGCCTCCTCCGCGGCCTCGACCATTTCCAGCGCGGCCTTCTGCTTCACCGATCCGGTGAAGTTGAAGCCCTCGCACTTGAGGTGGAGCGGGATACCGAGGACTGCGTCGAGATCGACGTACAGGTCTTCCTCGTTGAATTCCTGCGGAGCCGAAATAGTCGGCACGGGTGCCTCCCGCCCTAGCCGTAACGGCGCATCTCGTGAAAGAAACCGTCGACGACCTGCAACTCGCCGGATTCCTTCACGGATTCGTAGACATGCCTGCCGAGTGCCAGATCCAGCACCCCCAGGCCGAACGGGGAGAAGATCACCGTCCGGTCGGCCGGCGGCCGCACCTTCCCCGTGAGGACGTCGTACAGCGTGCCGTCGAGGAAGTCCCGGTGGCCCACCCGCTGTTCCGCCAGGTGCACCGAGGTGTCCGCCTTCAGGCAGTGCTCCACGTCGTCCACGATGTTGGCCGCACCCAGCACCACCTCGGGAGACAGATCGCGCAGCGAGACATGCAGGACCAGCGGGTGGTGGGCGAACCACCCGGGCTGGGTGACATGCGGGGTGCCGGCGACGGTGGCGAAGACCACGAGGTCGCAGGAGCGGATCAGCTCCTCGGCGGAGCCGTGCACGGTGACCGTGCCGGTCTCGCCGGACTCGCGGAGGTAGTCGGCAAAGCCGCCCGCGTGCGCCGCCGACAGATCGTGCACCCCGATCTCGTCGAACTGCCAGCCGGTGCGCGCGAGATAGGTGTGGATGTAGCGGGCGATCAGCCCGACGCCGAAGAACCCGACCCGGGCCGGCCGGGTGCCGCGCGCTGCGGAGATCCGGTCGGCGGCGAGCGCCGCGGACGCCGCGGTGCGCGCGGCGCTGATGATGGAGCTCTCCAGACAGGCCAGCGGGTAGCCGGTGTCATGGTCGTTGAGGATCAGCACCGCCGAGGCCCGCGGGATCCCGGCCTCGACGTTCTCCGGGAAGCTGGAGATCCACTTCAGGCCGTCCGTGGGCCGCTCGCCGCCGATCGAGGCGGGCAGCGCGATGATCCGGGAGGACGGGCGGTCGGGGAAGCGGAGGAAGTACGACGGCGGGTTCACCGTCTCACCTCCGCCGTGCAGCCGGTAGGCCGTCTCGATCAGGTCGACGACGCCCTGGTGGTGCGCGTCGAGTACCTGGTGCACCTGGGCTCCGGAAAGGACGGAGAACGAAGGCGCAGCGTGCTGCTGGGGCATGTGAAGCTCCGTGGAACCGTAGAGGAGAGGAGGGAGGACCGGCCTTCCGAACCGGCCCGGCCTGTCAGGTGGCGGCGGGCAGGACGTGTCCGTCGAGGCGCACCGGGTCGCCGAAGAGCGCCACGATCTCGCGGTCGCCCTCGTACGCCTCGCGGCTGTGCGCCATCCGCAGGTTGTCGACCACGAGCAGGTCGCCGGCCTGCCACGGCTCCCGTACGGTCGCCGCCGTGTACGCCTCGTTGATGACCTCGACGACCTGCGCCGGGACCGGCTCGCCGTCGCCGTGGAAGGTGGTGAACGGCAGCGCGTCCGGCCCGTACAGGGACACCAGGTACTCGCGTACCGCCGGGTCCATGGTCAGCTCGTTGAGGAAGGCGATCTGGTTGAACCAGAGCCGCTCGCCGGTGGCGGGGTGGCGCACCACCGCCGCGCGGTGCTGCACGGTGCGCAGCGAGCCGTCCGGCAGCCACGCGTGGTCCAGGGCGTGCGCCCGGCAGTACGCGTCGACCTGCGCGGGGTCGTCGGTGCCGAAGGATTCGGTCCAGCTGACGCCGATGTCACGGTAGTTGCGGGCCAGCCGCCAGCCCTCGCGGGCGAAGCGCTCCACCAGATCGGCGGGCAGTGCCGCCAGCACCGTCCGGGCGTCGGCCACCGCGGTCGCGCCGCCGGAGCGGGGCGCCGTCAGACAGCCGAACAGCGCGATGCCGGGCACCTCGTCGCCGTAACTGCGCTCGTGGTGCATGCACATCGGCTCGTCGGCCGGCCACTCCGAGGCGCCGTACACGCCGTCGCCGAAGTCGGTCCGGCCGGTGAAGCCCTCCCGCTCGGTCATCGGGGTCACCCCGAGCGCCTGCGCGGCGCGGCCCAGATCGGCGGGGGCCGCCAGACCCAGGCCCCGGACGAGCAGGGCGCCGTGCCGGGCGATCAGGCTGCGCACGGTCTCGGCGGGAAGCTCCGGACCGGTCAGCCCAAGGACCGGGGGCCGGCCCTCGCCGAGGAGCAACCCGGCGCCGTCGCCGAGGGTTTCGGGGACGGCCGGGCCGTCAAACGTGGCTGTCAACTGGCTGCCTTCCTGGATTCGGAGTCCCGGCGGCCCGGCGGTCGAGCAACGCCGCGCAGTCCGCGAGAACCGGGTGCTGCTGGAGTTCGACGGGCGTCACCACACGGTCCAGCGCGATCGCCAGCCGCAGCATGGACAGCGAGGTCCCGCCGCTGTCGAAGAAATGGGAGGCCCGGCCGATCCGTTCGGCCGGCACCTTCAGAACCTGGGACCACAGCTCTGCGAGCCGCCGTTCGGTGCCGGTGTGCAGCTCCACGCCGCCGTCCGCCGACTCCTCCTGCCCGGCGAGCCGGGTCAGCGCCTTGCGGTCGATCTTGCCGTTGGCGGTGAGCGGCAGTACGTCGAGCCGGCGGAACCGGCTGGGGATCATGTAGCTGGGCAGCGCCGCGCCGAGCGCCTCCAGGAGCCGCTCGTCGGACAGCTCCTCGCCGCTGTGGAAGGCCACCAGCTGCCGGCCCTCGCCCTCGCCCGTGACGACGACGGCACTGTCGCGCACCCCGTCGACCCGGAGCAGCTGGTTCTCCACCTCGCCGATCTCGATCCGGAAGCCGCGGATCTTGACCTGGGCGTCCCGGCGGCCGAGGAACTCCAGCCGCCCGTCCGGCAGCCACCGGCCGAAGTCCCCCGAGCGGTACATCCGTTCACCGGGCAGCAGGGGATCGGGCAGGAAGGCGGCCCGGGTGCGCTCCTCGTCGTTGACGTAGCCCCGTCCGACGCAGACGCCGGAGAAGAGGATCTCGCCCGGGGAGCCGAGCGGCACCGGACGCAGCTTTTCGTCGACGACATGGATCCGCACATTGGCGACCGGCCGGCCCAGCGGCACCGAGCCCTGTGCGGGCACCCGGCGCATCACCTCGTGGTTGGTGTCGTCGGACGTCTCGGTCAGGCCGTACGCGTTGACCAGCGCGACCTCGGGGAACGTGGCGAACCAGCGCTCCACCAGCTCCTTCTTGAGCGCCTCGCCGGTCGCCGACACATGGCGCAGCCGGGGCAGCGCGCGGGGGCTGCGCTCCAGCTCCGTCAGCACCACTTCGAGGTAGGAGGGCACGGCCTGGAGGACCTCGACACCGCCGGTGGCGAGCGTCTCGATGAAGCGTCGGGTGTCCAGGATGTCCGGCTGCCCGATGATCAGGGTGCGCCCGCCGACGGCCAGTGCGGCCACCAGCTGCCACAGGGAGATGTCGAAGCACTGCGGCGCGGTCTGGGCGACCACCCGGCCCTCGGTGATCTCCAGATCGTCGATCTTGGCGAGCAGATGGTTGAGGAAGCCCGCGTGCTCGCACACGGCGCCCTTGGGCGCCCCGGTCGAGCCCGAGGTGAAGTAGATGTACGCGCTCTGCCCGGCGGCCACCGGCACACCCGGATCGGTGACCGGGTGGTCCCCGGCGAGCAGCTCCGCCAGATGGTCCGCGCGCACGCCGGGCAGCCCGGCCAGCGCCTCGGTCAGGCCAGCGGACGCGTCCCGCTCGGTCAGCACCCGTCGGCAGTCGGCGCGCACCAGCATCCCGCTGATCCGGTCGGCCGGGAAGTGCGGCTCCACCGGCAGATAGACGCCGCCGGCCTTGAACACGGCCAGCACGGCGACCAGCCACGGCAGCGTGCGCTCGGTGACCACCGCGACCACGTCCTCGTCGCGCAGCCCGCCGTGGCGCAGCGCGTGGGCGACGCGGTTGGCGCGCTCGTTGAGCTCCCGGTAGGTCCAGGACTCGGTGCCGTGGACGGCGGCGATGTCGTCCGGCCGCAACCGCACCTGGTCCTCGAACAGTTCATGCACCCGGCGGTCGGGCAGCTCCCGGTACGGGCCCGCGAACTCGGCCAGCTGCTGGGCGATCTCCCGCTCCGGCACCGGGCTCCACTCCTGGTGGTCCGCCCCGGGCCGCTCGGCCAATTCGCGTAGCGCGGCCAGGAGATAGCCCGCGAACCGGCCGGCCTGCTCGCCGTCCAGTGCGCCGGGGCGGTGGCTCAGCACCAGGTCCAGCTCGTCCCCGGTCCGGGAGAGGCCGGCGGCGAGCACGGTGCCGGCGGTCAGGTCCTCGGGGCCGGCCGCCCGGCCCTCGACCAGGACGGTGTCGAACAGCGGCGCCGTGCGGCCCGTTTCCCTGCGCAGCGCGTCGAGAACCTGCGGGGAATGCCGCCGCACCCCGTCCGCCCCCTGCGCGACCTCGGTGGCCAGTTCCGCCCACGAGCCGCCGGAAAGCGCGACCCAGAGCGGCAACGGGCCGTTCTCCGGGCCGTTTTGCGGGTCTTTCCGCGCTCCCTTAGCTCCCTTTCCGGGCGGATATCCGGCGGGCAGATATCCGGTCACCACCGAGGAATCCCCCGTGACCGCCGCCAGCACCCGCACATAGGCGGTCAGCAGCAGGATGTCGGGAGAAAGTCCCTGCCGCTGCGACCGGAGAAGCAGCGCCTGCGCGGTGCCGGCCGGTATCGCGGTGCGGCATACGGCAGCGGAATCCGCCGGATTCCCCGGCCACCGGGGCAAGGGGGTGTATCCGCCGCCGAGAACTCTTTGCCAGAATGCGCGGTCCGCAGCCGTCACCGCAACCTCCCTTGTGGCCATGCCGGTTGTCATGGCTCGGTACTGTCCATGAGCGAACAAGACGCTAGGTCGGCGGCTTATTGGCCAGATATCGCGCCGCCGACCACAGGCGATACTCCGAAGTGCACCGGCCGGGAAAGGGCGGCCGGCCGCGCGGGCGCCCGTCTCAGGCGTCCGCCCGCAGCGGTGCGCCCTGGAGAGCGGGGACGGCCGGGCCGCCGGATTCCGCGGCCGGGCCGTCGCTCTCCCCGGGCGGGGGCTCCGGCGGTTTCGTGCCCAGCAGCTTGAGCAGCGGGCCGGTCATCGCGGTGGTGCCGACCGCCATGAGGACCAGCACCGTCAGGCCCGTCGTGCTGATCAGATGGCGCTGCCAGCCGATGCCGGCGACCACCAGCTCGGTGACCCCGCGGCAGTTCATCAGCGCACCGAAGCGCAGCGCTTCCTTCGGCCGGTACCCCATCAGCCGGGCGGCGCCCCCGGCACCGATGAGCTTCGTCAGGGTCGCCACGACGATGACGGCGGCGAGAACCAGCCAGTGCCACGGGTCTCGTCCCAGGGCGCCGACCGAGACATTGAGCCCCACACCGGCGAAGAACAGCGGCAGCAGCACGGTCAGCGTGAAGCCCTGGAGCTGCTGGTTCATCCGCTCGGTGACCTGGGAGTCCCGCGGGACCGCCGTACCGAACAGGAACGCCCCGATGACGGCGTGCAGCCCCAGCAGATGCGTCAGGACGGCATAGCTGATGGCGCCGACCAGCAGCAGCGGCAGCAGCGTCCCCTTGCCGGGCCGTTCCTGCGCCCGGCGCACCGCGGTCGCCAGCAGCGGACGCACGACCAGCGCGGTGAACACGACGAGGGCCACCACCAGCGCGATGGTGCTGCCCATGTCGGAGGAGGCACCGGACCCGGTCGCGGCGAGGATGACGGTCAGCGCGAGCCAGGCGATCCCGTCGCCCACCGCCGCACTGGCCAGCGCGAACTGGCCGATGGGGGTGCGGTCCAGCCGCAGGTCGGTGAGGATCCTGGCGAGCACCGGCAGGGCGGTCACCGACAGGGCCAGCCCGAAGAAGCAGAGGTAGCCGACGGCGTGCGGGGACGAGCCCTGCAACATCCCGGGGGCCAGGGCCGCGAGTCCGAGCCCGGCCACGAACGGCAGGCCCATCGCGCCGAGCACGCTCACCCCGAGCGTCCCGACGGCCTTCCTGGGGCTCTCCATGCGCAACTCGCAGCCGAGCAGGAACATGAAGACGATCAGCCCGAGCTGCGCCACCGTGTTGAGGGCGGAGACGACATCGGGGGAGAGCAGCCAGGACTGCCCGGACGGCCACACCCAGCCCAGCAGCGAGGGGCCGAGCAGCAGGCCGCCGAGGATCTCACCGATCACCAGGGGCTGGCCGAGCCGGCCCAGCAGCGCGCCCAGCAGATGGCTGAGCAGAATGATCACCATGACGGCGAGCAGGAACCTGGCCGTCGTGTCGACCTCGGCCGACGACCCCCCGGAGCCCAGCCGGCCCCACCACAGCCCCACGGCCCCGAGCAGCAGGACGACGCCTGCGACGACCTTCAGCATGAGGTCACCGGGCTGCCGACGGAGAGCGGCCCGGCGGGCACCTCGCCGCCGGGCCAGGACGCGAAGCGCCGCGCCCCGTACAGCAGCGGCGTCCCGGGAAGCTGGGTGACACCGGTGACCGCGCCCACCACCAGGGTGTGGTCGCTGACCTCGACCAGCTTCGTCACCCGGCACTCGGCGACCGCGAAGGCGTCGTCGGCCAGCCACGGCAGCCCGGCGTCCGGCGAGCGCCGCCAGCCGACCTGGGCGAAGCGGTCCGCGACGCGGTGCGCGAAGACCTCACCGGCCCGCTCCCCCCGCTCGTGCAGCAGGTTCACCGCGAAGGCGCCGTACTCGCGCAGCGCGGTCAGCGTCTCGCCCCGGGTGGTCAGCCAGACCGAGAGGGTCGGCGGCGCGGTGGTCACGCTCGACAGCGAACTGCACGTCAGCCCGCGGGGCCGGTCGTCCGCCCCGTACGTGGTGATCACCGCGACGCCGGTGGGGAAGGCGCCCATGAGCGAACGGAAGTCGTCGGCCGGCACCGGGCGGGTGGCCGTGTCCGGTGCGGACGAGGGTGGGGGAAGGCTTGCCATGGTGAGGTCGTCCTCCGGTGGGGGCGCCGGTTCGTCCCGGGGCCGGCCCCGGACTCCCGGCCGCACGGGCGGGTGAAGCGCCGACGCCCGTACCCGCCGGGGGGATGGGGGTAGGGGCGTCGGCAGCGGAAGTGAGCCCGGTGGCTCAGCTGTTGAGCGAGGCGATGTACTCGTAGCAGCTGGGCAGCGCGGCGACCAGCTCGTCCGCGTCCGCCCGCAGCCGCGCGAGCTCGGCGCGCGCGTTCGCCGGGTCGATGTGCGCGAGGGAGGGGCGCGGGCGCTCCGGCTCATGGCCGAGGCCCAGCATCATCGTGATCCAGGAGTACTGCTCGAAGCCGTGGTACGGCTGGTAGATGGTGCGCTCGTCGAGCAGGTGCGAGCTGCCGATGGCGAGGCGCTCGGCGAGCCCGTCGGGCAGGGCGCGGGTCTTCGCCTCCTTCCAGTACGGGGTGTCCTCGCGCTGCGCCGCCTTGTAGTGCAGCACCAGGAACTCCTTGACCCCGTCCAGGACCTCGGCGACCCGGTTGTTGTAGTCGTCGGCCAGGGCCGGGTCCCAGCGCTCGTCCGGGAAGTTCTTCACCAGCTGCTCGATGCCGTGCTGGATGAAGAAGATGCCGGTGGACTCCAGCGGCTCGACGAAGGCGCTGGACAGGCCGATGGCCACACAGTTGTTGACCCACGAGCGGCGGTTGCGCCCGATGCGCATCCGGATGTGGTTGGCCTCCAGGTCGTCCCGGCCGGGGGCGACGTGGTTGCGCAGGGTGCGCTCCGCCTCCTCCGGGGTGCAGAACTCGTCGGAGTACACATAGCCGTTGCCGTTCCGCCCGAACAGCGGGATGTTCCAGATCCAGCCGGCGTCCATCGCGGTCGCCGTGGTGTACGGGTTCATCCCCGTGGTGGCCTGGTCGGGCTGCGGGACGCGCAGCGCGACGGCGCGGTTGTTGGGCAGCACGTCCTGGAAGGACTCGAACGGCTCGTCCAGGGTCTCGTTGATCAGCATGCCCTTGAAGCCGGTGCAGTCGATGAACAGGTCACCGGTGAGGTCGCCGTGCTCGCGGGTGGCGACATGGCTGATCCAGCCGCGCTCGTCGCGGCCCACCTGCGTCACGTCGTCGACGACATGGCGGACGCCGCGGTCGGTGCCGTACTTGGTCAGGAACTTCGCCAGCAGGGCCGCGTCGAAGTGGTACGCGTACGGGAACTGGGCCCGCTGCTCCTCCAGCGTCGAGCGGCCCAGCGAGCCGTCGAGACCCCCCGCGAACAGCGAACCGTCGAGCAGCCGCGGCGAGCGCTTGGCCTCGCACAGCGCCGGCGTGATGAAGCAGGAACGGTCGAACGGCTCGCTGCGGTCGCCCTCCTGAAGCCACCAGTCGGCCAGCGTGTACCCGTCGGAGGTCCGCAGCCGCTCGAAGGGGTGGTAGAAGTGCTGCCCCGGCTCACGCCAGTTCTCGAACCGGATGCCCAGCTTGTACGAACCGGAGCACTCCGGCATCCATTCGCGCTCGTCCAGGCCGAGATAGTCGAAGAAATGCCGGACCGTGCTGAAGGTCGCTTCACCGACGCCGATCGTCGGGACGCGGTCGGATTCCACCAGAGTGACATTGATGCGGTCACCGTACGCCGCCTTGAGGTACGAGGCGCTCATCCATCCCGCAGTGCCGCCGCCGACAATGACCACTGAATTAATCACGCTGTGACTCCTGTTGTTCGTGAACGGGCCTCAGAAGGGCGGGTGGGCTGATTCACGCACAGAAGTTAGACAGGTGCATTTTTACTTCGTTATCGGGAAACGAGCGATCTATATTAGTCACGCCGGGCCGTCATCGGCAGATTCTTCGCGCCATACATTCCGCGGGCGTGATAGGCGACGTCGCGGCCGTGGTCGACGCGCAGTTCACGGAAGGTGTCCAGCAGGGCATTGAGCGCCACCTCCGCCTCCAGCCGGGCCAGCGGCGCCCCCACACAGAAGTGCCCGCCGCGCCCGAAGGCGACATGCCGGTTGGGCGTCCGCCGGATATCGAAGCGGTGCGCGTCCGGGAACTGGTCCTCGTCATGATTCGCCGAAATCACCCACGGCGTGACCATCCGGTCGGCCGGAATGAGGTGGCCGCCCACCTCGACATCGGTCACGGTGACCCGGCTGACGGTGGTGAAGGGTGAGCGGAAGCGCAGCACTTCCTCAATCGCGGAGGGGATCAGCGAACGGTCGGCGCGGAGTTGTGCATAGGCGTCCGGATGGCTGTCGAGGCACTGCATGGCATTGCCGATCAGCAGCGTCGTCGTGAGGTGCCCGGTCAGAAAGAGGATTCCGGTGAATTTCACGACTTCGTCGTCGGTGAGCCGTTCCCCGTCGATCTCCGCGGTGGCCAGCCGGCTGATGAGGTCGTCCTTCGGGTCCGTCCGGCGCCGTCGGCAGTGCCCCAGCAGATACTCGTCCATCTCGCGGGTCGCGGCCTGGAACGTGGCAACGAAATCCTCCGGCGCGATCGGCTGGTCGCCCAGCGCGATGAACCGGTCCGCCCACACCCGGAACAGCTCACGGTCCGAGGCGGGCACCCCCAGCAGCTCACTGATGACGATCACCGGCAGCGGATACGTCAGCACATCCACCAGGTCGAACCGCTCCGCGTCGACCGCCGCCAGCAGCTTGTGCGTCACCGCCGCGATACGGGGTTCGAGCCCGGCCACCGTCTTCGGGGTGAAGGCCTGATTGACCAGCCGGCGCAGCTTGCCGTGGTCCGGCGGGTCCATCGAGTTGATGTTGCCCGCGGTCAGCGGCTTCAGATGGGGCATGACCCGGCTGGAGTCGTTGGAGAACGTCTTCGGGTCGGAGATGACCTGCTGCACGTCCTCGTAGCGGAAGACGTGGTACGGCCCGTCCCCCTCCTGCCACACGGGATGCCCGTCCCGCATCCTGCCGAGCCAGTCGAACAGCTCATTGCTGCCGTCGGCATCCGGGACGGCGATCTCGTCGCGCCCGGTCTCGTCGCGCCCGGTCTCCTCGCGCACAGTCATCTGAACCTCAATCGGTGGTGCCGGCTCGAACGGCAGCGGACGCTATCCCGCGCCGTTTTCCGCGCGTTATCGGCACGGCACACCCACCGCCGCCCCCGCGGTCACCGCCCCGGCAGTGACCGCCCCCCGCACGCCTCCGCCGACAGCCGGCTGATGTCCGCGCTCGCCTGCAACTCCCCCCACACGGAGCCGATCTCGTGGAAGGTGTTGCGCGCGATCAGCAAATGCTGGCTCGCCCGGGTGAGCTGGTTCAGCTGCTGACTGCATGCGCCGAGCGCCAGATGGACCTTGGCGAGGAGGAAGAGGTCGTCGACCCGCTCGGCTATCTCCAGGGCGTCGGACAGAATGCTCTCCGCCTCGACGTACTGGCCCCAGGCCACCAGGGTCTCCCCGAGGCCCATCAGCGCATACGCCTCACCGCGGGTGTCGCCCTTGCCGCGGACGATCCGCAGCACCCCGTCGTACGACTGCTTGGCGGCCTCGAAACGGCGCTGCTTCACATAGGCGGCGGCCAGCCGGTTGAGCGCCTGGGCCGCGCCCCGGGTCTCGCCCAGCGCGGTGGCGATCCGTACGGCCTCCAGCGAGAGCCGCACCGCCGCGTCCGGGTTCCCCCACTCCAGTTCGATCTGGGACATCTGGTTGAGGGTGTGGGCCTCGGCGGACACGTCGCCCACCACCCGGAAGGTGTTGCGCGCCTCGTCCAGCCGGCTCATGGCCGACCGGAGACCGCCCTGCACCCGGTCGGTGATCGCCATATTGCGCAGTGTCAGCGCGCGCCCGTGCACCTCCCGCACGCTGTCGAAGAGCTGGAAGGCCCGGTTGAAGAGCGGCATGGCGGCGTCGAAGCGCTGCTGGAACATCTCCACGGAGGCGAGCTCGTAGCACATCGCCGCCTCACCGCGGACGTTCCCCGCGTTCCGGTTCGCCTCCAGCGCCTTCTCGCTGACGGCCCGCCAGTCGTCGTAGTAGTTGCGCGTCTCGAAGAGCACCACGCTGGACATCGCCAGGTCCCAGGCGAGCTCCGCCATCCGGAGCGTGCAGGACTGGAGGATCGAGGCCACCAGGGACGGGCGCTCGGCCTCGAACCAGTCGAGCGGCGACCGCAGGAGCCGGGCGACGAGCGGGGCATCGAGATGCCGGCGCGGGGTCGACCCGTGGATGATCGCGAAGTCGCCGCCGTACTCCCGGATATGGCCCTGCTCCGCCAGCGTGAGATAGGTGCGGAACACCCGGTGCAGCGCGGCGCGGCGGCGGTCCTCGGACTCGTCGGACTCGGCCCGCTCCCGTGCGTACAGCCGCAGCAGATCGTGGAAGCGGTAGCGCATGCTGCCGGTGGCGTCGCTGCCGACCGGGGTGAGCAGATGGGCGTCCACCAGCCGCTCGATCATGTCCTCGGCCTCGGCCGGTGAGACATCCAGGAGCGCGCCGCCCACCCACGCCGGGAAGTCCGGTACGTCGAGCAGCCCGAGCAGCCGGTACATCCGCGCCGTCTGCTCGGTCAGGCCGCGGTAGCTGAGGGCGAAGCTGGCGCGCACCTCCAGGCCGCCGGTGCTGAGTTCATCGAGCCGGCGGTGCTCGTCGCGGAGCCGGTCCACCAGGTGCTGTACGGACCAGTGCTGCTTGGCGACCAGACGGGCCGCCGCGATCCGCAGCGCGAGCGGCAGCCCGTCGCACAGCCGGCAGAGCTCGTTGACCGCGGCCTTCTCCGCGCAGGCCCGGTCCGCCCCGGCGATCTTGGTGATCAGGGTCTGGGACTCGTGCGAGGTCATCAGCCCCAGATCGACCCGGACCGTGCCCGAATCGGCGGCGAGTTGCTCCCGGCTGGCCGCGAGGACACAGCTGCGGCCGCTGCCCGGAAGCAGCGGCGTGATCTGGTGCATCGCGCGAACGTTGTCAAGCACGATGAGCGATTTCCGGTCGGCGAGCACACTGCGGTAGAGCGCGGCGAGCTCGGCGGGATCGGACGGTATCTGGTCCCCGGGCACCCCGAGCGCCCGGAGGAAACGCCCCTGAAGGGCGGCCGCGACGAAGGCCGGCTGGGTGCCGTCGTACTGCGCCAGATCGGCGTACAGCTGACCGTCCGGGAATTCCGCGGCGACCTTATGGGCCCAGTGCACGATGAGGCCGGTCTTGCCGACTCCGGCCACACCGGTGATCAGACCGATACGCGGGGATTTCTCCCCGAGCAGCCGGTCGAGCCGTACGAGTTCCCCCGCCCGGCCCTGGAAAAGGTCCACGTCCGGGGGCAGCTGCGCGGGCACCACCATCGGCTTGACCTGCACCGGAAGGGTCAGGCCCGGGTCGTCCTGAAGAATGGAGGCGTGCAATTCCTTGATGGCCACGCTCGGTTCGAGGCCCAGTTCATCGACGAAGTTGCGCCGCCACATCCGGAAACCCTCGGTCGCCTCGGCCCGGAGACCGGCGCGGTACTGGGCCAGCATGAGGTTGTACCGGAGCTGTTCGTGCAGCGGTGAACTGTTCGCGATGGTGGTCAGCTCGGAGATGATGTCCTGGTGGTGGCCCAGGGCGAGTTCGACCTCGGACCAGGCTTCGTAGGCCGCGTAGCGCCGCTCGTCGAGCCGGGTCGCCTCGTCCTCGACCGGCCGTCCCGTCACCCCCGCGAGCGCCGGTCCCGTCCACAGGTCGAGGGCCTGCCGGTAGAGGACCCGGCCCTGTTCGTGGCGGCCCTGCTTGACCTGCGCGGCGGCCTCGGCGACGAGGGAGGTGAACTGGAGGGCGTCGAGTTCGCTCCCGGCGGTCTCCAGCCGATAGCCGGGGTGGGTCGTCAGAATCACATCGCCGTCGACGCCCGCCTGTTTGAAGGACTTGCGCAGCGCCCCGATGCAAATTGCCACCTGCGTCCTGGCCGTGGCCGGGGGTTCATCACCCCATACCGCGTCGACCAGGCTGTCGACCGATACGACACGACCCCAGGCGAGGATCAGCATCGTGAGAATGGTGCGCTGCCGTGGACCGTGGACCCCTACGATCCGGCCACTGTCGGTGATGACCAATAGCGGTCGGAGTACGGAGTATTTGACGGCGCGAGGTATGGAACGGTCTTCTGGCATGGCTGTGTTACCCCCCGTGTAGCACGACCGCTAGGCCCGTGATCCAGCCACTATAGGGATCGTAACGCGGTCACTGAGCGTGGCTCCTCCCGAGGGCCCGGGCAGAGGTCTACTCCACCACTTTTGCGGGCTTTCGCGCCGTGATTTTTGTCGCCGAACGGGGCATCGCGGCGCCGGGGTGATGGCCGGTAAACGCCGTTGCGGAGCACCCTCGATGAGGGGAAGGTGTCCTGCGGGCGCCGGCCGGGGTGACCGGCCGGAGGGTGGCGGTCCGGCCGCACCGCACTGACGGTCAATCAAGCCATCTGCCAGAAGGGCGCAACGGGACGGCCGATTTTTGAATCGGGCCTCGTTGCACCGGAGTTCACCGGAGCGACACCCGCATGCGGCCCCGGCCTGTCGGACTGAAGGCCCACGGCTTCCTCCCGCCGGCCCCGAAAAGCCGGCCAATAACGATGTGAAGCCGTCTCCGGATAAATTCATGCTTCATGGCATCGACGGTCGACCACCGTCCGTGCACGTATTCACTAGGGGGAATCATGACTGCGATACTTGGCGCCACCACCCAGCGTGTCATTCTCGTGCTCGCACCGGCCCTTATCGCCTGCGCCGCCTTAGAGTTCCCCGATACCGTCCACGTCCCGTACCGGGCCGTCTCCGCGCCTCCCCTGGGCAACCAGGACTGGGTGTGACAGCAGGGCAGGGGGAGCCCGGGGCCCGCGACCCGGGCCCGTCCGCGCCCCGGCCGGGCGGCCCCCGGCCCGCACCGGCTAGTCGACCCCCTACCTGAGAGCTACCGCGAAGAGCGCTCCGCAGCGTGATTCCTCCCGCCGGTCATGTCATTAACCTCCTCTTCCAGTTCCCCGAACGGACAGGAAGGACGGCCGGCGATGCGCGCTGCACGTCTCAGGCGTGGGCTGGCGATGGCCCTCACCGCATGCTCCATCGTGGTGACGGTCGCCGCCGCGGCACGGTCCACCGTGCCGGGCACGCCGGTGCAGCCCGAACTCCCCGCCGTCCGGGCGGACCACCTGGCGGCGCGGTACGCGGCCAACCACCGCTTCATCGACGAGTCCCGGCGCGCGGCCCGCGCCATGGGCGACGACGGCCGGGCCAAGGTCCTCGGCCAACTCGCCCGGAAGGACCGGCACTTCCTCTCCTTCAGCCCGCGGGGCGACGGCCAGGTCGTGGAGGTGCTCGGCGACCTCGCGCACGCCGACCGGATCGCGGTCGTGGTGCCCGGCTCGGACACCACCGTCGACACCTTCGACCAACTGGGCACCGTCTACGCCTCGCTGAACGGCGGCGCGCGGGCTCTGCACGCCGAGATGACCAGGCTCCAGCCGCGGCGGAAGACCGCCGTGGTGGCCTGGTACGGCTACCCCGCGCCCCGCACCATGAGCCGGGACATCGTGTCCACCGACCGCGCCCTGGACGGCGGCCGCCGGCTGGCCGGACTGGTCGGGGACCTGCGGACGGTGAATGCCGCGGCCCGGGTGTCCCTGCTCTGCCACTCCTACGGATCCGTGGTGTGCGCGACCGCCCTGCGCCGGATGGATGCGCCGGCCGAGTCCTCCCTCGCGGACGTGGTGCTCTTCGGCAGCCCGGGAACGGGCGTGCGCTCCCGGGCCGAACTGCGCACCCGGGTCCCGGTGTGGGCGGGCCGGGGCGCGACCGACTGGATCGAGGGCGTGCCGCACGTCAGCCTCGATCTGCTGGGCGAACAGGTCGGGTTCGGCACCGACCCCGTCACCGACGCGTTCGGCGCGCGGACCTTCCCCGCGGGCCCCGGCAGCCACAGCGACTATCTCCGCCCCGGCGGACTCCCGCTGCGCAACATATCCCTGATCGCGCTCGGCCGGGGCACGGAGGTCTCCGATGACTGACCTGGAACTGCGCCCGCCCACACCGGTCCGCCGGCCCCCGCTGCCCACCGGCCCGCTGCGCCCCCGTCCCCCGCGGCGCACCCCCTGGCAGGCCCTCCACGCGGCGGTGCTGCGCCTCGACGCGGCGACCCCGGCCGAACGGGACCGGGCGGCCGATGTGCTGCGCGCACTGGCGATCACAGGGGTGGTTCTGGGCCACTGGCTGGTGAGCGGTGTCGTCCTCCAGGCCGGCGGCCATCTGGTCGGGGACAGCCCGCTGGGACACCGTCCCCAACTCGCCCCGCTGACTTGGTTATTGCAGCCCCTGGCCGTGTTCTTCCTGGTGGGCGGCCGGGTCAGCGCCCGCAGTTACGAGGCGGCGCTGGCCCGCGGGACCGGCTACCGGACCTGGCTGAAGCAGCGGCTGGCGAGCCTGCTCCGCCCGGCGCGGGCGTTCGCCCTCACCTGGGGGCTGGTCTGGCTGGGCCTGGTGCTGGCCGGCACTGCACACGAGACCATCTACACGCTGATGTGGCTGGCGTACTCCCCCCTCTGGTTCCTCGGCGTCTATGTGCTGCTGATCGCGGCAACTCCGCTGGTGCACCGGGCCGGAGCCCGGCTCGCGGTGGCGGCCTGCCTGGTGGTGGCCGCGCTGGACGCCGCGCGCACGGTGTTCCCGGACAGCGGCTGGGTCGACACCCTGCGCCTGCTGAACATCCCGGCGGGCTGGCTGGTCCCGTACTGCCTCGGCGCGGTCTGGGCGGCCGGCGGGTTCACCCGCCGCAGAAGCGCGGTGGCGCTGCTGCTCGGCGGTGGCGGCGGCCTGGCGGCGCTGATCCTCTGGGGCGGCTACCCCGCGAGCATGGTCGGCGTCCCGGGCTCCACGCTCTCCCACCTCAACCCGCCCACCGTCGCGGCGGTCGCCTTCGGCCTGGCACAGGCCGGCGCGGCCCTGCTGCTGCGCGCCCCCCTGCGCCGGGCGGTGACCGCCCCGGCCCCCGCGACGACGCCCCGAACCCGCGCCACACCAGCGCAGTTCCTCTGGGCGGCGGTGGCGCTGCTCAACCTCTCGGCGATCACCGTCTTCCTCTGGCACCAGACCGCGATGCTCACCACCACCGTCATCACGCTGGGCCTGGGGCACAGCTTCCCCGGCCTGCACACCAGCCCGGCATCCCCGGGCTGGCTCGCGGCGCGGTGCGGGTGGATTCCGGTCTTCGTGGTGGTGCTCGTCGTGCTCGGCACGGCCTTCCGGGACCGGGACTCCCGGCGCACACCGAAGCAATAACTGAACAATAACGAGATATGAGAAGGTAGTTCGCCACCGCGTCGGCCCGTCGAAGCCTGCTGTCCGTACGTCAGCACCACCCGCACTCGTTCCCCTCCGGAGGATTGATGTCCACCCTCACGCTCGAATCGATAAGCACGCTTTACGTGAAGTACGCGGACGACTTGAGGGCGGTGCGCGACCAGCAGCGGAAGTTCCTCCAGGACAACAAGGAGACGGTCAAGGCGCAGCTCGACGACTACGAGGCGGAGATCACCTACCTGCTGCTGCGGGACCTGGCACCCGAGGTCGTCGTGGAGGTGGGCACCTTCCGCGGCTGGTCCACCACCTGGATCCTGAGCGCGCTGCGCGACAACGGCACCGGCCACCTGTACTCCTTCGACATCGTCGACAACGTCGTGAAGAACGTGCCGGCCGAACTCTCCGAGGGCCGCTGGACGTTCACCAAGGGCGACCTGCGGGACACCATCGCCAAGGTCCCCGCGGAGACCGACTACCTCTTCATCGACGCCGACCACGGCGCCCGCTTCGCGCGCTGGTACATCGACAACCTCTTCCCGGTGGTCCGTCCCGGGACCCCCACCAGCGTCCACGACGTCTTCCACGGCCGCCGCCCGAAGCCCATGAGCGAGGGCTCGGTCATCATCAAGTGGCTGGCCGCCCAGAACGTCGAGTACTTCACCCCGTCCGTGGCGAAGGCCCCCGAGGTGACGGCGCGACTGGCCGAGGTGAAGAAGGAGCTGAACCTCAGCGAGCCGGTCCGCGAGAGCCGCCACAACCCGATGATCTACTTCAACCTCCCGCAGAGCTGAGCCCGTTCGCGGCATCTGACGACGAAGTCCCCCTCCCGGCGCCGGGAGGGGGACTTCGTGCTGTGCGGGGGGCTACGGCAGTTGGTGCACGAAGGCGATGACGAAGAACAGGCCGAGCGCGCAGGACACGGCCGCGGCGGGCAGCGCCCAGGCGGGGCGGCGTTCGCCGCGCAGCGGAGCCGTCGTATGCCGGTTCAGCCGGGTGAGGCCGGTCAGTATGACCAGGGCGAGGGCGGCGCAGGGCAGCGCGACGGCGAAGTGCGCCAGCCAGGCGCCCGCCAGGGAGGGGCCGCCCCAGGACTGATCGTGCGGTGCCTGGTCGACGAACCCGTACAGCAGCCCGCGGGCGATCGCGAGGGCGAGCACGCCGGCCGGCAGCAGGGCGAGGACGCCGAGAAGTATGGTCAGCGCGCCGTGGAACACCAGCCGGGCGACACCGGGCGCGGGGGCGCCGAGCGGCAGCGGCCCGGCGCGCAGCCACCGCCGCCGGGCGGCCTCCCGGTGGCCGGTGAGAGTGGAGCAGACGGCCAGGGCACCGGCGGGGAACAGGGTCACCGCGAGACCGGCGTGCCGGGCCGCCGCGGCCAGCCGGGGCGGGCCCGCGGAGCTGTCCGGGCGCCGTACGGCGGCAGGGGGTCGGTTCGTCATGCCGGGACAGTAAGTTCGCCCCGCGCCCACCCGCGTCACTCCCCGGCGGTGTCCCCGCACCCGTACCGCGGTAGGGCGTCGGGTACGGCCGCTTGGCCTACAAGCGGGCGCCCCCGGAGCCGCCCGGCGGGGGACACGGCGCCGCGCGGGCCCGGCCCGTCAGCCGTCAGGCGCGAGATCCAGCGTCGCCAGGGCGCCGCCGTCCGGCGGGTTCTCGTAGGTCACCCGGGCGCCCAGCACCCGCGCCTGGCCGGCGACGATGGTCAGGCCCAGCCCGACCCCTCCGCCGCGCTCGCGGGCGCCGGTACGGAAGCGCTGCGGGCCGTGGTCCAGCAGCTCGGCGGGGAAGCCGGGGCCGTGGTCGCGGACCCGCACCGCCGACCCCGCCACCTCCAGGGTCACCGGCGGGGCGCCGTGCAGCCGGGCGTTGGCGACCAGGTTGACCAGGATCCGCTCGACCCGGCGGTGGTCGGTCGTCACCGCCGACTCGCCGCGCACCAGCACCTCGACGTCCCCGTCCGCCAGCGCCGCCGCCCGGTGCGCCAGGGCGCTCGGCAACACCTCCTCACACTCCGCCTGTTCGACGCCCGGCACATCGAGCCGGGCCACCTCAAGGACGTTCTCCACCACGCCGCGCAGGGTGTCCACACCGCCGCTGACCAGCTCGGCCGGGCGCCCCGGCGGCAGCAGTCCGACCGCGGTCACCAGACCGGCCACCGGGGTGCGGAGCTCATGGGCGATATCGGCGGTGACCCGTCGCTCGGCCTCCAGGCGGGCGCTCAGGGCGTCGGCCATGGTGTTGACGGCGGTGCCGAGCCGGGCGATCTCGTCCTTGCCGCGGGGCGCCACCCGGTCCGTCAGATCGCCGTCCGCGATCCGCTGCGCGGTGCGCGCGGACGCGGTGATCCGCCGCCCCGCACCGGCCGCCGCGACGATGCCCAGCACACAGCCGAGCGCGGTGACGGCTGCACCGGAGCCGACCAGCACCCGGTCGAGTTCGGCGAGGGCACGGGCCTGGGGCACGTAGGAGCGCCGGACCGCGACGAGGTCACGGCCACTGCGGGTGGCGGCCCACAGCACCGGCCGCGCCCCGTCGGCGTGCTGGAGGCAGGTGGCCCGCACGGGCCGCTCGGTGACGGTCCTGCGGAGCGCGGCGGGCAGCTCCCGCGGATTCACCAGGGCACCGTTGTCCACCCCGGAGGCGTAGGCGCTCACCGCCTCGACGAGCCGGGCGTCCAGCGCATGGGCGGCGTTCTTCCGCTGGTCCTCGGCGGTGAGCTGATGCACCAGCAGCCCGATGAGCGTGGCGACCAGCGCGGCGGTGCCGGCGATGACCAGGGCGGTCTTGGTACGGAGTCCCATGGCGGTCAGGGCGCCAGCTTGTAGCCGAACCCGCGGACGGTCACGATGCGTTCGCGGCCGATCTTGACGCGGAGACGCTTCACATGGACGTCCACGACCCGGGTGTCACCCCCGCACGCGTAGTCCCACACCCGCTCCAGCAGGGTCATCCGCGACAGCACGACACCGGGCTCGGCCGCGAACTCCAGCAGCAGCCTGCGCTCGGTGGGCGTGAGGCCGAGCAGCCGGCCCTCCCGGCGGACATCCATGGAGGCGGTGTCCACACTCAGGTCGCCGAACCGCAGCACCGGATCGTCCGCGGGCGGCTCGCTGCGGGCGGTGTCCGTGGCGCGCCGCAGCGCCGAGCGTATCCGGGCGACCAGCACCGGGATGTCGTACGGCTTGGTGAGGTAGTCGTCGGCACCCGCCTCCAGACCGACGACGACATCCACCGGGTCGGTGCGCGCCGACACCATCAGCACCGGCAGCCGGCTCTCCGCCCGGATGAGGCGCACCAGGGCGACCCCGTCGAGGCGCGGCAGCATGACGTCCAGCACGGCGACATCGGGCACTCGCGCACGGAACTCCGCCAGCCCGGCCTGCCCGTCGGAGACCGCCCGCACCTCGTATCCGTAGCGCTCCAGGGACAGTTGGGTGGCCTCCCGCAACAGCGGGTCGTCCTCCACGAGCAGCACGTCGGTCATCGGGGCGTCCTAGGACTCGGGGAGGGGCAGTCGCACCGCACTGAGGTCGTCCGTGTCTCGAGGCGGGAGGTGGGCGGACCGCACGGTGGCGAAGGTGTAGTACGAGACGTTCTCACGACGCTGGAGGCGGCTGAGTTCGATGGTGGCCGGATAGCCGTTGCGGGGGCAGTGCGGCAGGCACCACATACCGCGCAGCCTGCCGGTGGCCACGGCCTTCGGCGCCCCCCAGGAACGCCAGCTCAA
This sequence comes from Streptomyces sp. bgisy130, assembly GCF_057708345.1. Taxonomy (NCBI): domain Bacteria; kingdom Bacillati; phylum Actinomycetota; class Actinomycetes; order Kitasatosporales; family Streptomycetaceae; genus Streptomyces; species Streptomyces sp. bgisy130. The sequence continues at coordinate 285,543 of NZ_JBYISA010000004.1, forward strand.
CCGGGAGACCGAGGAGAACTCGGTGAGGCCGAACCCCGTGGGGCGGGTCAGCGGATGGCCCATGGTGTCGGACACATAGACCGGGCCCCGGGCCCGTGCGGGGCTCGGCGCGGGACCCTCCACCCGGGGCTCTCCCGGATCGCCGCACCCCGAGAGGCCCACGGCCGCCAGCACCAGTACGCAGACGGTGGCCAGGGCCGTGGGCTTGTTCATCGGGAGCCTTCTGCGTCAGCTGGTGGCGAGCGGGTGCTTGCCCTTGAGGTCCTCGGAATCGTACGCACCGTTGCCGCCGGCCAGCTTGATGGTGAAGGCGGAGTACACCTTCTTGCCGTGCACGGACTTGGGGTCGGAGAGCGTGATGGTCGCCTTCAGCGGCTTGTCCAGGCAGGTCTCCAGGCACCAGGCGCCGGTGACCTTGCCGGTGGCGACGGCCTTCTTGGCGTCCCACTGCTTCCAGTGCAGCTTCTGGGCCGAGGTGAACTCGGAGAGCACCAGGTTCGCGGGGCTGCGCTCGGCCTTGCCCTTGTCGGCGTTCTCCTCGCCGTAGTGGTTGATGACGTAGGGGGTTTCGGCCTTCGCGGTGTGCTGAGGCGCGGCGGCCTGCGCACCGGTGGCGGTGGCGACCGTACCGAGGACGGCGACACAGGCCAGTGCCGCGGCGAAGGCCGTCCGGGGGGTGCTCGTGCGCTTCATAGCTCTCGCTCCATCGTGTTGATCATTGGGGCACGAATGAAGCTAGGAGCGACGTTTCTCGGTGGCCTGTCAGCTGTGTAACAGCCGCCCATCGACCGCTGTTACCTGATCTACACACGGGAGAGCGGCCCCAGTTGAGCCGTCGGCTCAAGGGAAAGGCCAGGTCAGGGCGTTGGCCCTGCGGCAACCGGCGGTTCGTTCGCCGTGCCGTCCCGGTTCACGCCGCGGCCCCCTGGCACCTCCACCGTGAACTGGGCGTCAGAGACGGCGATATCGGGTCAGCGCACAACGGCCACCGGCAGCCGGCAGCTGACCCGCCACCCCTGCCCGTACGGGCCCGCCTCCAGGGCGCCCCCGACGGCACCGGCCCGCTCGGCCAGGGCCGCCAGACCGGTGCCGCCGCCCGGACGCCCGCCCGACTCCCGCGGAGCCCGGGGGAGAGGGCCGCCGGGCGCGCCGTCCGTGACCGAGACCTCCACCGCCCCGTCGGCGCTCCGGGCGGCCCGCACCTCGACCCGCCCGGCCCGCGGCGCATGCCGCCGTACGTTGGTCAGCGCCTCCAGCACCACCCGGTACGCGGTGTCCTCCGCCTCCCGTGAGAGCGCGCCGGCGACTCCGTCCTCCAGGGAGAGCGTCACCTCGGCCGCCGCCATCGCGCCGAAGCGGTCCAGGAGTTCGGGCAGATCGGCCAGCCCGTGCGGCCGGGTGGGCGGCGGCTCCTCCGGACGGCCGTCCGCCGCGCGGAGCGTCGCCACCGTCCGGTCCATGGAGTCCAGCGCCCGCAGCCCGGCCTGCTCGATGCGGTCCAGCAGCGCGCGGTGCGCCACGGGGCCGTCGTCCTCGCCCAGCTGGGCCGCCTGGGCCTCCAGCACGATCCCGGTCACCTCATGGGCCACGAAGTCATGCAGATCGCGGGCGACTTCGAGCCGCTGCTCGCGCCGGGCCAGCGCCACGGCATCGGCCCGCCGCCGGTCCAGCGAGCGCAGATACAGCCCGACGCCCGCCGCCCCGGCGGCCGGGACGAAGGCCAGCGAGGCCAGGAAGACCGACTCCTTGAGCCCGGTCTGCGGCGCGTGCAGGGTGAAGCGCAGCGGCAGCAGCACCACGGCGGCGCCGGTCAGCCCGCCGACGAGGCCCACCCGGGGGCCCGGCACATGGCGCACCGCCCGCTCCAGGAGGAACAGCAGGGCGACGCTCTCGAACGGAAGCCAGAGCAGGGCCGTCCCGGCCTTCCCGAACGAGACGGTGTCCGCCGCGAGGGAGAGCACCGCGAGCCCGGCGGCCGCCCGCGCGAGCGAGATCCGGCCCACCGGCCACACCGATATCGCCACGCCCAGCGCCAGCGCCGCCATGACCGCCGGGAGCCAGGCGCCGGGCGGCGACACGAGGGCGGGCAGCAGCATCGCCACCGCGGCCGCACCGCACCACCCCGTGCGCCGACCACGCCGCGCCGGAACCCCGTCCGTCACGGCGGCGGGACCACCCACGGCGCCCGGCGGCACCCCGGGCCCGGCCGCCTGCCGCCCCGGCCCGCCCCTCACCCCGCCCCTCACCCCGGCGTCCGCCCCGTCGCATAGCCCAACTCCCAGGCCCGCACGGCCACTCCGACCCGGTTACGGACCTGGAGCTTGCGCTGGATGCTCGCCACATGGGTCTTCACGGTGCCCGCGGAGATGAACAACTCCCGGGCGATATCCGCATTGGTCATACCCTCGGCGACCTTTCCGGCGATCTCCGCCTCCCGCCCGGTCAGCACCGCATCGCGACGGCGGGGGCGGCGGCCGGCCGCGGGACCGGTGACATGCTCCAGCAGCCGGACGGTGATCGACGGGCTGATCAGACTGTCGCCGGCCATCGCCGCCCGCACCGCCTCGATCAGCAGCGCCGGCCCCGAGCGCTTGAGCAGAAACCCCGAGGCGCCGAAGCGCAGCGCGGGATAGACGTATTCATCGAGATCGAAGGTGGTCACGACGACGACCCGGACCGGATCGGCCAGCGCGGGGTCGGTCAGCCGGCGGGTCACCTCCAGGCCGTTCATCCGCGGCATCCGGATGTCCACCAGCGCCACATCCGGCGTCAGCGCCCGCCCCATCGCCACGGCGTCCAGCCCGTTCGCCGCCTCGCCGACCACTTCCATATCGGGCTGGCTCTCCACGATGCGGCGTATCCCCCGGCGGACCATCTCCTGGTCGTCGGCGATCAATAAGCGAATCGTCACGGGCAGGGATTCTGCCGTACGGAGGGGCACCCCGGGAGTCGCCGACCGTACGAAGAACACCGCCCGAGAGGCGGCAGGGAGGCCGCCCCGGAAGCCGCCGACCGCACGGATGGCGGGCCGCCGGGGAGCCGCCACCCACCCGCTCCACCTCCCACCCCACCCATCCTGACCTGCGAAAAGTCGACTGCGACGGCTGGTGTGCGGGCCCGGCCCGGCGGTCGCTCGCGTGGCGGGTGGCACGGGATGCGGGCATGTTGAGGAGGAGACAGCGGCATTCCTGAACGGGAGGAAGGGCCTTGCGGGGGCATGCCTGACGCGGCGGGCGCCGTCGGGCGAGCGGACCAGGAGGCTGCCGCATGCTTCGGAGATCACTGCGGATCCCCGCCGCCGGCGTCGCCTACCTGCTGACGGCCGCGGTGTCGTCCTCCGCGATGGCGTTCGGGCCGGACGAGTTCGCCGATTTATTCGCGAGCAGCGACACCCGGGCCGGCCCCGGCACCGCCGCGACCCGGGTCATCGCCCACCGCGGCGCCTCCCGCTACGCCCCCGAGAACACCCTCGCCGCCGTCGACGCCGCCCACCGCCGCGGGTTCATCTGGGTCGAGAACGATGTACAGCGGAGCAAGGACGGCCGGCTGGTGGTGCTGCACGACACCACCCTGCGGCGGACGACGGACGCCGCCCGGCTGTTTCCCGGGCGGGCGCCGTGGCGGGTGGGGGATTTCACCGCCGCCGAGATCGCCCGGCTGGACGCGGGAAGCTGGTTCGGCGCGCGGTTCAAGGGGGAGCGGGTGCCCACGCTCGCCGACTACTTGCGCCGTTTGGACCATAACGGGCAGCGCCTTTTGCTGGAGATCAAGGCCCCCGAGAAGTATCCCGGAATCGAGGCCCAGGTCCTTCGGGAACTACGGGCACGGGGGTGGCTGGATCACGCCCATGTCCGGAGCCGGCTGGTCGTCCAGAGCTTCTGTGTGATGTGCGTAAAAACCGTCCATGAGCTGGCGCCACAGGTGCGGACGGGTATTCTCGGCGCGCCCGATGTGCGGAAACTGGCGGGCTATGCGCAGTTCGCCGACCAGATCAACCCCCGGGTTTCCGCGCTCAGTTCACGCTGGCTGGCGGCCGTGCACCGGCTCCGCGGGCCGCACGGCCGGACGTTGGAGGTCTATGCGTGGGACGTGGCGAAGAACACGACCGCCCGGTCCGTGCGGGCCAGAGGGGTCGAAGGTGTTATTGAATAGCGGGCAACGGCCGGAGATTGAGGCGGCATTGTCCAGATCTCCGCGGGTGCCGGGCCGTGCCGCGGCCGGCCCCGCCGCCCGCGGTGCGTGAAGGAGCTGTGGAGGGCGGATGCGCCGTGTGTGGCAGCGACAGGCGGGGATTTACGTGATTCCCGCCGCGGGGCTAAGGTGCCTGAGATGTTCGACGCCGCCACACTCCCCGTAAAAGAACTAAGACGCAGGATTTGGCTTTTGGGTTCCGATTTGCGGCCCGGCGCGGGCCAGCGTCCAACTCCTCCCCTGGGATCCTTTCGGGAGGCTCCTTGAACAACGAATTTCCGGCGTACGGTGAACGGCGGGTGCCGCTTCCCCCGCCGCGGCAGATGTCGCACGACACCCTGAACCGGACGGGCACACCGGCGCCGGCGGAGACCGGCGGAGCCACCGCCACGGCGACCATGGCACCGGAACGGACCGCCTCCGGTACGGCACCGGCCGGCCGGCCGACTGCGGGCGGCAGCGCGCACGCCAAGCCCGGAGCCCATGCCAGGGACCGGGGCAGGGACCGCGCGACGACCGACGCGAGAACCGACGCGAAGGCCGATGCCAAGGCGAAGCCCCGCGATGCCTTCTTCGACAATGCGAAGTATCTGGCCATCGTGCTGGTGGCGATGGGGCACTCCTGGGAGCCGCTGCGCGACGGCAGCCGCTCCGCGGCGGCGCTCTACATCACCGTCTATGCCTTCCACATGCCGGCGTTCATCATCATCTCCGGCTATTTCTCGCGCAGTTTCGATATGCGCAAGGACCGGCTACAGCGGCTCATTACCGGCGTCGCCGTGCCGTACATCCTCTTCGAAGTCGCCTACACGCTCTTCAAGAAGTGGGCGGACGACGATCCGGGTTACCCGATAAGCCTGACGGACCCCTGGTATCTGACCTGGTTCCTGCTGGCACTGTTCGTCTGGCGGCTGACCACCCCGCTGTGGAAGATCGTGCGCTGGCCGGTCCCGCTGGCACTGACCATCGCCGTGCTCGCGTCGGTGTCCCCGGACATCGGCGACGACATGGACCTCCAACGGGTGCTTCAGTTCCTGCCGTTCTTCGTGATCGGGCTGTGCCTGCGGCCGGAGCACTTCAAGCTCGTACGCCGCAAGAAGGCACGCATCCTGGCCGTACCGGTCTTCGCGGCCGCGCTGGTCTTCGCGTACTGGGCGGCCCCGCGGATGAACGCCGCGTGGTTCTACCACCGCGACGCCGCACAGGAACTCGCCGCTCCGTGGTGGAGCGGCGCGGTGATGACCCTGGCGATGTTCGGCTGTTCCCTCGTCCTGGTGGCCTGCTTCTTCGCCTGGATTCCCGGCCGCACGATGTGGTGCACGGCGCTCGGCGCAGGCACCCTCTACGGCTACCTCCTGCACGGCTTCCTCGCCAAGGGCTCGCGCTTCTGGGACTGGTACGACAACCCGTGGATGCACACGCCATGGGGCGCGATCGTGCTGACCCTGATCGCCGGCACCGTCGTCACGGCCCTGTGCACACCCCCCGTCCAACGAGCCTTCCGCTGGGCCATGGAACCCAAAATGACCTGGGCCTTCAAAAAGGACCCCGTAGGAATGGCCCGCACCCGCAACTGACCACCCACGCCCCACACCACACGGGCCGAAGCGTCACCGCGTCAGGACGGGCGTACGCCCATGAACAGCCCCAGGGGCGCCCATTCCCGCCGGAGGACCGGCGGGGTGGGCGCCTTTGGTGTGTGGGGGGGGAGGGGCGCTTGGTCGGGGCGGGGGTGCTTGGCCCGGGGCGGAGTAGCCCTGCCCGGCCCGGAGCTACAGGGATAGCGGGACGGGATCCAGCCCTCAGCGGACGACCGCGATGCCTTCGATCTCGACCAGCGCGGTCTCGTCCCACAGCCGGGTCGCACCGATCACGGCCATCGCCGGATACTCGCCCCCGACCAATCGCTTCCACACCCGGCCGATCTCCCGGGCATGCCGCCGGTAGTCCGCGACATCGACGGCGAAGACGGTGAGCTTGGCAAGGTCGCCCGGCCCGGCCCCGGACGCCGCAGCGACATCCAGAAGATTCCCCAGCGCCCGCTCGAACTGCTCCACAATGCCATCGCCAACGATCCGCCCCGCCCCATCCAGAGCGGTCTGCCCAGCCAGGAAAACCATCGTGCCCGCCGAGGCCCTCACCCCATGACTGAACCCGGTCGGCGGCGCCAGATGGGCCGGGTTGACCCGCTCCAGCCCACGCCCGCACCCATCCGGCCTTCCGTCGGCGCCCGCCCCTGCGCCGGCACCGGTACCTGAGCCGACGTCCGCGCTGACGTCCCCGTCCATGCGTGCCTCCGCGCCCGTGCCTGCATCCGCGTTCGCGGCCCTTCTGGTGTCCGCGCCTGCATCCGCGTCCGCAGCTACGTCCGCGTCCGCACCCGCGCCTGCTCCCGCGCCATGCTCGGCAGGCCGCTCCGATCCAGCGCTCGTTCCGGTCCCGGCACTCATCCGGCCGACTCCCTCCGCCGCCAACTCTTTCCGCCCTTCAAGGGATTGAAGCGCGTTCCGCTCCTCCCGGGGAAGCCCTGCTCCGAGAGGACAAGCACCCACACGAGCACGGCCCCTCGCGACCCTTCCCGGCGCAAAGATCGCCTCGCCGACCGCCGACCGCCGACCGCCGACCGCCGACCGCCGACCGCCGTGCACCGACCGCCGTGCGCCGACCGCGGACCGGCCGCGGCGCCTCCCGGCGAGTTTAGGGTTTGCCCGGCAGATCGGAGTGGGCGACGACATGGCCGTGCCGGACGACCACAGAAGGCCCAGCACGGCCCGGCCCGGCGCGTGGCACTGCCGAGGCCACCCCCGCCCAACCGGCCCAGACCGGGACGCCCCACTCCGCCCGCGCCCACCCCGCGCATCGAGCCCACGCCCACCCCGTAGGGCCCGTCCACCCCCATGAGTGCGGCCCGCGCCCGCGCCCACCCCGAGCACTGTGCCCAGGCCCACGGGCCCACCCCCGTGGGACCCGTCCCCCTGAGCGCGGCTCAAGGTATGAGCGGCCCCATGCCCGCCACCGACACCGGCTCCCGACCGTCCAGCGTGCCCTGGGCGCCGTAGGGGCGGCACCGCAGGAACCCGGCCTCATGGTGGAACGGCTTCGTCTGGTGGTCCGTGATTGCGTTCTTGTGCTCGGGCTGCGCGGAGCCGTAGGCGTACCGCTGCATCGCCGAGGTGCTCTGCCACAGGGAGAACGTGCCGACGAAGCGGGGCGGTCGGGCCAGGGCGACCGAGGCGGTCATCGTGGGATCGGCGGCGGCCCGGCCGGCGGCCCGGGAATTGGCGCGCAGGAACGGCAGTGCGCGGCGCAGCCGCAGCTGCCCGAGGGTGAGTACGGCGATCGGCCCGTCCTCTTCCTCGCACGCGATGCCGGACTCCACCTCGACCGGCATCGGGCCCCAGGAGCCGGAGAACCGCAGCGGCCGCAACCGCACATGCCACCCCCCGGCCAGCTGCCGCGCCAGCGGTGCCTCGGCGAGAAAGCGGTCGAGCGCGGCATCGTCGTCCCACGCGGCGAGCAGCGCGGCGCGGCCGGGGCGCACCTTGGGTGGACCGGCCGCGATGGCACCGGTCAGCGTCGTCTCGGCATACCGCAGACCGGGGGTCTCGCCCGGCCGTGGGCGGTCACGGAGCACGCTGCGCACGGCGCGGACGCCGACGTCGGCGAAGTGTACGGAAACGATCATGACGAGCCCCCGCATCGCGAACTTACTGCTGCGTATACCAAGTGGTACACGACCCAGTATCCTTCATTGCAACGGCCATGGCGAGCCGAATGCACCATCGAAAATGAGCCAGATCGCAGGGAGGGGACCCCATGAGCGAGATCGACCGGAACCGCGCCGCGCGCGCCGAGGCCCGGACCCGTATCGAGGACACCGCGGCCCGGCTGTTCGCCGAGCGTGGCTACACGGGCACGACCATCGGGGAGATCGCCGCCGAGGCGGGCTTGAGCAAGCCGATGCTCTACCGCCACTTCGACTCCAAGCAGGAGCTGCACCTCGCCCTGCTGGAGCGGCACCGCGACGAGCTGGCCGCCGCCCCGGTCCGTGAACTCCTGCACGGCGCGGGAGACCTGGACACGCGGATGACGGCGATGTACGACGCCTGGTTCGGGTATGTGGAGAGCCACCCGTACACCTGGCGGATGATGTTCCGCGACACCACCGGGGACGCCGAGGTGGCGGCCTTCCACCGTGAGCTCCAGCGCCGGCAGCGCGAGACGGACATGGCGCTGCTCCGCGAGTTCGTGCCCGGCCTGCCCGAGGCCGAACTGGAGCCCCTCGGCGAGGCGATCCGCAGCGCGCTCTACGGGCTCGCCCTGTGGTGGCTGGAGCGCCCCGAGCAGCCACGCGAGCTGCTGGTCGCGTCGATGACCCGGATCACCCGTGGCCTGATCTCCACCGTCGAGCACCCGAGCCCCGAGTCGCCGAGCCCCGAGTCTCCGAGCGCCCAGTCTCCGAGCGCCCAGTCTCCGAGCACCCAGTCGTCGGGCACCGCGGACTGAGCCCCGGCGCTCCGCGCGGGACGGGGCCCGGCACCCGATTCGGCAGACCACCGACTACGGCTGGCGCTCAGCCCCCACCGAATACGGCTGGCGTTCAGCCCACCACCGGATACGGCGTTCCGTCCGCCACCGGATAGAGCGCCGCCCTCAACTGCCCCGTCCAGTGCGCCGTCATCTCCTTCGCCACCCGCGTCTCCGGCGCGTACAGCTCGAAGCCGTGCCAGGCGCCGGGCACATTGCGGACGGTGACCGGAACCCCGGCGTCCATCAGCCGCCGGGCATACGCCAGCCCCGCATCGCGCATCGGATCGAGGTCACAGACCAGCACATAGGCCGGCGGCAGCCCCGTCAGATCGGTGGCGCGGGCCGCCGCCGCATATGCCTCCGCCGCGGCCGTCCCCTCCGGCAGATAGTGCTTCCACGATCTCTGGACGCTCCGCCCGGTGGTCACCCGCGCCCTCAACGCCCCTTCAGCATCCGCCCCCTCGCCATCCGCCCCCTCGCCATCCGCCCCCTCGCCATCCGCCCCCTCAGCATCCGCCGCCTCCTCCGCCCCGACCCGGTCGTCCAGATCCGGGACGCACAGCGACTGGTGGACGATCGCCGGGCCGCCACGGTCCCGGGCCATCAGGGCGACCGCGGCGCTGAGCCCGCCGCCCGCGGACTTGCCGGCGAGAGCGATCCGCGCGGGATCGATGCCCAGTTCACCGGCTCGCTCTGCCGCCCACTCCAGGGCGAGATAGCAGTCCTCCACCCCGGCCGGATAGCGGTGCTCCGGGGCGAGGCGGTATTCGACGGTGATGACGACGGCGGGCAGCTCACGGCAGAGCGCGATCGCCGCGCGGTCCTGCCCCGGCAGCGACCGGCCGAGGGCGAACCCGCCACCGTGGAAGTGCAGTACGGCGGGCAGGGCACGTCCGGCACCGTCGGCGGCCGTCCGCACGCCCTGTCCCGGTGCGCCGTCCCCGCCCTCGCCCCCGCCGCTGCCCGCCCCGCCCTCCGGACGGTAGACCTCGACCGTCAGCACACTGCCGTCCGCCCGCGAGATCCCGAACCGCTCGCTGTCCACGCCCGTACGGTCGGCCGGAACGGCGGCCAGCATCGCGTGGAACCCCTCACGCGTGCCCTCGATGTCCTCGTACGGATCGGAGAACTGCGGCAACGCCTCAAAGGCCGGGCGGAGTTCGGGATGCACCTGCATCGCGGCCGGCTGCTGCATCGCGGTCCGGGGCGGCATCTCGGGCTGGACGCTCATACGGCACTCCTCATACGGCACTCCTCGTACGGGACGTACGGGAAGGACGGGACGGACGGGCGGCCAACGGCCTGCTCGCGATCTTCACTGCGCACGCACCGCCTGCCTGCCTCCCCACCGGTGCCTTCCCAGCACGCCACGCACCACCCGCACCACCTCACTTCGCCTCCGCATAGCACTCCACCACCGCCGTGGTGAACGGGAAGCGGACCGGTGTCTCCCCGAACGCGATCCGCCCCGCCGTATCTGCCGCCGCCGAGATCGCCCCGGAAACCGCCGCCGCCTCGTCCGCCGGGCAGTGCACGATCACCTCGTCGTGCTGGAAGAAGACCAGCTCGGCGCGGAGCCCGCCCTCCCGCAGCGAGTGCCGCAGCGCGGCCAGCATCAGCAACGCCCAGTCGGCGGCGCTGCCCTGTACGACGAAGTTGCGGGTGAACCGGCCACGGGCCCGGGTGGCCGCCGAACTGCCGGCGTACCCCGTGGGCTCCTCCTGGGGCAGACCCGCCTCGTCGGGCGGCACCACGGACAGCGGCGGGCAGGTGCGTCCCATCCAGGTGCGCACCAGCCGGCCCTCCTCGCCCGCGCGCGCCGCCTCGTCCACATACGCCACGGCGGCCGGATAGCGGCGGCGCAGATCGGCCATGTGCTTGAGAGCGTCGCCGGACGTCTGCCCGTAAATGGCGCCCAGCAGCCCGAGCTTGGCCCGGGCACGGTCCCCGCCGAACGCCCGGGCCGCCAGATCCGCGTACAGATCCTCGCCGCTGCCGGCCACCTCCATCAGCCCCCGGTCACGCGAGACGGCCGCCAGCACACGCGGCTCCATCTGGTCGGCGTCGGCCACCACCAGACGCCACCCCGGATCGGCGCGCACCGCCTGCCGGATCACCTTGGGGATCTGGAGCGCGCCGCCCCCGTTGGCGGTCCAGCGCCCGGAGACCGTGCCACCGGGCAGATACTCGGGCCGGAACCGGCCGTCGTGCACCCACTGCTGGAGCCAGGACCACCCATGGGCGGTGTGCAGACGGTAGAGCTTCTTGTACTCCAGCAGCGGAGCCACCGCCGGATGATCGATCTGCTGGAGCTCCCACTTGCGGGTCGAGGTGAGGGAAATCCCCACCCGGGCAAAGGCCTTGATGATCTCGTTCGGCAGATCCGGGCGCACCCGCGCACCCGCCCCGAACGCCCGGGACACCTCATCCGCCAGCTCCGCCATCCGGCGCGGCTCCAGCCCGCCCGGATAGCGCTCGCCCAGCAGCCCGTCGAGCAGCGCACGGTGCACATCCGCCCGCCAGGGCACCCCGGCCCGCCCCATCTCCGTGGCGACCAGCATGCCCGCCGACTCCGAGGCCAGCAGCAGCCGCATCCGGTCCGGATGTTGGGCCTTCTCCGTACGCGCCACCTGCCCCGCGTAGACCTCCAACAGCGCCGCCAGCTCGTCCGTCCCGGGCGGCAGCGGCACCGGGCCCGGCTCGAACAGCGACGGCTGGGTCTCGGCCGTACGCACCGGCGCGTCCTCGGGGACGGGCAGACCGTGCAGCCGCGCCCAGGCGGCGGCCAGCGAACGCGGCTGGCCCGACTGGCCCTCCTCGTGGCCGATCAGCAGCGCCTCCGCGGCCTCCACGTCATAGCAGCGCTCGACCCGCACCCCCGCCGCCAGCAGCCGCCGGTAGATCTCCGCGGTGGACCGCCACACCCACCGCTCGACCTCGGGCCGCGAGCGCACCGCCGCCGCGAGCGAACCCTCCCGCACCACCGGCCCCGCGGCCCGTCCGTCCGCCCCGAGCGGGCAGAGACGAGCACCCCCGTCACCCGTCTCCACCACCGCCCATCTCATGCCCTGGAGTCTTCCACCACCCACTGACAATCGCCCTGACCAGCACAAACGCCCCCACGGTGGCTCCCGCCGACGCCACGGCCGCCGCCACCGCCGAGTCCGCCCCACGGTCCCCGACCACCTCCCGGCCCTCACCGCCCGCGCCCCCACACCGCGGAACGAGAAACGAGATGATCGCGGCGATCTGGACACCCCTGCTCCCACCCCATCCGCAATCGCCGCTCCATTCACCGGCCCACAGGCGCCCGCTATGCCGCCCTCACCCGCGATCCGACCGACAATCTGCTTTGTCCGGCGCCCTGTTGGGATGCATCCGGACATGGGAATATCCCCCTCGCCAATACCGCCCACTTCTCCCGGACTTGCGCCCGCGCATTCACCCGATTGAACCGCTACCTTCGCCATGGTTGATGAGTTGAGCAGCTTGTCGCTCTAAGCGGCGCGTACAGATTTCTGCTTGCTGCCAAGTGAAGAGGTTCACCGTGAAGTTTGTTTCCAAGGCCGCCGTCCTGTCCGCCGTCGCGGGCGTCGCCGTTGTGGGCGGAGCCGGTGTGGCCAGTGCGCACGGCGGCGCCGGCGCGGCGGGAGTTGCCCAGAACTCCCCTGGTGTGCTCTCCGGCAACCTCATCCAGGTGCCGGTCGATGTGCCGGTCAACGTCTGCGGCAACACCCTCAACTTCATCGCCCTGCTGAACCCGGCGTTCGGCAACATCTGCCTCAACGTCTGATGAACGTATAGCTCTTGAGGCGCGGCCGCTTCCGGTCGGCGCGCTCCACGGCAAAGGCCGGTACGAAGAATTCGTACCGGCCTTTGCCGCGCAAAACCCGCTGTGCGCCGCAATGTTGGCCGTCCGCAGTGATATGTATCTATGGTTTCGTGGCATTCGGGTGAAACGGCGAAACCGCGCCCTCAGAAGCGAGTTGACCAGTGCGCTCCGGATACGGGCACTCCGCTTCGAGAAGGGTAAATCGTGATCAAGAAGGTCCTGGCCACGACGGCCGTAGCCGCGTCCGTCGTCGGAATCTCGGCGACGGCCGCTCCCCAGGCGATGGCGATCGGGGACCACCACGGTACGTCGACCGTCAACGGCAACGGAGCCAAGAGCGCGTTCGGCAACTCCACGACCCGCGGCAGCATGAGCCCTCAGCTGGAGCTCATCCAGGGCTCGCTCAACAAGCCCTGCCTCGCTCTGGGCAAGCTGGATCTCCAAGCCTTCCTCGGTGGGGTGCCGATCGCGCTTCAGGACATCAACCTGCTGTCCAGCTCGCAGAACCAGCAGTGCACCGAAAATTCGACTCAGGCAAAGGGCGACGATCCGCTGTCGCACATCCTCAGCGACATCCCGATCCTGTCGGGGAACGGCGTCGGCAACCACTGAGCCGGCCATTGGCCGCAGGCCCGGACCGCCGGCCCTCGCTTCCGGAGCGGTTCGGCGCCTGCGGCACCCCGTCAGGAACCGTAGGGACGGAATTTCTCGATCCCCCTACCGGTAGGAATTCGTATTCGGCGGGTGCCTCGTCCGTTCGAACTCCGGTGTTTTTTCCTCGTCGTATGCATGGTGGCAATCTCTCGAAGCGGTCTTGCACCCATCGGGCGATTCCTCCGAAAACCTCCGGGCGAGAGTTTCGTCCCTGAGGGCAACTCGTTACCAATATCGTCAGCGGCGTTACGGGCGAGCAGCTCAGCGCCCGAGCGACACGACGGTCGTGTTCGCTACGGACCCGCTGCAAGGAAGGGCTGAAAGTGAAGTACGCAAAGGTCGCAGCAGTCACTGCCGGAACGCTCATGGCGGTGGGCTCGGCTGCACCGGCGTTCGCCGACGCGGGTGCCGCGGGTGGCGCCAAGAACTCCCCGGGTGTGCTTTCCGGCAACGCCATCCAGGTGCCGATCCACATCCCGATCAACCTCTGCGGCAACACCATCAACATCGTTGCTCTGCTGAACCCGGCGTTCGGCAACACCTGCCTGAACCACTGACTCGAAGGAATTCGAGCTGTGTCCATGTGACCCGGCCCCGGTGCGCGGACCACTGCGAACCGGGGCCGGTCGCCCTTCGCCTCCGGTGGGCACACACAACAGGCCGGATTTTCGGGCGGATTGACCGAGAAGAACACCACTTCAGGGTTTCTCCGAGCGGAGGCACTCCTTAGTCACGCTGAAAGCGGTAGCAGAGCAGCGAATCGATTGCTCGCACGGCGCTGATGTCGCCGGACCGTTGAAGCACCGCCCGAGAAGGGACAGTTGAAGTGAAGTACGCAAAGTCTGCTGCGGTTGTCGCCGGTTCCGTCATGGCGCTGGCCGCCGCCACCCCCGCTTTCGCCGCACGACCCGACGCTCCGTCCATGAGCCTCAACGGCGGGCTGGCCGACGTGCTGAGCAACAAGCAGCTGGACGGCCACCAGATCACACCGCTGGTCAAAACGGTCAGGGCCACGGGGAGCAAGGTCAGGTCGACGAACCCGAAGAAGCTGCTCCGTGGTGTCACCGGGGCGACGAAGAAGACTTCGCTGCTCGGCGGGCTTCCGCTCAAGTAGTCGCGAAAGGCCGCGGACGTGGCGCGGCAGTACACCTCGATCATTTCTCATTCCGAATGCCGGGTGCGATCGGAAGCCGGTCGGAAAAACGCGGTTCAGGGCATGCAGCTGTTTGAGTGAATGAGAAAAACCAAAAACATCCTTGTGAGTTGGGCAGACTGCCCGGCCCAATGGAATCCCGAAGAACACGAAGGAACAAAATGATCAAGAAGGCTCTGGCGACCGCCGCCGCGGCTGCGTCCATCGTCGGCGTGGCCGCCGCTGCCGCCCCCGAGGCGATGGCGATCGGTAACCAGCACGGAACGTCCACCGTCAACGGTAACGGCGCCTCGCAGTACTTCGGCAATTCGACCACGTACGGCTACATGAGTCCGCAGATCGGCCTGATCCAGGGCTCGCTGAACAAGCCCTGCCTCGCCGTCGGCAAGGTTCCGCTCCAGCTCCTCGCCGGGGCGGCTCCGATCGCGCTCCAGGACATCAACGTCCTGTCGTCGTCGCAGAACCAGCAGTGCACCGAGAACTCCACCCAGGCCAAGGGCGACGATCCGCTGTCGCACGTCCTGGACAACATCCCGATCCTCTCGGGCAACGGCGCCGGCAACCACTGATCGGCTGAGCGCGACCCGGGCCGCCCCGTCCTCCTCCTTGCGGGCGGCCCGGGTTTCCGCTGTCCGGCCGCCACCGGAGCGGAAATGTTATTCGCTCGTGACGGAATTTCGGCGCACCGGATCGTTGGGAATGATGTGTGGAGGGAAGCGTGCCAATGCCCTGGCAAGTTTGATGGGGCTGCCAGGGCGTTGGCGCGCCGTCCGTATCGAAGCAGGGCCTGCGAATCCGTTGACCGGAATCGCGGGCCCTGCGCCGTGCCGGGGGATCAAGGCAGGTAACTGAGCCCCCGGCAGGACAAATCGCATTGTCGGTACGCGAATTTCGAGGGCTGTGACGCCGTCAATGGGAGAGCCGGCCTCATTCGTTGCATTCCCGCTGCCAGCTATTCGGGTGACGGTGCGGAACTCAAGCCGGTATGGCGGGTTGTTCAAATAGGGCTCCCGTGCCGGGAGTTCCTTCTCCTGAAGGGTTTCGTGATGAACAAGATGATCGCGGGCGCGGCTGTGGCGGCGTCGCTGGTCGGGATTTCCGCTGCGGCCGCTCCGCAGGCGATGGCGATCGGTGACCAAGAGGGCACCAGCACGGTCAACGGCAATGGAACCAGGAGTGTGTTCGGCAACTCCGCCACGCACGGAAAGCTGAGCACCCAGCTCGGGCTCATCCAGGGCTCGCTGAACAAGCCCTGCCTCGCCCTGGGCAAGCTGGACGCCCAGGTCCTCGCTGGTGCGGTCCCGATCGCGGCGCAGGACATCAACGTGCTGTCCAGTGCACAGAACCAGCAGTGCACCGACAACTCGGTGCAGGCAAAGGGCGACGATCCGCTGTCGCACATCGTCAACGGCATTCCGATCCTGTCCGGGAACGGTGTCGGCAACCACTGACGTCCACCGGCCTCGGGCCGTTCCACCGCTTGTGCCCCCGGGCGGTCGGCGCCGCGTATGCGCTGCCGGCCGCCCGGTCGTGTGAGCGGCACGGGGGAGGGGTGCGGGCGGTGGCCCGTATGCCATGACCGCAGAGGAGGGATGAGAGATGCGACAGAGCCTGAAGGCGTGTGTGTTCGTGGCGGCCGCGTCGGGTGTGCTCGGTGCGAGCGGCAGCGCGGCGTACGCGGATGCCGGAGCCGCGGGAGGAGCGAGAAACTCTCCCGGGGTGCTGTCCGGGAACAGCATCCAGGTGACCGTGGACACGCCGGTCAACGCGTGCGGCAATTCGGTCGACGCGGGTGCGGCGCTCAACCCGGCCATGGGCAATGCGTGCGCGAACGGTGCGCCGCCCGCGCCGGCGCTGCGGCAGCAGCCCGGACCGCACCCGCCGGTGGCCCAGCGGCCACCGGGAGCGGAGCAGGCGCCGGGGGTGCACTGGACGGCCCCGCGGCCGGAGCACCGCGCGGAGCCGGTACGGCGGTCGGTCCCGGAGCGGGCCGAGCGCCCGGCCCCGGTGGAGCACACCCGCGGGCGGGCCCCCAGACACGCTCGGCCCGCCCCGCAGCCCGCGCAGGAGGCGCAGCGGCCGCGGGTGGACGCGGTGGCGCGAGCCGGGGCCTCGGCGGGCTCCGCGCTGCTGGCGGCCACCGGCGCCGAGGAACTGGCCGCGCTGGCCGCGACCGGCGGCGGGTTTCTGGTGGGCGGGGCGCTGCTGTTGCGCCGGGCCCGTACGCGCCGTAGGTGAGCGGGCGGGCGCCGGGCGGTTACCCAGGGTCGGCGGCCGGCCGAGCGGATCCGGCGGGCCGCTCGGCCCCGGCCGCCCGGTCGAGCCGGCCGTCGGCATCGCCGGACGGCTCGACCGTGGACCGTCGTACCGCTGTGTCGCCGGGCGAGCTGCGGCTGGAAGCGGCCCTGCGGGGGTACGACGTCGTGCGGATCAACGGCTGAAGCCCGTGTCCGGTACGGGAAGGATCGTTCTTTCGCTCATTGGTGGGGGACCGGGCTCCGGGGGGTTTGAAGCGGGGCAGAACGGGATGTTCCGTGGGATCGTGCCGCCTTCTGCCGCCTCTGGCAAAATTGGGGGTGAAGGCCGCAAAAGTGTTGAGGCGATGAGGTGGGGCCGTGCTCATTGCGCTGGCGCAGACCGACTGTGTGCTGGGTGAGGTGGAGGAGAACCTCGGCATCGCCCGCGAGCAGATCGAGCAGGCGGCGGCGCAGGGCGTGGATCTTGTGGTCTTCCCCGAACTGAGCCTGCACGGCTATCACTTGGGCGTGCTCGGCCGCGATGAGTCCCTGGGGGCGAACGACCCGCGGCTGCTGGAGCTCAGCACCCGCGGCCCCGATGTGCTGGTCGGCTTCCACGAGCACACCAGTCTGCGGGCGTACAACACCGCGGCCCACTACGCGGCCGGGGAGCTGGTGCACGCGCACCGCAAGCTGTATCTCCCCAACTATCTGGCCTGGGAGGAGCGTAAGCACGTCAGCCCGGGGCAGTCGCTGCGGGCGTACGAGCTGAGGCGGGCCAGGAGTGGTGGCCGGGGGGCCACGCTGGTGTGCAATGACGCCTGGCAGCCGGCGCTGCCGTGGCTGGCGGTGCAGGACGGCGCCGAGGTGCTGTTCGTGCCGACCAACAGCGCGGCGAGCCTGGATCCGGAGGCGATGGACACCGGCCTGTACTGGGACACCCTGCTGTCCTATACGGCGAAGATGCTCCAGTGCTGGGTGGTCTTCGTGAACCGGGTGGGCAATGAGCACGGGGCGGCGTTCTGGGGCGGCTCGCGGGTGGTGGACCCACGGGGTGCCGTGGTGGCACAGGCGCCCAAGTGGGAGCCCGCGCTGGTCGCCGTGGAGATCGATCTCGCCGAGGCGAGGCGGCAGCGCCGTGCGGTGCCGCTGGTCGCCGAGGCCCGGCTGGGCCTGATCGACCGCGAGGTGCGGCGGCTGATCGACGAGGGCGGCGACCACTGAGGGGACCGCTCCTCCGGGTCAGTGCCGGGCGGCGGATTCCTGGCGGGGCGTCCCGGCCTCCTGGCGGGGAACTCGGCCGTACTACGGGGCGCCTCGCTTTCGTCGGGGGCGACGGACGTTCTGTCCGGTATGGCCCGATGGGTCCGGCCGTCCGGTCCAGGGGGCGCCCCGGGCCGGACGGCCGGTGCGGTGGCTACCAGCTGGACTTGCGCACGCCCGGCAGGTAGCCCGCGTGGGCCTGTTCGCGCAGCCGTACGCGGGACAGACCGAAGGCGCGGAAGTAGCCGCGCGGGCGGCCGTCGACGCTGTCGCGGTTGCGTACCCGGGTGGCGCTGGCGTCCCGCGGCTGGCGGGACAGCTCGCGGCGGGCGGCGGTGCGCTCCTCCTCCGGTGTGTGCGGGCTGCGGACGATGGCCTTGAGGACGGCGCGCCGGGCCGCGTAGCGGGCGACCGTCGCGCGGCGCTTCTCGTTCTTGGCGATCTTGCTCTGCTTGGCCATCAGACCTTTCCTCCTCGTGCGCGGATACGGGCGACGGCCGCCTCGATCCCGATCGTGTCCACGGTCCTGATGCCCTTGGCGCTCAGCGTGAGCCGGATGTGCCGGCCCTCGCTCCGGAGCCAGTAGCGCTTGCGCTGGATGTTGGGGTCGAAGCGGCGGGGGGTGCGGCGGTGTGAGTGGGAGACGGCGTTGCCGAAGCCCGGCGCGCGGCCGGTCAGCTGGCAGTGGGCGGACACAGGGTGATCCCTTCGGTCGTCGGCCCAGGTGAGGGCCTATTGAAAATGGAAACCATTTCCGTATACTACCCACATGGCCCGCAACGAACTACGCCCGGTCGTCAAGCTCCGGTCCACCGCCGGCACCGGCTACACCTACGTGACCCGCAAGAACCGCCGTAACGACCCCGACCGCCTGGAACTGCGCAAGTACGACCCGGTGGCCGGCCGGCACGTCGCTTTCCGAGAGGAGCGCTGAGCACCGTGAAGCCTGGAATCCACCCCGCCTACGGGCCGGTCGTCTTCCGCGACCGGGCCGCCGGCTTCGCCTTCCTGACCGGCTCGACCGTCACCAGTGAGAAGACGGTGGAGTGGGAGGACGGGAACACCTATCCCGTCATCGACGTCGAGATCTCCTCGGCGAGCCACCCCTTCTACACGGGCACCGCCCGGGTGCTGGACACGGCGGGCCGCGTCGAGCGGTTCGAGCGCCGTTACGGCACGCGGGCCCGCTGATGGAGCGGCTCAGCGTCGTGCTGGTGGGCGGCCTGCACGCGGACGCGCGGCGGGCCGCCGTCGAGCGGCTGCTGCGGACCGTCCCCGGCAGTGTCGCCCTGCACCACGACCTCGCCTCGGCCACCGAAGGCACCGTGCGGCGCACCATCCGTGACGGGGGCGGCACGCTCGACACCGGGGACGCCCCGCTGGTCAACGACTGCGCCTGCTGTGCGCTGCGCGAGGACCTGGTGCCCGAGCTGGAGCGGCTGGCCGCCGGCCGGACCTGCCGGCTGGCGGTCGTCGAGCTGTGGGACTCGGTCGAGCCCAAGGCGATGGCCGAAGTGGTCACCGCCTGCGGCAGCGAGAACCTGGTACTGACCGGAGTGGTCACCGCCGTCGACCCGGCGCTGCTGCCGGACTATCTGGGCTGCGGGGACGACCTCGCGGAGGTGGGCCTCGCCGCCGCGGCGGCCGACCAGCGCACGGTCGCCGACACCTGGGCGCGGCAGCTGGAGTACGCGCCGGTGCTGGCGATCGCGACGGGGGAGGAGCCGGCGGAGCCCGCCGACCTGGCGCTGCTCGACCAGTTGCACCCGACGGCACACCGGATCCCGGTGGAATCAGCGGAGTTGGCGGCCGCCGCGCTGGCCGGGTTCGATGTGGCCGCGGCCGCGGACCGGCAGCACCCGGCCTGTGCGCTGCTGCCGCAGGAGGCCGACGCGGACGGGGTCGGCACGCTGGTGTGGCGGCGGTCCCGGCCGTTCCACCCCGAGCGGCTCCATGCCGCGCTGGAGGACCTGACCTGTGCGGCCGCGCGCAGCCGGGGCCGGTTCTGGCTGGCCGACCGCCCGGACACGCTGCTGTCCTGGGACGCGGCCGGCGGCGCGCTGTGTGTGGAGAACGCCGGGCCGTGGCTGGCCGCGCTGCCGGACGCCGCCTGGGAGATGGTGCCGCCGGCCCGCCGGGCCGCCGCCGCGCTGGACTGGCACCCCGAGCACGGTGACCGCACCCAGCATCTGGTCTTCACCGCGCCGGGCCTGGACCGCGAGGGACTGCGGTCCCTGCTGGACTCCTGTCTGCTCACCGACGCCGAGTTCGCGGGCGGCCCGCCGGCCTGGAAGAGCCTGTCGCCCGCCTTCGACGCCCTCCTCGACCCCGTTTCGTAAGAACGGGCCGCGTTCCGTCCGCACCGGACCGGCCCCCTCCGCACGCACAAGGAAGCTCCCCATGCCCCGACGGCACGACCCGCGCCGGACACCCGCACCCCGCCGTAACCCGCTGGACGCGGCGGGCGTCACCTACATCGACTACAAGGACACCGATCTTCTGCGGAAGTTCCTTTCGGACCGCGGCAAGGTACGGAGCCGCCGGATCACCCGGGTCAGCGCGCAGCAGCAGCGCCAGTTGGCCCGTGCGATCAAGAACGCACGGGAGATGGCGCTGCTGCCCTACGCGTCGCGGTGACGGCCGCCGTCCGGTGACGGGCAGGAGCTTCCCTACGTCCGGTGCGTAGGGGAGCTCCTTCGTTTGTGCGGGGGTGTGCGCAGGGGCGGAGCCCTCGTGCCGGGTGGACAGGGCGCCCGGTCGCGGAACCTGGAGGGCGTGGCACACGTCTCGTCCTTGTGGCTGAGAGTCTCGCCCCGCCGATCCGTACCAGGTGACGGCGCATCACGTCAGCGGCGGCGGCCGGTGGGCGACCCTCCGTGAGGGGTCGGTGACAGCGTTCGACGAGCTGTGACGGCCTCGGTACCGGGTGTCGTGCACGTGCATCTGCGCATGCATCCGCATGTGAACGCAGCTATGATCCCGGACAGTTGACACCATTTATCACCGGGAGACCCCTGTGCCCCACGCATACAACGGCATGGCCGCCACAGATCTCCGTGATGTGGCATGGCAGAAGAGCAGGCACAGCAACTCCCAGGGCTCCTGCGTGGAGTTCGCCAAGCTGCCCGGGGGTGACATCGCGGTGCGCAACTCCCGTTTCCCGGACGGTCCGGCGCTCATCTACACGCCGGCCGAGGTACGGGCGATGCTGCTCGGCATCAAGGACGGGGAGTTCGACCATCTCGTCCCGGACTGAGTGCGCGCCGCACTCGCACACGGAACAACCGGGCGCCCGCCTCGCGGTGCGCCCGGCGTACACAACGGCTACGGCAGCCGGAAGAGCGCCCACACGATCTTGCCGTGCGTGGCGCCGGCCAGCGGGTGCCAGCCCCAGCTGTCGCTGAAGGAGTCCACGAGATACAGCCCGCGCCCCGATTCCGCGGCGGAGTCCGCCTCGCCGGCGACCGGTGAGTCATCGCTCGGGTCCCGTACGGCGCAGACCAGCCGGGAGGACCAGCGCATCAGATGCAGCCGGGCGGGCGGGGCGGCGTCGGTGTGTTCCGGGGCGGCGAGAATCGCGTGCCGCAGAGCGTTGGTGACCAGTTCGGAGACGACCAGGGCGACCGAGTCGAAGAGCTCCTCCAGCTCCCAGCCCTCAAGGGTCTCGCGGGTGAACGCCCGTGCACTGCGCACCGATTCATAACGCGGTGGGAGCGTGCGGGATGCGGATCCGGAGACGGCCAGGGGGTCGACGGGAGGAAAGCCCTGCCATAACGGCTCGAGCATGGTCAAAACCTTGGTCCCCATGCGAGGCACTCCTGGCGTTCGCGGACGTCATGACCCTGGCCGGTCAGCCGGGTCTGGCGGATCTTTCACGAGCGTGCATGCGTGCGACGCCTATGGTTCCCAATGCGCGAGACAGATGCAAGGGCAGATGCACGTGCACGTGACGTGATTGCGGGGGCGTGCACCTATTTGCCCGGAATTCTTCCCACCACTTTGTGTGGAGGGCTTGCGGGGGCCTCACGTATCCGTAACCGGATGAGCACTCAACGAAGCCCGAACGTGGCAGACTTGCGGCCCTCTGTTGGACGGGGTGGGGTCACAGGAGGGTCTGAGAGGTGTCCGCAAGTGAGTCGAGCGGGTCGGTGGTGCGGCGGATCCTGCTCGGGTCGCAGCTCCGCCGGCTGCGTGAATCGCGTGGGATAACCCGTGAGGCGGCCGGCTACTCGATCCGTGCATCCGAATCGAAGATCAGCCGCATGGAGTTGGGCCGCGTGAGCTTCAAGGCACGGGATGTGGAGGATCTGCTCACCCTGTACGGGGTCAGCGACGCGCAGGAGCGTGAGGCGCTGCTCTCCCTGGCACGGGAGGCGAATGTCGCGGGCTGGTGGCACAGTTACAGCGATGTGCTGCCCGGGTGGTTCCAGACGTATGTGGGGCTGGAAGGCGCCACGTCCCTGCTCCGGGTCTATGAAGTCCAGTTCGTGCACGGGCTGTTGCAGACCGAGAGCTATGCGCAGGCCGTCGTCAGACGGGGCATGCCGGACGCCGGGGCCGCGGAGATCGAGAGACGGGTCGCGCTCCGCATGGAGCGGCAGAAGCTGCTGGTGGCCGAGCGCTCGGCGCAGTTCCACTGTGTGCTGGACGAGGCCGCGCTACGGCGCCCGTACGGCGAACGCGCGGTGATGCGCGAACAGGTGAAGCATCTGATCGAGGTGTCCGAGCGGCCCAATGTGCGGCTCCAGGTGATGCCCTTCAGTCTGGGCGGGCACGCGGGGGAGAGCGGTGCGTTCACCATGCTCGGCTTCCAGGAGTCGGGTCTGCCGGACGTCGTCTATCTGGAGCAGCTGACGAGCGCGCTGTATGTGGACAAGCCCGAGGAAGCTGTATGTGGACAAGCCCGAGGAAGTCGCCCAGTACGCACGGGTGATGGACCGGCTCCAGGAAGAGGGGCCGAATCCGGCGGAGACCAGAGACCTCTTGCGCGGGCTGCTCCAACTCATGTGACGCGTCGGTAGGATGGCGCACCATCAGGAGTCAGCACCCCCCAATGCGGCGCCCTGAGCGCCCTGTTCTCCAGATCGGGATGGCATGTCCTACTTCGACGAGTTGGCGTATCAGTTCATCGACGGTGAGTGGCGCTCCGGCAGCGGCTCGTGGGACATCGTCGATTTCAATCCGTACAACGGCGAGAAACTGGCCTCCATACCCGTCGCCACGGTAGCGGAGATCGACCAGGCCTACCGTGCCGCCGAACGCGCGCAGCGGGAGTGGGGCGCCACCAATCCGTACACCCGGCGGCTCGTCTTCGAGCGCGCGCTGCGGATCATCGACGACCGTGCCGAGGAGCTGGGCGAGGCGATCGCCGCGGAGGTCGGCGGGACGCTCGCCAAGGTGGGCTTCGAGCTCCATCTGGCCAAGGAGTTCCTGCGCGAGGCCATTCAGCTGGCGCTGCGTGCCGAGGGCCGCATCCTGCCCTCGCCCATCGACGGCAAGGAGAACCGCCTCTACCGGCTGCCGGTCGGTGTCGTCGGCGTCATCAGCCCGTTCAACTTCCCCTTCCTGCTGTCGATCAAGTCCGTGGCGCCGGCCCTCGCGCTCGGCAACGCCGTGGTCCTCAAGCCGCACCAGAACACCCCGGTCTGCGGCGGCGGTCTGGTCGCCAGGATCTTCGAGGAGGCCGGGCTGCCGGCCGGGCTGCTGAACGTCGTCGTCACGGACATCGCCGAGATCGGTGATGCGCTGATCGAGCACCCGGTGCCCAAGACCATCTCCTTCACCGGCTCCGAGAAGGTCGGCCGGCATGTCGCGACGGTCGCCGCCGCCAACTTCAAGCACACGGTGCTGGAACTGGGCGGCAACAGCGCCCTGGTCGTCCTCGACGACGCCGATATCGACTACGCGGTGGACGCCGCCGTCTTCAGCCGCTTCGTCCACCAGGGCCAGGTCTGTATGGCCGCGAACCGGGTGCTGGTGGACCGCGCCGTGGAGCGGGAGTTCACCGAGAAGTTCGTCGCCAAGGTCGCCTCGCTCAAGGTGGGGGACCCCACCGATCCGCAGACCCATATCGGCCCGCTGATCAACGAGGGCCAGGCCGAGGCGATCGCCGCGCTGGTGGACCGCGCGGTCGAGGACGGCGCCACGGCGCTGCTGCATGGCGAGACCCGGGGCACGCTGGTCGCCCCCAGCGTGTTGGGCGGGCTGCCGGAGGACTCCCCGCTGCTGCGGCAGGAGATCTTCGGGCCGGTCGTGCTGCTGGTGCCGTTCGACGGGGACGAGGAGGCGGTGCGGCTGACCAACGCGACCTCGTTCGGGCTCAGCGGCGCCGTGCACACCGGTGACATCGAGCGCGGGGTGCGGTTCGCCAAGTGCATCGACACCGGGATGTTCCACGTCAACGACGCCACGGTGCATGACGAGCCGATCGTGCCCTTCGGCGGCGAGAAGAGCTCCGGGGTGGGGCGGCTGAACGGCGACGCGATGGTGGAAGCCTTCACCACGACCAAGTGGATCTCCATCCAGCACGGGCGGTCGCAGTTCCCGTTCTGAGGCGGGCTTCCCGGTCCGGAGGCATCGGGGACAACCCGTGGCGCGTTGCGGACAGAAGCTGACCGCAAGGGCTCCTACGTTGAGTGCTGTCGGAAGGCGGACGGCGACGGGCCGGCCGCCGAGGGACGTCACGAAAGGTGGACCCCATGCCCACTCACGTTCTTGCCGAGGCCCACGGCGACGAGACCGGCGCGCTGCTGGCCTTCCTGGAGGCCCAGCGCGGCGGGCTGCGCCGGGCGGTCCTGGGGCTGACCGACGACCGGGCGAACCAGCGGCCGAGCGCCAGTGAGCTGTCGCTGGCCGGACTGGTCAAGCATGTCGCGGAGACCGAGCAGGGCTGGGTCGAGACCGCGCAGGAGCTGCCGCACTCCATCGAGCGGACCCAGGACACCTGGCATCTGAGCTTCCAGCTGGCCGACGGCGAGACGCTGGCCGAGGTGCTGGCGTTCTGGGAGCGGGTGGCGAAGCGGACGGAGGAGTTCATCCGCTCGGTGCCCAGCCTGAACGACACCTTCCCGCTGCCCGAGGCGCCGTGGTTCCCGCCGGAGGCCCGGCAGTCGATGCGCTGGCTGCTGCTGCATCTGATCGAGGAGACGGCCCGGCACGCCGGCCACGCCGACATCATCCGCGAGTCCCTCGACGGCAAGACGGCCTTTGAGCTGGTGGACGAGGAGCGGGCCGCGCGGGAGGGGTAGCGGGCGGCATCCTCGCGCGCCCTTAGGCTGGCGGAAGGGGCGCGCGAGGGATTGAGGAGACGATGTCGGCGATCCGGCTGTTGGTACTGGGCGCCGTGCGGCAGCACGGCCGGGCGCACGGCTACCAGGTGCGCAACGACCTGGAGTACTGGGGCGCCCATGAGTGGTCCAACGCCAAACCCGGCTCGATCTACCACGCGCTCAAGCAGATGGCCAAGCAAGGGCTGCTGCGCGCACATGACATCGCGCCCAGCACCGTCGGCGGCCCGCCGCGTACCGAGTACGAGCTGACCCCGGCGGGCGAGGCGGAGTATTTCGCGCTGCTGCGTGCCGCGCTCTCCCAGCACGACCAGAAGACCGACATGCTCAGCGCGGGCATCGGCTTCGTCGTCGATCTGCCGCGGGCCGAGGCGGTGGCGCTGCTCAAGGAGCGGGTCCGGGGACTGCGGGAGTGGCGTGGCACGGTCACCGGCTACTACACCCCCGAGGGCGGAACCGAACAGCTCGGGCACATCGGCGAGATCATGCATATGTGGGTGCACGCCGCGGACAGCGGCGCCGCCTGGACCCAGGGGCTGATCGAGCGCATCGAGGGCGGGGCGTATGTCTTCGCCGGTGAGGGGGAGCCGTTCGTGGGCGTGCTCGCGGAGGGGCAGGAGAACCCGTACGCGACGACGGACGTGGCGGAGGCGGGAGACGGCACAGACGACGGCGGGGCCGCCACGGAGGCTCGCTGACCGCGTCCCGCGCGCCCCGCTC
Source organism: Streptomyces sp. bgisy130 (assembly GCF_057708345.1). Taxonomy (NCBI): domain Bacteria; kingdom Bacillati; phylum Actinomycetota; class Actinomycetes; order Kitasatosporales; family Streptomycetaceae; genus Streptomyces; species Streptomyces sp. bgisy130. The sequence continues at coordinate 311,409 of NZ_JBYISA010000004.1, forward strand.
CGCCCGGCGGCCGTTTAGGCCGCCCGTCCGTCAGTGGTGGAAGGCCGTGGCCACGCTCTCCGGGCGCTGCATCGGGCCCGGCTGCTGCCGGAGTTCGGTCAGCAGCTGCTCCAGGTCCGCGAGGAACAGATCGGCGAGGTCCATGGAGAAGCCGTTGCGGCAGACCACCCGCAGGACGGACAGGTCCTCGCGGTTCGGGGGGAAGGTGTAGGCCGGCAGCAGCCAGCCGCGCTCCCGCATCCGCCGGGACACGTCGAAGACGTCGAACGCGGTGACGTGGTCCGCGGTGGTGAAGGCGAAGACCGGCAGCTGGTCGCCCTGGGTGAGCATCCTGAAGTCGCCCAGTGCGCCGATCCGTTCGGCCATCGAGCCGGCCACGTCACGGGTCGCCTGCTGTACGGCGCGGTAGCCCTCCCGGCCGAGCCGCAGAAAGGTGTAGTACTGCGCGGCGACCTGGGCGCCGGGCCGGGAGAAGTTGAGGGCGAAGGTCGGCATGTCGCCGCCCAGGTAGTTGACCCGGAAGACCAGCTCCTCGGGCAGCGCCTCGGTGTCGCGCCACAGCGCCCAGCCGACGCCCGGGTAGACCAGTCCGTATTTGTGCCCCGAGGTGTTGATGGAGGCGACCCGGGGCAGCCGGAAGTCCCACTTCAGCTCCGGGTCGAGGAAGGGCGCGATCATGGCGCCGGAGGCGCCGTCCACATGGACCGGGATGTCCCAGCCCCGCTTCTCCTGGAGCTCGTCGAGCGCCGCGCAGATGTCGGCCACCGGCTCGTACGACCCGTCGAAGGTGGAGCCGAGGATGGCCACGACGCCGATGGTGTTCTCGTCGCACTGCGCGACGGCCGTGGCCGCGTCCAGATGGAAGCGGTCGCCCTCCATCGGGACCGTGCGCGCTTCGACTTCCCAGAAGTTGCAGAACTTCTCCCAGCAGACCTGCACATTGGCGCCCATGACCAGGTTGGGCCGGGCGCTGCCCGGATACCGGTCCTGATTGCGCTGCATCCAGCGCCGTTTGAAGGCCATTCCGGCGAGCATGCAGGCCTCGCTCGACCCGGTGGTGGAGCAGCCGACGGCGGCCGCCGGGTCGGGGGCGTGCCACAGGTCGGCGAGCATCGCCACACACCGCCTCTCCAGCTCGGCGGTGCGCGGGTACTCGTCCTTGTCGATCATGTTCTTGTCCCGGCACTCCCCCATCAGGACACCGGCCTGCGGCTCCATCCAGGTGGTGACGAACGTCGCCAGGTTCAGCCGGGAGTTGCCGTCCAGCATCAGCTCGTCGTGCACGAACTGATAGGCGTTGTGCGGGGCGATCGGGCCGTCCGGCAGGGTGTGCCGTGGTGGCGAGGTCTCCATCCCGGCGACCGGGTCGGCCTCCCCGTAGAAGGGGTTGACCGGGTGCCCGGTCTGTTTACGGTCGGATGGCGATGCGCCTTTGTGCAGAGTCATCTGTCGATGCCTACCCGTCAACTTGCCTGTGAAAGACCGTGTTTGATGGCTTTGGTGAACTTCACCACACGCTCCGCCTGGATGCGGGCGGCGGTCCGTGCGTCGTCGTCGAGCGGAGTGTCGGGGCCGCCGACATGGGAGGTGCCGTAGGGGTTGCCGTCGGTGAACTTCGCCGGGTCGGTGTAGCCCGGCGTCACGAGGATGCCGCCGAAGTGGTGGACGGTGTGGTAGAGCGCCAGCAGCGTGGACTCCTGGCCGCCGTGCTTGGTGGCGCTCGCGGTGAAGCCGCTGTAGACCTTGTCGGCCAGCCGGCCCTGCTGCCAGAGGCCGCCCAGGGTGTCGAGGTACTGCTTGAGCTGCGAGGTCACATTGCCGAAGCGGGTGGGGGTCCCGAAGATCACCGCGTCCGCCCAGAGCACGTCCTCGTGGGTGGCCTCCATGATGTCGGCGGTGGCCGCGGCGTTGGCGGCCCAGGCCGGGTTGGCGTCGATGGCGGTCTGCGGGGCGAGTTCCGCGGCCCGGCGCAGCCGGACATCCGCCCCGGCGTGCTCGGCGGCGTCCGCGATCAGCCGGGCGAGCTCGGCGACGGTACCGGTCGACGAGTAGTAGATGACGGCGACATGGACGTCGTGCACGGGCATCGGCGCACCTCCTCGAACCCGACAATAAGGGCATAGGGGGTGCGTGGCCTCCAGGGTTCACCCAGTGGAAGCGCCACGGGCGGGCGGCCGCCCCTGAGGACCGCCACCCGCCCGTGTGCGCGCGCCCGCCGCCGGGCGCCGGCTCAGTTCGCGCCGGCCAGCGACAGCTTCGCGGCGAAGCCGAGGAACGCCGCACCGGCGCCCGCGGACAGCCCGGCGGTCAGCCGCTTGCGGCGGCGGAAGGTCGCCGCCAGAAACGTCCCGCTGAAGATCAGGACCGTCAGATACGTGAAGCTGAAGAGCTGGGCCCAGGCGCCCAGCGCCAGGAACGACAGCACCGGATGGGCATAGGACGGATCCACGAACTGCACGAAGAAGGAGATGAAGAACAAAATCGCCTTCGGGTTGAGCAGGCTGACCACCAGCGCCCTGCGGTACGGCCGCTCCACGGCCTCCTTCGGCGCCCCGGCCGTCTCCGCACTCCGCTCCGCCCGGCGGGCCTCCCGGCCCCGCCACAGCGCCCAGGCGCCGCGCAGCATCCCGACCGCCAGCCACGTCAGATAGCCCGCACCGGCGAACTTGACCATGGAGAAGAGCACCGGGGTGGTCTGGAGCAGCGAGGCCACCCCGCCCGCCGACAGCGTCATCAGCACCGTGTCACCGCACAGCACCCCGGCCGCCGCCCGGTACGCCACCCGCGGGCCGCGCCGGGCCGCCACCGATACGACGTAGAGCGAATTCGGGCCCGGCAGCAGAATGATCAGTGCGAGCCCCACCAGATACGTGGACAGATCCGTTATCCCCAGCATGTGGCGCAGGATCTCACCCGCCGCTCCGGTGGCACACGGATATTCATGATGCGGACTTGTACCTCACGCGGCGTGAGGTCGCATCGTGGAGCGCGTACTCAGCAAGGGAGCGGAAGTGAGCTATTCGGTCGGGCAGGTCGCGGCCTTCGCCGGTGTGACGGTGCGCACCCTGCACCACTACGACGAGATCGGGCTGCTCCAGCCCGGCGAGCGCAATCACGCAGGTCACCGGCGCTACGGCGAGGACGACCTGGACCGGTTGCAGCAGATCCTGTTCTACCGGGAGCTCGGTTTTCCGCTCGACGAGGTCGCGGCCCTCGTGGACGATCCGGACGCGGACCCGCAGCAGCATCTGCGGCGCCAGCACGACCTGCTGACCGAACGGATCGAGAAGCTCCAGAAGATGGCCGCCGCCGTCGAACACGCGATGGAGGCACGCAGGATGAACGTACGGCTCACACCGGAGGAGAAGTTCGAGGTCTTCGGGGACTTCGACCCGGACGAGCACGCGGCGGAGGTCGAGGAGCGCTGGGGCCACACCGCGGCCTACAAGGAGTCGCAGCGCCGGACGGCCGCGTACACCAAGGAGGACTGGAAGCGGCTGACGGAGCAGCTAGACGCCCTCCACCGGAAGATGGCGGACCTGCTCACCGAGGGGGTGCCGGCGGACTCCGCGGCGGCCATGGAGGTCGCCGAGGAGCACCGGCAGTTCATCTGCGGTGCGTACTACGACTGCTCGCACGAGCTGCACACCTGCCTCGGCGAGATATATGTCGCCGACGAGCGCTTCACCACCACCTACGAGGCGATCCGGGCCGGCCTCGCCGGATACCTGCGGGACGCGATCCTGGCCAACGCGGCCCGTCACCAGTGAGCCGTACGGGCCGGGGAGCGCGCCCCCGGCCCGTACGGAGCGCGCTACGGGGTCAGCTCTGCGGGGAGAGCACCACGGCCGTTCCGTAGGCACACACCTCGGTGCCCACGTCGGCGGCCTCCGTGACATCAAAGCGGAACATCAGCACCGCGTTCGCACCACGCGAGCGGGCCTGGTCCACCAGCCGCTCCATCGCCTGGTTCCGGGTCTCCACCAGGGTCTTGGTCAGGCCCCGCAGCTCGCCGCCGATCATCGACTTCAGGCCCGCGCCGATCTGGCTGCCGAGGTGCCGTGAGCGCACCGTCAGGCCGAAGACCTCGCCGATCACCCGTTCCACGTGAAACCCCGGAACGTCGTTGGTCGTCACCACCAGGACGTCGGACTGCGCATGCTGTCCACCGCCGTATTCCTCGATGCCCATGGCGCGCACCTCCTTACGGCCAGCATCGCCCGGCCCCCCGGGGGCGGCCAGCGGTCGGGGGCCGTCAGGTGGGGCCGCGGCCCGCCTGGAACCAAGGCGGGCCGCTCGGCGTTGATAGTTTTGGCCGCACACCGCGCCTTCATCCCGTCGCTTCGCCCCCTCGCACCGCACGATCCGGCGCCCTCGACCCAGGAGCCTTCACCCCGTGAATACTCTCGCGCTCGGCCCCCAGTGGCTGGACCCGGACTATCTCATCGCGACCTTCGGCCTGATCGGCGTCCTGGTCATCGTCTTCGCGGAGTCCGGCCTGCTGATCGGCTTCTTCCTGCCGGGCGACTCGCTGCTGTTCACCACCGGTCTGCTGGTGACGACGAACAAGCTCGACCGGCCGCTGTGGATGGTGTGCTCGCTGATCGTCCTGGCCGCCGTCCTCGGCGACCAGGCCGGCTATCTCTTCGGCCGCAAGGTCGGCCCCTCGCTCTTCAAGCGCCCCGACTCCCGCCTCTTCAAGCAGGAGAACGTCGAGAAGGCGCATGAGTTCTTCGAGAAGCACGGCCCCAAGTCGCTGATCCTGGCCCGCTTCGTCCCGATCGTGCGCACCTTCACGCCGATCATCGCCGGTGTGAGCCGGATGAACTACCGCTCCTTCATCACCTTCAACCTCATCGGCGGCGCCCTGTGGGGCGCGGGTGTCACGCTGCTCGGCGCCTCCCTGGGCAAGGTCGAGTTCGTCCACAAGCACATCGAGCTGATCCTGGTCGCGATCGTGCTGATCTCGGTCGTACCGATCGCCATCGAGTACCTCCGTGCCCGCAGCAAGAAGAAGACCGAGGCGCCCGCGCCGGGCACGGACCGGGACGGCGCCCCCGCGGAGCCCGCGCGCCGCGGCCGGCACGCCAAGCGCTGACCGCGCGCCCGGCCACCGCCGGGCTCCTGTGAGGCCCCCGGGGAATGCGTCCCTCCGGTGCGGGCAGGCGGGGAGAGGTGAGCTCCCGAAAACGGCCCGGCGCCACCGCCGGAAACGCCAGCCCCGAGGAAGCGCAGCACATAGCCATCAGGCATCGTGTCCTTGACATCCATCAGGAGGCCAACGAGGAGCGAGGAACGGTGGCGTTGGACCAGAGCGGTTCCCCGGAGGACCGCAAGCCCCAGTCGGACGAGGCCCACAGCGCCTTCACCCCGCCTCTGGGCGTGCCCTACCCGCCGCTTCCCGAGGACGAGCACCCCACCTCCGAGTTCGCGCTGCCCGCGGGGCTGCGCCCGGAGGCGCCGGCCGAGCAGGAGGGCTCGGCCTTCACCCCGCCGAGCAGCACCACCGGCCAGACCCCGCTGCCCGCCCCCGTGGGCGCCACGGCGATGAGCGTCGCCTTCACCCCGCCGCACGGCATACCCGCCGTCAGCCTCACCAAGGAAGCCCCTTGGCAGGACCGGATGCGGACCATGCTCCGGATGCCGGTCCACGAGCGCCCGGTGCCCGAGCGCCTGGAGCGCGGCGAGGAGGACACCGGCCCGGCCGTTCCCCGCGTGCTCGACCTGACGCTGCGTATCGGCGAGATCCTGCTCGCCGGCGGTGAGGGCGCGGAGGACGTCGAGGCCGCGATGTTCGGCGTCGCGCACGCCTACGGACTGGAGCGGGTCGAGCCGACCGTCACCTTCACCCTGCTGTCGATCTCCTACCAGCCGTCGCTGGTCGACGACCCGGTGACGGCCAGCCGCACGGTCCGGCGCCGCGGCGTCGACTACAACCGGCTGTCCGCCGTCTTCCGGCTCGTCGACGACATCACCTCCGATGGCATCACCCTCGAGGAGGCCTACCGCGGTCTCGCCGAGATCCGCCGTAACCGCCACCCGTACCCGAGCTGGGCGCTGACGGTGGCCTCCGGGCTGCTGTCCGGCGCCGCCTCCATGCTGGTCGGCGGCACGATGCTGGTGTTCTTCGCGGCCGCGGTGGGCTCCATGCTCGGCGACCGGCTGGCCTGGCTCGCATCCGGGCGCGGGCTGCCGGAGTTCTACCAGTTCGTGGTCGCGGCGATGCCGCCCGCGGCGGTGGGTGTCGCCTTCGGTCTGGCCCACCTCAATGTGCAGGCGTCCGCGGTGATCACCGGTGGACTGTTCGCGCTGATCCCGGGGCGGGCGCTGGTCGCCGGCGTCCACGACGGGCTGACCGGCTACTACATCACCGCCGCCGCCCGTCTGCTGGAGGTCGGCTACCTCATCGTCGGCATCGTCGTCGGCGTCCTCAGCGTGCTCTACATCGGACTCCAGCTGAACCCCGGCCTCCGGCGGCTCAACCCCGAGGAGGCGCTGGGGGCGTACAACGAGCCGGTGGTCCAGATCACCGCGTCCATGCTGCTGGCGCTGGCGTTCTGTGTGCTGCTCCAGCAGGAGCGGCACACCGTGGCGTTTGCGACCCTGAACGGCGGCGTCGCCTGGGTCGTCTACGGCGCCCTCCGCTACGTCGCCGAGATAAACCCGGTGCCCGCCACCGCGATCGCGGCCGGACTGGTCGGTCTCTTCGGCCAGTTGCTCTCCCGTTACCGCTATGCGTCGGCGCTGCCGTACGTCACCGCGGCCATCGGCCCGCTGCTGCCCGGTAGTGCCACGTACTTCGGGCTGCTCAACTTCGCCCAGGGCCACCTGCCGGAGGGCCTCACCTCCCTGGTGCAGGCCGCCTCGCTGGCGCTCGCCATCGCCGTGGGCGTCAACCTCGGTGCCGAAGTGGCCCGGCTGTTCCTGCGCGCTCCCGGGGTCGAGGAGGCCGGCGTCCGCCGGGCCGCCAAGCGCACCCGCGGCTTCTGAGCGGACGTGCCGGGGCCGCCGACCCGGTCCCGGCACGCACGAACGGGCGGCAACCCGACTGGGTGCCGCCCGTTCGCGTACGAAAATCAGCGCGCGCGGACCCGGGCGCCGCGGTCAGGGAAACCCCGCCGGACGCCGGGCCGACGACGCTGCGTCAGTGCGCGCCGCCCTGCGCCTCAAGGCGCTTGAACGAAGCCTCGATCTCTGCCTCGGCCTCGGTGCGGCCGACCCAGTCGGCGCCCTCGACGGACTTACCGGGCTCCAGGTCCTTGTAGACCTCGAAGAAGTGCTGGATCTCCAGGCGGTCGAACTCCGACACGTGGTGGATGTCCCGCAGGTGCTCCACCCGCGGGTCGGACGCGGGCACGCACAGCAGCTTGTCGTCGCCGCCGGCCTCGTCCGTCATCCGGAACATGCCGATGGCGCGGCACTTGATAAGGCAGCCGGGGAAGGTCGGCTCGTCCAGGATGACCAGCGCGTCCAGCGGGTCACCGTCCTCGCCCAGGGTGTTCTCGACAAAGCCGTAGTCGGCCGGGTAGCTGGTCGAGGTGAAGAGTCGACGGTCCAGGCGGATCCGACCGGTCTCGTGGTCCACCTCGTACTTGTTCCGCGAACCCTTCGGGATCTCGATGGTGACGTCGAACTCCACGGGTGGCTCCTCCATGATCAACACATACGTCTGGTGATTAAGTGTCCCCCACGCAGGTGTGTGGTGGCGAAAGGGGCTGGTCCGAGGTGCCCGAGACCGGAAAGTGGCAGGTCAGATGGCAGTCGGCGGAACGGTCCGCGCGGGCGGCGACGCGCGCGGCGGTCCGGTGGGCGCAGACGGCGGTCGATGCCACGCGGCAGACCTGGCAGGCCACACCCCGCCAGACCCAGCAGACCTGGCGGCTGACGGCGGTCTCCGCAGCCACAGGCCTTGCGGTCGCGATCGCCGCGGTGGCGGCGTCCGGGCCGTGGGACTCGGGTCAGCGTACGGCCGAGCGGGCGGAGGCGGCCGAGATGGACGGCGCCAGTGGCGAGCATCACGCTCCGGAGGCCCGGCCGGCGCCCAGCGCACCGCCCGTGCTGCCCGCGCTCGGCGGCCGGGTGCCTGGTGCCTCGGGCCGTGGCGCGGCGCCCGTCCCCACTGACGCGGGGCTGGCCGACGCGCTCGCCCCGCTGCTGAAGGACCCGGCGCTCGGCCCGCTGCGGACGGCTTCCGTCCTGGACGTGGCCGCGGGCCGGGAGGTCTTCGGCGAGGGCCAGGGCAAGGCCGCCACCCCGGCCTCCACCGTCAAGCTCGCCACCGCCGTCGCCGCGCTCTCCTCGCTCGGCCCCGACCACCGCATCGACACCACGGTCGTCCTGACCGGCAAGGACCGTCTCGTCCTGGTCGGCGGCGGCGACCCCACCCTCACCGCCCGCGCCCCGCGGCACGGCGCCGAGGAACAGCCCGCGAACCTGCGCACCCTCGCCGACGCCACCGCCCGCGCCCTCAAGAAGCGCCACCTCACCAAGATCGGCCTGGGCTATGACACCGCCGCCTACTCGGGCCCCGTCCAGCACCCCATCGGCGCGAACGAGAACATCGCCCCCGTCACCCCGCTGATGACCGACGAGGCCCGCCTCGACGACTCCGAGCACGGCACCGCCCCCCGCGACACCGACCCCGCCCGCACCGCGGCCGGCACCTTCGCCGGTCTGCTCCACGACCGCGGCATCACCGTCGACGGCGACCCCGAGGGCGCCAAGGCCCCCAAGAAGGCCGCCCGGATCGCCGCCGTGCACTCCCTGCCGCTGTCCGCGCTCGTCGAGCGGATGCTCACCTACAGCGACAACGACATCGCCGAGGCGCTGGCCCGCCAGACCGCCCTCGCCTCCCGGCAGCCGGCCAGCTTCGCCGGGGCCGGCAAGGCCGTGCGCAACGCCCTCCAGCGGGAGCACCTCCCGCTGTCCGGCGCCGTCTTCGCGGACGGCAGCGGCCTGGACCGCGACGACAAGGTCACCGCCGGCCTGCTCTCCCGCCTCCTGCTGCACGCCTCGTCGCCCGACCACCCGGCCCTGCGCCCCGTCGTCACCGGCCTCCCGGTGGCCGCCTTCACCGGCACCCTCAGCAACCGCTACCGGGGCCAGAGCGCCGGCGCCGGCGCCGTACGCGCCAAGACCGGCACCCTCACCGGCGTGAACACCCTCGCCGGCACCGTCGTCGACGCCGACGGCCGCCTGCTGGCTTTCTCGTTCATGACCAGCGGAACCAGCGACCCCCAAGGGGCCCAGAACGCGTTGGACAAACTGGCTTCGGCAGTGGCCAACTGCGGCTGCCGCTGAGGCCGGAGATGCACTCGCTCCGTTACGCGCACCCCCACCGGCCTCATCCCCACCCCACCAACGGGAGGGGAGGGGCCGGAGGGGCAGGGTGTCCGGACGTAAAGCGAAGCAGTCAGGACACCCTGCCCCGGAGGCCCGTCACCGCACCCGACAGCCCCGCGCAGCGGCAACGCCCGCCGCAGGCGTAACGGCGAGCAACACCCACGGCGGGAAGCCGACCACGTGGGGGCGAGGGCAAAGCGCAGCGAACCGGCTACCCGGACGCGATATGCCCACGTACGGTGAACCCATGACGAGCATCGGTGGGACCGAGATGGTCGACTGGAACCTTGCGGTCGCGACCGCGACCCGGTTCGTGCGGCCGGGGCCAGAGGTGAGCCGGGACGAGGCGCGGGCGATCGTCGCCGAGCTGCGCAAGCACGCCAAGTCCTCCGAGGCGCATGTCCGGGCGTTCACGCGGATGGCACAGCCCGACGCGACAGGCGAGGCGCCGCATGACACGCCGGTCCTCGTCGTGGACCGGCCCGGCTGGATCAAGGCGAATGTCGCGGGGTTCCGGGCCGTGCTCAAGCCGCTGCTGGCCAAGATGGAGGACCGCCGCTCGACGGTCCCCGGGGGCGCGGTGCTCGGCGCGGTCGGCGGCAAGGTGACCGGCGTGGAGCTGGGCATGCTGCTGTCGTTCCTGGCCTCGCGGGTCCTCGGCCAGTACGAGACGTTCGCCCCGGCCTCCCGGGATCTGCCGGCCGCGGCGCAGGGCGGCCGGCTGCTGCTCGTCGCGCCGAACATCGTGCACGTGGAGCGCGAGCTCGAAGTGGCCCCGCACGACTTCCGGCTGTGGGTGTGCCTCCACGAGGAGACCCACCGCACCCAGTTCACCGCCGTCCCGTGGCTGCGGGACCACATCGAGGGCGAGATCCAGTCGTTCCTCGGTGAGACGGACATCGACCCGGGCGCCCTCCTGGAGCGGCTGCGCGAGGCCGCCCAGTCGCTGGCCGGCGCCAAGCCCGAGGGCGAGGAGGGCGAGGACGAGGGCCGCTCCCTCGTCGATCTCGTCCAGACGCCCGCGCAGCGCGAGATCCTCGGCCGGCTGACCGCGGTGATGTCCCTGCTGGAGGGGCACGCGGATTATGTGATGGACGGTGTCGGGCCCGATGTCGTGCCGTCGGTCGCCGAGATCCGGGAGAAGTTCCAGAAGCGCCGGGCCAGCGGCGCCGGCCGGCTGGACCAGGCGCTGCGCAAGCTGCTCGGCCTGGACGCCAAGCTGCGGCAGTACCGCGACGGCGAACGGTTCGTCAGCGCGGTCGTCGAGGAGGTGGGCATGGAGGGCTTCAACCGGGTGTGGACGTCGCCGAACACCCTCCCGACCAAACAAGAGATCGCCAAACCGGCGGACTGGATCGCGCGGGTGCACCGCAAGGCGGACGGGGCACCGTAAGCGAATGATGTGAGCTGGGCACGCCACGTGGCAGTAGAGCGCCCCTTCAATCACCCGTCTGAGGGACCGTTACCGAGGGATAGGCGTGCAATGCTCGGGGAACCGCTCGCCTCTGTCACCATCTAGGCACTCTGTGTGACGAAGCCGTCCACGGCCCGAGGCTCCCCAGCTGAACGATTGGAAACGGACATGGGTCCCCATCCAGCGGTCGCCGCGATACGCCTGGCGGTCCGCCGCGTACTCCACGACGTGCTCACCCACCACTCCGCGCACGACCGGCGCGAGCCCCCGCTCGTGCTCGTCGCGTGCTCCGGCGGCGCCGATTCGATGGCGCTCGCCTCCGCCCTCGCCTTCGAGGCCCCCAAGCTCGGGGTCCGCGCCGGGGGCGTGACCATCGACCACGGCCTTCAGGAGGGCTCGGACCTCCGCGCCGCCGAGGTCGCCCTGCGGCTGCGGGCCCTGGGACTCGACCCCGTAGAGGTCGTCGCCGTCGACGTGGACGAACCGAACAGGGTGGCGCACGGCACCGGGTACCGCGGGAGCGGCGGCCGGCAGTCGGGCGGGCCGGAGGCCGCCGCCCGTGATGCCCGCTACGCCGCCCTGGACGCCACCGCCGAGCGCCATGGCGCCACCGCGGTCCTCCTGGGCCACACCCGCGACGATCAGGCCGAGACGGTGCTGCTCGGTCTCGCCCGCGGCTCCGGGACCCGCTCGCTCTCCGGGATGGCCGCGACCAGCGGCCGGAACGGGCGCTATCGCCGGCCCTTCCTCGACGTGGACCGCCAGACCGCCCGCAAGGCCTGTCTGATCCAGGCGCTGCCCGTCTGGGACGACCCGCACAACGCCGACCCCGCCTACACCCGCTCACGGCTGCGCCACGAGGGCCTGCCCGCCCTGGAGAAGGCGCTCGGCAAGGGCGTCGTCGAGGCGCTGGCCCGTACCGCCCAGCTCTCCCGTGACGACGCCGACGCCCTGGACGCGTGGGCCGCCGACGCCGAGGGCTCGGTCCTCGACGACAGCGGCTCCCTCGACATCGCCGCCCTGTTCGCGCTGCCCCCCGCGGTGCGCCGCCGGGTGCTGCGCCGGGCGGTCATCGGCGCCGGTTCACCGGCCGGTTCGCTCTTCGCCCGCCACATCGAGGAAGTGGACCGGCTGATCACCGCCTGGCGGGGGCAGGGGGCCATCAACCTCCCCGGGCGCGTAGGTGTGCGACGGCAGGGTGGCAGACTGGTCATTCGGCAGGGCTGAGCCGCAGACGCTGCCCCGCACCGAAGTCTCACGACTGACGCGAACACCGAACAGAGCGAGAGTGGCACGGGTGGACGACAAGGACATGGGCTCCGACCTTCAGTCGGTACTCATCAGCAAGGAAGAGATCGACGCGAAGCTGGCGGAGCTGGCCGCGAAGATCGACGCGGAGTACGCGGGCAAGGACCTGCTCATCGTCGGCGTCCTCAAGGGCGCCGTGATGGTGATGGCGGACCTGGCGCGCGCGCTGTCCACCCCCGTCACGATGGACTGGATGGCCGTGTCGTCGTACGGCGCGGGCACCCAGTCCTCCGGCGTGGTCCGCATCCTCAAGGACCTCGACACCGACATCAAGGGCAAGCACGTCCTGATCGTCGAGGACATCATCGACTCCGGTCTGACGCTGTCGTGGCTGCTGTCGAACCTCGGCTCGCGCGAGCCGGCCTCGCTGGAGGTCTGCACGCTGCTGCGCAAGCCGGACGCGGCCAAGGTCGCCATCGACGTGAAGTGGATCGGCTTCGACATCCCCAACGAATTCGTCGTGGGATACGGCCTCGATTTCGCGGAGAAGTACCGCAATCTGCCGTTCGTCGGTACTCTCGCGCCGCACGTCTACGGCGGCTGAGGGCGTTCCGCGCTCGTCCGGCCGCGGTGGCCGGGCGAGCCTCGGACCGTCCGCTGCGGCCCGGCGGGAACCCTTCGGGGCCGCCCGCCGTTGGAGCAGGGAGAGCGGAATCCTCAGCTGCATGTTCACCCTCGGCGCAGGCGCCGGGTGACAATGCTGGGGTACCGTCCGAAGGCAGTTCTTTTTCGGGCCAGTAATACACCGTACGCACGACCAGCCCTCCCAAGGGCGTTGTGCCTCACTGTGGCAGGAGGGACGGGGCCTCAGCGGCTCCGTATGGATGGACGTGAAGCGATACTTCCGTGGGCCGGTCATGTGGATCGTGCTGGCCGTCCTCGCCGTGGTCGTGTTGATGCAGGTCGTCGGCTCGTCCGGCGGCTACAAGACGGTGGACACCGGTCAGGTCGTCAAGGCGATCGCTGACAACAAGGTGAAGTCCGCCGAGCTGACGACCGGTGACGAGAACAAGATCAAGATTGAGCTGTCGGGCTCCAACAAGATCGACGGCTCCAACAAGCTCCAGGCGAGCTACATCGGCGACCAGGGCGTCGACGTGGCCAAGAACCTGCAGGCCAAGTACCAGACCGGCGAGATCAAGGACGGGTACACCGTCGAGCCGTCGAAGCAGAACCCGTTCGTCGGTGTGCTGCTCTCGCTGCTCCCGTTCGTCCTCATCGTGGTTGTCTTCCTGTTCCTGATGAATCAGATGCAGGGCGGCGGCTCCCGGGTGATGAACTTCGGGAAGTCCAAGGCGAAGCTGATCACCAAGGACACCCCCAAGACGACCTTCACGGACGTCGCGGGGTCGGACGAGGCCGTCGAGGAGCTCCACGAGATCAAGGAGTTCCTCCAGGAGCCGGCGAAGTTCCAGGCCGTCGGCGCCAAGATCCCCAAGGGCGTGCTGCTGTACGGCCCGCCCGGAACGGGCAAGACGCTGCTCGCGCGCGCCGTCGCCGGCGAGGCGGGCGTCCCGTTCTACTCGATCTCCGGTTCCGACTTCGTCGAGATGTTCGTCGGTGTCGGTGCCTCCCGGGTCCGTGACCTCTTCGAGCAGGCCAAGGCGAACGCCCCGGCGATCGTCTTCGTCGACGAGATCGACGCCGTCGGCCGGCACCGCGGTGCGGGCCTGGGCGGTGGCCACGACGAGCGTGAGCAGACCCTCAACCAGCTCCTGGTCGAGATGGACGGCTTTGACGTCAAGGGCGGCGTGATCCTGATCGCCGCCACGAACCGCCCGGACATCCTCGACCCGGCGCTGCTGCGTCCCGGCCGTTTCGACCGGCAGATCGCCGTCGACCGTCCGGACCTCCAGGGCCGTCTGGAGATCCTCAAGGTTCACCAGAAGGGCAAGCCGGTCGCGCCGGACGTCGACCTCTCGGCCGTCGCCAAGCGCACCCCCGGCTTCACCGGTGCCGATCTGTCCAACGTCCTCAACGAGGCCGCGCTGCTGACGGCCCGGAGCGACGAGAAGCTGATCAACAACCACTTCCTGGACGAGGCGATCGACCGCGTCGTGGCCGGCCCGCAGAAGCGGACCCGGATCATGTCCGAGAAGGAGAAGAAGATCACCGCGTACCACGAGGGCGGACACGCCCTGGTCGCGGCGGCTTCCCCGAACTCCGACCCGGTGCACAAGATCACGATCCTGTCCCGCGGCCGGGCCCTGGGTTACACCATGGTCCTGCCCGACGAGGACAAGTACTCCACCACCCGCAACGAGATGCTCGACCAGCTGGCGTACATGCTGGGCGGCCGCGCGGCGGAGGAGCTGGTCTTCCACGACCCGACCACGGGTGCCGCGAACGACATCGAGAAGGCCACCGCCACGGCCCGCGCGATGGTCACGCAGTACGGCATGACCGAGCGGCTCGGCGCGATCAAGTTCGGCACCGACAACTCCGAGCCCTTCCTGGGCCGTGAGATGGGTCACCAGCGCGACTACTCGGAAGAGGTCGCCGCGCTGGTCGATGAGGAAGTCAAGAAGCTCATCGAGACCGCGCACAACGAGGCGTGGGAGATCCTGGTCGAGAACCGCGATGTGCTCGACAACCTCGTGCTGACGCTCCTGGAGAAGGAGACCCTCAACAAGGAGGAGATCGCCGATCTCTTCAAGCACGTGGTCAAGCGCCCGGCCCGCCCGGCGTGGACCGGCTCGTCGCGCCGTACGCCCTCCAGCCGTCCGCCGGTGCTGTCGCCGAAGGAGCTGGCCCCGGCCAATGGTGCGGTGACCACCACCGCCACCGTTTCCACGGAGAAGGCGGAAGCACCCGAGGAGCAGCGTCCCGAGAGCTGATCCCATGGCCCTCAGGGGCCCCGGAATAAATGCCGCGCCCCCCAGGTTTAGCCTTGGGGGGCGCGGCATTCCGTGTTTCCACCGCGATTCGAGCGGGCGCAGAAGGAACGAGGCACCACATGACGGACCCTGTGACGCTGGGCGTTGACGGCACGGTCGGCACGTTCGACGAGAAGCGCGCCGAGAACGCCGTGCGAGAGCTGCTCATCGCGGTGGGCGAGGACCCGGACCGCGAGGGGCTGCTGGAGACGCCGGCGCGGGTGGCACGGGCGTACCGCGAGATCTTCGCCGGGCTGTGGCAGAAGCCGGAAGACGTGCTGACGACCACCTTCGACCTGGGCCACGACGAAATGGTGCTGGTCAAGGACATCGAATTGGTCTCCAGCTGTGAGCACCACCTCGTCCCGTTCGTCGGTGTGGCCCATGTCGGCTACATCCCGTCCACCGACGGCAAGATCACCGGGCTGTCCAAGCTGGCCCGGCTGGTCGATGTCTTCGCCCGTCGCCCGCAGGTCCAGGAGCGGCTGACCACGCAGATCGCGGACTCGCTGATGGAGATCCTGGAGCCGCGCGGCGTGATCGTCGTCATCGAGTGCGAGCACATGTGCATGACCATGCGCGGGGTGCGCAAGCCGGGTGCCAAGACGACGACCTCGGCCGTGCGCGGCCAGCTGCGGGACGCCGCCACGCGCGCCGAGGCGATGAGCCTGATACTGGCCCGCTGAGGCCCTGGGCCCCGGGCCCGTACGGCCGGCCCGTCGCGGGCCCCTCCCAGACAGCCGGACGGCCGGGCCCCTCCTGTGAGGGACCCGGCCGTCGCCGGGGGCCGGTGCGCCGGCCCGTCAGGCCTTGAGGTGGTTGCCCAGCCACTCCAGAGCGGCGGGGATCTCCCGGCGCCAGGTGTTGAAGTTGTGGCCGCCGCTGTCGAGGATGATCGACGAGACCCGGCTCGGCGACTTCGTCTGCTGGATGAACCGCAGCGTCTCCTGGTAATTCCCCTCGCCCTGCTTGCTGCTGGTGACCAGCAGGTTCACCGGGGGCGCGGGCAGATGCCGCTGACGCCACAGCAGATTGTTCTCGCGCTCCAGCTGCCGGCTGCCGCCGAAGAGGTCGCCGGTGGTGGCGTCCCGCGGGGCCTTGTAGGCGCCGGAGAGGGCGACGGCGCTGGAGTACGCCTCGGGGTGGCGCATGGTCATCTTCAGCGCGCAGTAGCCGCCGGTGGAGTCACCCACGACACCCCAGCTCTTGGCCTCGCGGCCTATTCGGTAGTGGTCGGAGATATCCGCGCGCAGGTCCTTCGTGAAGAAGGTCTCGGTCTGCGGGCCGTTCGGTATGTCCATGCACTCCGTGTCGCGCGGCGGTGCGACGGTCGGGCGCATCATGACCAGGACGGTCGGCCGCATTTTCTGGTTCTTGAGCAGTTCGTGCTGGGTCTGGGGGAAATGCAGCTTTTTGTAGAGCGCCTCGGCAGTGCCGGGGTAGCCGGTGAGTACCAGGGCCGCCGGGAATTTCTTTCCGGCGTATTTCTTCTGGAAGTACTGCGGCGGCAGATAGACGTACGCGGGGCTGGCGATTTGCGAGTGTTCGCCGCGGACCAGCACCTTGTCGATCCGGCCGCCGGTCGCCGGCCGGGAGCCGTTCTGCACGCTGACCCGCTCGGTGCCCAGCATCCGCAGCTTGGTGCCGCCCGGCCCGGTCTGGTAGTCGGTCACCACGCCCGGCTCCTGCTCCTGGCCGAAGAGGTCGGCCCAGGACGCGTAGAAACCGAAGGAATTGTTGGCGTACAGGCCGATGGCGGCGAAAAGGGAGAGCTGCGTCGCCACCAGGAGCCCGATACGCCCGAGCACGGCGCGCCAGTCCCCCTTGGACAGGCGCGGCCAGAGCCAAATGGTGAGGACGAACAGTGCCACCGCTACGAGGACGGCAAGAAGCAGCACTTTCTGACTGGTGAGACCCATGTGGTGCTTTCTTCCGGGCGGCCGGGCCATCCGTACCGCTGGTGGAACCCCGAGCCCTGAAACGCCGTCATACAGGGCGCAAAAAGTCCAGATGCTGCGACAAGGCTCGCACGTTCTCTCGACCGGGGCGACGGGAAAGTGATGTCTGACAGGCTAGATGGCGAAAAGTCGGAGACGGTTGCGTGGCGTGGACCACGCTGGCTCCGTGGCCCGCGGCCCGAAGCGGTGCCGGGGATCGTCGGTACGGCCGGCGTGGTCGTCGGCCTGCTGAACCTGGCGGCAGGGGTGTTCCCGCGGTTCCGGCACAGCCGGATGCACGCCGTGGCGGAGGTGCTGCCGGGCGCGGTGAGTCCGCTGGCGGCCGCCGCCTCCATCGTCGTCGGCATCCTGCTGCTCTTGCTGGCCCACGGGCTCAAGCGGCGTAAGCGGCGGGCCTGGGGAGCGGCCGTGGCGCTGCTGCCGGTGGGGATCGCCGCCCAGCTGGTCTACCGCCACTCCGTGTTCGGGGCGGTGCTCTCGCTGGCGCTCCTGGTGTTCCTGGTGTGGCACCGGCGGGAGTTCGCGGCCCTGCCCGACCCGCGCAGCCGCTGGAAGGCGTTGGCCAACCTCGTCGTCCTCGGCGGGGTCAGCTTCGGCATCGGCCTGGTCATCGTCAGCTCGCACCCCCACAAGACCATCGGTTCGCCCTCCCTCTGGGAGCGCGCCGAGCACGTCCTGTGGGGCCTGTTCGGCTTCGAGGGCCCGGTCGCCTACACCCACCACGTCGACTACACCGTCGGCTACTCGCTCGGCGCGCTCGGCCTGCTGACCGTCGCCACCACCGCCTACCTCGCCTTCCGCCCCGAACACCCGGCGGCCCGGCTGACCGACGAGGACGAGCAGCAGCTGCGCGCCCTGCTCGACCGGCACGGCGCCCGGGACTCGCTCGGCTACTTCGCGCTGCGCCGCGACAAGGGCGCGGTCTTCTCCCCGACCGGCAAGGCCGCGGTCTGCTACCGGGTGATCTCCGGGGTGATGCTCGCCAGCGGCGACCCGATCGGCGATGTCGAGGCCTGGCCGGGTGCCATCGAGCGCTTCATGGAGGAGGCGAAGGCGCACTCCTGGACCCCGGCGGTCACCGGTTGCAGCGAGACCGGCGGCCAGGTGTGGACCCGGGAGACCGGCATGGACGCGCTGGAGCTCGGCGACGAGGCGATCGTGGACGTCGCCGACTTCACCCTCACCGGCCGCGCGATGCGCAACGTACGGCAGATGGTCAAGCGCATCGAGCGCAACGGCTACGAGACTCGGGTGCGGCGGGTGCGCGACCTGGCGCCGGACGAGCTGGCGCAGCTCCAGAAGGCCGCGGACGCCTGGCGGGACACCGACACCGAGCGCGGCTTCTCCATGGCGCTGGGCCGGATCGACGCGGTGGCCGACGGGGACGCGGTGATCGCCACCGCGCATCTGCCGGCGGCCGAGGGCGAGGAGCCCGGCCCGTACGGCGACCTCAAGGCGATGCAGCACTTCGTGCCGTGGGGCGACAGCGGTATCTCCCTGGAGCTGATGCGGCGCGACCGCAGCGCCGACCCCGGGATGAACGAGCTGCTGATCGTCGCCGCGCTCCAGGCCGCCCCGGACCTGAAGATCAAGCAGGTCTCGCTGAACTTCGCGGTCTTCCGCTCCTCTCTGGAGCGCGGCGAGAAGCTCGGCGCGGGGCCGGTCATCCGGGTCTGGCGCGGGACGCTGATCTTCCTGTCCCGCTGGTACCAGATCGAGTCGCTGTACAAGTTCAACGACAAGTTCCGGCCGCGCTGGGAGCCCCGCTTCGTGGTCTTCCGCAACAGCCGCGACATCCCCCGGATCGGCCTGGCGGCGCTCCAGGCCGAGGGCTATCTGGAGCTGGGGCTGCCGCGCGTGCTGCGGCGCCGGAAGACCGTGGAGCCGCGGCCGTGCGCGCATGTGCCGCGGCAGGCCACCTCGTCGGCCGTGCCGGGCGCGGTCGAGCGGGTCGCCTGACCAAAGGGCCCCCGGCAGGCCCCTCCGGTAGGGCCTCCGGGGGCCGGCGCCCCTGAAGTCCCCGCATGCGGTGGCCGCAATCCGGCCGGTCGGCACACGGCCTACGCTGGTGCCATGAGTACCTTGCGTGGCCGGGTGGCCGGACTGCCGGACTGGGACCGCTGCGCGGTGATGGGCGTCGTCAATGTGACGCCCGATTCGTTCTCCGACGGCGGCGACTGGTTCGATACCGAACTCGCCGTCAAACACGGTCTCGACCTGGTGGCGCAGGGCGCCGACATGGTGGACGTGGGCGGCGAGTCGACCCGGCCGGGCGCGGCGCGGGTGGACGAGGCCGAGGAGCTGCGCCGGGTCGTGCCGGTCGTCCGGGAGCTGGCCGCGGCCGGTGTCACGGTCTCCGTGGACACCATGCGGGCCTCGGTCGCCGAGCAGGCCGTGGCGGCCGGGGCGCGGCTGGTGAACGACGTCAGCGGGGGCGCCGCCGACCCGGCGATGGTGCCGGTGGTGGCCGCGCAGCAGGTCCCGTTCGTCGTGATGCACTGGCGCGGCCAGTCCATCGACATGAACAACCGCGCCGTCTACGGGGACGTGGTCGCGGAGGTCGTCGACGAGCTGGGCCAGAGCATGGAGCGCGCGGTGTCCGGCGGGATCGACCCGGACCGGATCGTGATCGACCCCGGCCTGGGCTTCGCCAAGGAGGCCGGGCACGATCTCGCGCTGGTCGCCCAGCTGGCGCGGCTGCGGGCGCTGGGCCGCCCGCTGCTGGTGGCCGCATCGAGGAAACGGTTCCTGGGCAGGGTGCTGGCAGGTGGCGAGGGAGCCGCCCCACCGCCGGCCCGGGAGCGGGATGCCGCGACGGCGGCGGTGTCGGCGATCGTGGCGCGAGAGGGGGCCTGGGCGGTGCGGGTGCACGAGGTCAGGGCGAGCGCGGATGCGGTACGGGTGGCCCGTGCCGTGGAGGGCGCGGCAGCGGCCGGCGGCAGTGAAGCGAGCGGGACGACGGCGACCACGACGGGAACGGTGTGAGCGGCTTGGGCCCGCAGACGGACATCGAACTGGTCGAGCAGGCGAACACCACCCTGTACGAGACCATTGAGCGCGGTGATCACGAGGGGCTGTCCGAACTGTGGCTGGACGGCCAGGTGAGTGTGGTCCACCCGGGGTGGCCGGTGCTGCGGGGGCGCGGCGAGGTGCTGCGCTCGTACGCCCTGATCATGGCGAACACCGAGTACATCCAGTTCTTCCTCACGGACGTGGAGATCGACGTCGTCGGGGACACCGCGCTGGTGACCTGCACCGAGAACATCCTCAGCGGCGGGCCCGCCGAGGACGACGGCTCGGTGGGGCCGCTGATCGGCCAGCTGGTCGTGGCGACCAATGTCTTCCGGCGCACGGAGGACGGCTGGCGGGTGTGGTCGCACCACGGCTCGCCGGTGCTGGCGGACCGCGAGGACGAGGACGAGGACGAGGAGGGCGGGGGAGCCGGCGAGGGCGGCGAGGAGGCCCTCTGAGCGCGTTCCCGGGAGCCGGGGCCGGGAGCGGGGCCGGCTCCCGGAGAGCGCGGCCGGCGGCCCCCGGCGCGGGCCGGTGTGAGCCTTGCCATGGCCACCGGCCCTTGCGTCCGGGGCGCGGGCCTGCGCGACTGTCCGGGGTGGACGTCAGCCATCCGGGGGAGGGCGCACCCGTTCGAGCCAAGTGCGGCACGGGTAGGGGTGGGGCGTGGGCAGGGGGGTAAGAGGGCCGCGCGGACGATCTCCCGGCCCGCTGGCTGCTGCCCCGCCAGGTAGCGCTTAGCAGCAGGACGGGGTCTTGTCCATAGCCCCCGTGGGCGAGGACTGCCGGTACTCGAAGGTAGATTCGACGGCGGGGCAGTGTTGCCGGATCGCTCCGGCGGCTGCCCGGAATCCGACGAACAGTGGCGCCAGAGGTGCCGTGGACCAGTGGGAGTGATTCGCGTGGATCGTGTCGCGCTGCGTGGGCTGAAGGCCCGGGGCCACCACGGGGTGTTTCCCCGGGAGCGCGAGGAGGGCCAGACCTTCATCGTCGACGTGGTGCTCGGTCTGGACACCCGCCGGGCCGCGGCGAGCGACGATCTCGCGAAGACCGTGCACTACGGCGTCGTGGCCGAGGAGGTGGTGGCCGTCGTCCAGGGCGAGCCCGTCGACCTCATCGAGACCCTGGCTGAGCGCATCGCCGAGCAGTGCCTCAAGCACGAGGGCGTGCAGGAGGTGGAGGTGGTGGTGCACAAGCCGGACGCGCCGATCACCGTCCCCTTCGACGACGTGACCATCACCATCACTCGGAGCCGAGTATGAAGCCCACCCGCCACCCGACCACCACTTCGCACGGGGCCGCCGCCGGGCATCCCGGTATGGGTGATCCGACCGTGCAGCCGGTGCCCGCCTCCGTAGTGGAGCAGGTGGACGCCGCCGATGTGACGCTCTCCAATCCCAAACGCGCCGTGATCTCCCTCGGCAGCAATCTCGGCAACCGCCTGGAGACCCTCCAGGGTGCCGTCGACGCGCTGGAGGACACCCCGGGGCTGCGGGTCAAGGCGGTCTCCCCGGTCTACGAGACCGTGCCGTGGGGCGTGGACCCCGGCTCCCAGCCGTCGTACTTCAACGCCGTGGTGCTGATCAAGACGACGCTGCCGCCGTCCTCCCTCCTGGAGCGCGGGCAGGCGATCGAGGAGGCATTCGAGCGGGTCCGCGACGAGCGCTGGGGCCCGCGCACCATCGACGTCGACATCCTGGCGTATCAGGACGTGCTCTCCGACGACCCGCGGCTGACGCTGCCGCACCCGCGCGCCCATGAGCGGGCGTTCGTGCTGGTGCCGTGGCACGACATCGACCCGGAGGCCGTGGTCCCCGGGCGCGGCGCGGTGGCCGAACTGCTGTCCGCGGTGGGCCGCGACGGTGTGGAACCGCGGGCGGACCTGGAACTGCGGCTGCCGGAGTAGTCGTTAAGGTTGCGGGTCGGCTCCCTGCGGGATGCATCCGTACGGACCGGACGAGGCGGCCAGGACGACAAGGACGGCCGTGACGGCGGAAAAGGTCATGACGGCGCGAGGGGCGATCGCTCGGTGAAGCAGCTACACATCAAGGTGCTGGTCGGGCTGTTTCTGGCGGCCGGGGTGCTGGCTTGGGGCGGCGCCCGGCTGTGGGACTCGTTCGGCACCCTCCCCAGCGTTCCGGTGGCCGCCCCGATCGTGCTGGCGCTGATCGCCGCGGTGCTCGCCGCCACCGCGTTCTCGCTCCGCTCGCGGCTGCGCGCTCAGCGCGAGCGCCGGCCGGGCGCCAAGGGCGTCGAGCCGATGATGGCCGCCCGGGCGGTGGTCTTCGGGCAGGCCAGCGCGCTGGTGGCGGCGCTGGTCGCGGGGCTGTACGGCGGCGTCGGCGTCTTTCTGCTGACCGCCGGGCTCGATGTCGCACCGCGCCGGGACCAGGCGATCTACGCCGCGCTGTCGGTGGTCGCCGGAGCGGCGGTGGTCGCCGCGGCGATCTTCCTGGAGCGGGTGTGCAAGCTGCCCGAGGACGACGGAAACGGGAACGGCGGGGTCGACGCTTCGGTGTGACGCCGGTCGGGGCCCGTGGAGGCGTGGTCCGGGGCAGTGGAGGCGTGGTCCGGGCCCGGGGAGCGGCGCCGGGGCGGGCCGGGTGCCGCGGCGGGCCGCCGCGCGGATCAGCCGGCGGATCCCGGGGCCGGGACGCCGGGGCCCGGGACCGTATCGAGTGACACCTTGCCGCGCGGGACCCGCGCGGCGTCCGCAGCGGTGGCACGGCGCAGCGCGGTGTGCAGCCGCGCGGGGGTGAGGACCCCCAGGAATCGGTCGCCGTCCTGGACCGCGACCCAGCCCGCGTCGTGCTGAAGCATCGTGCTCAGCGCCTGCCTGAGCGGCGCGCCGAGCGGGAGCCGGGCATCCATCCGCCGGGCGTGCTCGCGGACGGTGGTGGCCCGTGGGGCGCGCTTCTCGAAGTCCGGACCGGACCCGTCCGCCGGTGCCGCACCGGCGCCGGTGAGCGCCGCGGCCGGGACCCAGCCGTGCAGCGCCCCGTCGGCGTCCAGGACGACCGCCCAGGAGGCACCGTCGGCGGCGAGCAGCCCGGCGGCGCGGTCCGCGGGGTCGTCGAGGCGGACGACCGGGGGCCGTTCCAGGTCGCCGGGCTCGACGGGCGTGACGGAGAGCCGCTTCAGGCTCCGGTCGGCGCCGACGAACTCGGCGGTGTACGGGGTCGCGGGGGCGCCCAGCACCGTCGCCGGGGTGTCGAACTGCTCGATGCGCCCCGCCCCGTAGACGGCGATCCGGTCACCGAGCCGGACCGCCTCCTCAAGGTCGTGGGTGACGAAGAGGACCGTCTTGCGGAGCGTGGACTGAAGCCGCAGGAACTCGTTCTGGAGGTGCTCCCGCACGACCGGGTCGACCGCGCCGAACGGCTCGTCCATCAGCAGGACGGGCGGATCGGCGGCGAGCGCGCGGGCCACTCCGACGCGCTGGCGCTGTCCACCGGAGAGCTGCTCGGGGTAGCGGTCGCCGTAGGTGGACGGGTCCAGGCCGACCAGGTCGAGGAGTTCGGCGGCGCGCGCCCGGGCCTCGCTGCGCGGCCGGCCCAGAAGGTGCGGGACGGTGGCGGTGTTGTCCAGGACGGTCTTGTGGGGGAACAGGCCGACCTGTTGGATGACATAGCCGATACGGCGCCGCAGTTGCACGGGGTCCAGGGCGGATATGTCCTCGCCGCCGAGGAGGATGCGGCCGCTGGTGGGCTCGATCAGCCGGTTGACCATCTTCATCGTCGTGGTCTTGCCGCAGCCCGACGGCCCGACGAGCGTGACGAGTTCGCCCTCGGCGACCTCGAACGAGAGGTCGTCCACGGCCGTGGTGCCGTCGGGGTAACTCTTGGTGACGTGCTCGAAGCGGATCATGCATCCCCCCAGTGGTGTACGGCCATTGTGGCCGGGCGGTCGTGAACGCGGTGTTGCGGGTGCATGGCGAAGCGGCCGGTGAGCAGCGGGAGCGGGCCGGTTGTCAGTGGTCGGGGTTAGGGTCGCAGACAGTCACCGGATCGGTGAGCGACCGGGGCGGGGGAGGTGACGCGCCATGCGTGGTGGTGCTGCCGGGCCGAGCTGCCTGGAGACGAACGACTGGATCTGCGGTGAGTATCTGCGCACCCGTAGCCAGGAATTGGTGGACGCGACGGTCCAGCATCTCGGCATCACGGCCGTGTCCGTGGTGCTCGGCCTGCTGGTCGCTTTTCCGCTGGCGCTGGTGGCCCGGCGGTGGCGGGGCGCCGCGGGGCCGGTCCTGGGGCTGACGACGGTTCTCTACACCGTCCCCTCGCTGGCGATGTTCGCGCTGCTGACCCCGGTCTTCGGGGTCTCGGCGGCCGTGGTCGTGACGGGCCTGGTGCTGTATTCGCTGACGATCCTGGTGCGCAACATCCTCGCCGGTCTTCAGGCCGTGCCCGCCGAGGTGCGGGAAGCCGCCCGGGGGATGGGCTACGGCCCGGCGCGGCTGCTGTACGAGGTCGAACTCCCACTGGCCCTGCCCGCGTTGGTGGCCGGACTGCGGATCGCCACGGTCTCGACGGTGGCGATGACGACCATCGGCTCCGTCGTCGGCTACGGGGGCCTGGGCAATCTGATAGCCGACGGCATGGCGGGCTTCTTCAAGGCGGAGGTGCTGACCGCGTCGGTGCTCTGCGTGCTGCTGGCGCTGCTCGCCGATCTGCTGCTGATGGGGCTCCAGCGGCTGCTGACGCCCTGGACGCGGGTGCGCGGGCGGGCGAGGGCCGGTGCGCGGCGCGGCGCCCGTACGGCGAAGGCGGGGGGCTGAGCGATGGGGGCGATCACGGGCGCGTGGCAGTGGCTGTCGACGGCCGCCAACTGGGCCGGGGAGAAGGGGGTGTGGCACCGGCTCGCCGAGCATCTCTGGCTCAGCGGGCTGTGCCTGGTCCTCTCCTGTCTGATCGCCCTGCCGGTGGCCCTCTGGCTGGGGCACCTCGGCAAGGGCGGGGCGCTGGCGGTCAATCTGTCCAACGTGGGGCGCGCGGTACCGACCTTCGCGGTCCTGGTGCTGCTGACGCTCAGTCCGCTGGGCAAGCAGGGCGACTGGCCCACGGTCATCGCGCTGGTGCTCTTCGCGGTGCCGCCGCTGCTGACCAACGCCTATCTGGGCATGCGGGAGGCGGACCGCGATGTGGTCGAGGCGGCGCGCGGGATGGGCATGTCGGGGCCGCAGCTGCTGCTGCGGGTCGAGATACCGCTCGCCTATCCGCTGATCATGACCGGTCTGCGGTCGGCCACGGTCCAGGTGATCGCGACCGCGACGCTGGCCGCGCTGGCCGGCGGCGGCGGGCTGGGCCGGATCATCACCGCCGGCTTCGGCAACTACGACACCGCGCAAGTGGTCGCGGGCGCGGTGCTGGTGGCCGTGCTCGCGCTGGCCGTGGAAGGCGCCCTCGTCCTGGCGGAGCGGCTCCTCGACCCGATGCGGGGCCGGCGGCGCGCGGCGCGTACGGCGTCGCGGCCCACCAAGGGCACGGGCGCGGCCCCGGGTGCCCGGGGTGCCGGCGTACCCACGCCTGGTGCACCGGCCCCTGGCCCCCTGACCCCCGGTGCACCGACCCCGGCGACCGACCCCCGGGCGACGACCCGACCCGATCCGGCACGACTCGACCCGACCTGATCCGAACGGACTGAATGGTGGCATCCATGAGCAGCACGTCGCGTGTGGCGCGCACCGCGGTGGCCGCGGGCGCAGTGATCACCCTGGCGGCCGGCCTGGCCGCGTGCGGGGGCCAGAGCCTGGAGGAGAAGGGCGGCGGCGGGAAGGGCGGTGGCAAGGGCGAGCTCGTCATCGGCTCGGCCGGTTTCACCGAGTCGAAGGTGCTCGCCGAGATCTATTCCAGGGTCCTGACCGACGCCGGATACCGCACCCGGGTGCAGACCCTGGCCAATCGCGAGCTCTATGAACCGGCCCTGGAGAAGGGCCAGATCGATGTCGTTCCGGAATATGCCTCCACCCTCGCCGAATTCCTCAACGCGAAGGCGAACGGCAGCAAGGCGAAGCCCGTCGCCTCCAGTGACATCGGCAAGACGGTGAAGGCCCTGGAGAAGCTCGCCGCACCGCGCGGGCTGAAGGTCCTGCCGGCGGGCGGTGCGACGGACCAGAACGCGTTCGCGGTGAGCCGGGAATTCGCCGCCGAGAACAGCCTGAAGACCCTCTCCGACCTCGGTAAATCGAAGCAGAAGGTGAAGCTCGCCGCGGGGGAGGAGTGCGAGACCCGGGTGTTTTGCAAGCCCGGCCTGGAGAAGACGTACGGCATCGACATCACGGCGCTGGATCCCAAGGGCGTCGGGACCCCGCAGGCCAAGCAGGCGGTCAAGGACGGCACCGACCAGCTGGTGCTCACCACGACCACGGACGCCACGCTCGACACCTTCGGTCTGGTGCTGCTGAAGGACGACAAGAAGCTTCAGAACGCCGACAATGTGCTGCCGGTGGTGAATGCCGAGAGCGCCGGTGACAAGGAGATAGCCGGCGCGCTCGGGAAGCTCACCCGGGCGCTCACGACCGCAGACCTGATCGACCTGAACCGCAAGGTCGATGCCGAACGACTCAAGCCCGCGGATGTCGCACAGGCTTATGTGGAGTCCAGGAATCTGGTCAAGAAGTAACCAGCGGGAAACGGATCGGTGTGCGGGGCCCCATAGGTCCCGCACGCACGGTAAGTTTCTGGCCATGCCACGAGGACGCCACCGCCAATCACCACCCCTCCACCGGCTGCTTCCTCCCGCGACGGTCGCCGGTGCGTCAATCGCCTGCGCCGCGGGCGCGTGGTTTGTCGGCGACGATCTGGTGCAACGGGTGCTCGCCGCGGGCGCGGCCGCCGCCGCACTGACCGGCGCCGTCCTTCTGCGGACCTGGGACCGTACGGCCGGCCGGCAGGTCGCCGAACTCCACCGCGCCCGGGTGCGCGACGAGTGGCGTACCGAGGAGCGGATAGCCGAGCTCGAAACGGACGTCGAGGAATCCCGCGAGCTCAGGGCCGGCCTGGAGGCCAAACTCCGCGCCAAGCGCGCCGAGTTGGCCCGGCTGCGCAGCGAACACGCCGATCTGCTCCGCCGGTACGCCACCGCCGAGACCGAACGGGCCAGCGCCCTGGAGGGCCGCCGGCTGCTCGCCATCGAGGCCGCCGCCCCCGCCAAGGCGCTGCCGGCCGTCGCCGGTCTCTCCCTGGCGCTCCATGCGTCCCCCAAGCTCGCGACCCCGCACCCCAGTTCCCCGCTGCACCGGGACAAGGGCGACGGCCCCGCGCAGGACGCAGCGTCCCGCGCAGGGGCGGCCGCCGTCCCGGCCCGGCGCGCGCCCGCCACGACCCCGGACCGCCCGGCCCCCGCCACCTTCGCGCAGGCCGACCAGGCGCTGCGCCGGCTGGCGCGCAACGCCGCCCGGCAGCGCGCCGCCCAGAAGGCCGCGCAGCTGTCGAAGAGCGGCGCCGGGGCCGACGGGGCCGCCCGCTCCGGACCGCCCGCCGCCCGCGACGCCCAGGGCGGCCAGGACGGTGAGCAGGGCCGGGGGAAGGCCCCGGCGGCAGCCGCACCGCGCACGGGCGAGGCCGGCCCCGCCCGTACGGCCACCGCCGCCGGACCCGCGCTCCGCCCGGTGCCGGCCACCGCCGCTGCCATCGCCCCGTCCCGCCCCACCGCGTCCCGCGCGACGGGCGGCTTCGACTTCTTCGGCAACGCGACCGCCGCCAGCCCCCCGCTGGAGGAGGATCTGGCGGACGTCGTCGGAGAAGAGGCCCTCGCCGAACAGTCCGCCCGTACGCAGCCGGCGGAGCCCGAGGCCGGGGACACACAGGCCGACGGGGCGACGACCACCGGCAGCGGCGAGGTCATCGATCTGACCGCCCACGACGAGACCGAACAACTCGACCTCGCCCCGCTGCGCACCGCCATCTCCTGACCCGGCCGCACAGGCCGACCGCCCAGCCCGACCACACAGCCACCCGGCCCCGGAGCGTTCCTCAGCTCCGGGGCCGGACCGTTTTCCGGGGCGGCGGATCGCTGTCCACAGGCTGTGGACGGCCGGCGGCGCGTACGACCGCCGAGCGGGCCTACTTGTCGATGTCCCCGACCACGAAGAACAGCGAGCCGAGAATGGCGACCATGTCGGCGACCAGGGTGCCCGGGAGGAGCTCCACCAGGGCCTGGATGTTGTTGAAGGACGCCGAGCGCAGCTTGAGGCGGTAGGGCGTCTTGTCGCCCTTGGAGACGAGGTAGTAGCCGTTGATGCCGAGGGGGTTCTCGGTCCAGGCGTAGGTCGCGCCCTCGGGGGCCTTCAGGACCTTGGGGAGCCGCTGGTTGACCGGGCCCGGCGGCAGCTCCGCGAGGCGGTCCAGGCAGGCGTCGGCCAGCTCGAGCGCATTGTGGCTCTGCGCCAGCAGGCACTCGAAGCGGGCCAGGCAGTCGCCCTCCTCCCGGGTGACGACCCGGAGCGTGGACCCCAGCTCCCCGTACGCCAGATACGGCTCGTCGCGCCGCAGGTCGAAGTCGACACCGGAGGCGCGGGCGATCGGCCCGGAGACCCCGTACGCATGCACCGTCTCCGGCGCGAGTACCCCGACCCCGCGGGTCCGGCCGCGGAAGATCTCGTTGCCCAGGACCAGGTTGTCGTAGACGTCCATCCGGGAGCGCACATCGGCCACCGCCTGCCGGGCCCGGCCGAGCCAGCCGGCCGGCAGGTCCTCCTTGAGGCCGCCGACGCGGTTGAACATGTAGTGCATCCGGCCGCCGGAGATCTCCTCCATGACGGTCTGGAGTTCCTCCCGCTCCCGGAAGGCGTGGAAGACGGGGGTGATGCCGCCCAGCTCCAGCGGGTACGAGCCGAGGAACATCAGATGGTTCAGCACGCGGTTCAGCTCGGCGAGCAGGGTCCGCGTCCAGACGGCACGCTCGGGCACCTCCATGCCCAGCATCCGCTCGACGGCCATCACCACGCCCAGCTCGTTGGAGAACGCCGACAGCCAGTCGTGCCGGTTGGCGAGCATGATGATCTGGCGGTAGTCGCGCGCC
The DNA here is from genome assembly GCF_057708345.1 of Streptomyces sp. bgisy130. Taxonomy (NCBI): domain Bacteria; kingdom Bacillati; phylum Actinomycetota; class Actinomycetes; order Kitasatosporales; family Streptomycetaceae; genus Streptomyces; species Streptomyces sp. bgisy130. The sequence goes on from NZ_JBYISA010000004.1 coordinate 340,340, forward strand.
TCGAAGAGCTTCTCGGCGCCGCGGTGCATATAGCCGATCACCGGCTCGGCGTGCTGGATGCGCTCGCCGTCCAGGACGAGGCGCAGCCGCAGCACGCCATGCGTCGAGGGATGCTGCGGGCCGATGTTCAGCACCATGTCGGTGCTCTCCGCCGCGCCGCCGATGCCGACCGTCGTCTCCGTCATGGGAACAGTCTTGCAGGACGCCCGCCGGGCAGAAGCCCTGGCCCTCAGGCGTCCCACCCCTTGAGCAGCCCGGCACATTCCCCGCCCACCGGCTCCACGAGCCAGCCGAAACCACCCAGGCCCGCCGGGTCGGTCAGCTCCGCCGCCGCGCCGGCCGTGCTGAGCGCCCGCAGGTACCCGGCCGGGTCACTGGAGGCCAGGGTCAGCGGCGGGCGCCGGCCGGTCACCCCCAGGGCGTGCAGCGCCGCGCGCTGGGTCAGCCGCTCCGCCGACGGCCCGGCGCAGGCGTCCAGCGCCACATGTGCCGTGATGTCGCAGCTGCCGTCCGGGACGGGCGGCACCTCGCGGCCGTCGCGGAAGCCGGTGAGCGTGCCGAACAGCGGACGGTCGCCCCGTTCGTGCGCGTAGTCGGCGGCGACGGCCAGTCCGGCGCGCAGCGTACGGACGGCCCGTGCCCAGGCCGCGTCCCGGGGGCGGCCGATCTCGGCGCGCAGCCCGGGGGAGCCGCCTCCGGTGGCGTCGGCACTCAGGGGCGGCGCCCACCAGCGGCGGAGCCAGTCCGCGTCCGCGCCGTCCACCGGCTCGCCCAGCCGCTCCGTGCCATCGGCGCGGACGAGCACCCGGCGCGCCACACCGTCCTCATCCGTCTCGACGACCTCGACCGGCACATTGTCGAGCCATTCGTTCGCGAACAGCAGCCCGGTGACCGAACCCGGCGCGGGCAGCTCGCCCCGCCAGTCGATCCGCGGATCGAGCCCCTGGGGGCGCGTGGCGCGCTCGACGGCATACGGGCGCACCCGTGCGGACACCTCCGCGGGCAGCGCGGCCAGCACGCCCGTGAGCAGTTCGCCGCGCCCCGCGCCCACATCGACCAGCGCCAGCTCGTCCGGCCGGCCGAGCGCGGCGTCGACGCGGCCCAGGAGCGCGGCGACGGCACCCGCGTAGAGCGGCGAGGCATGCACGGAGGTGCGGAAGTGGCCGGCCGGGCCGGGGCCGCCGGGCCGGGTGTAGAAGCCGTTGTCCGGGCCGTACAGCGCCCGCTCCGTGGCCTCGCGCCACCCGCACCACTCGTTCGTCATCTGCCCCACGGTACGGGCGGGCGTCGGCCCGGCCGACGGCACGAGGTGCCATCCGTCCAGCGGTCCGCCACAGGTGGTGCAGACAGCCTCCACCTTGGGGAGTAGGCCCGGCGCCCAGGATCGCTCGTGCGGTTGACTCGTACACGTATTCACGGTGCCTACGCTGGGTTACGTGCAGCGCCTCTATGACTTCCTCCGCAGGCACCCGACAGGGGTGGACACCTTCTGGGCCGTCCCCCTCTTCGGGTTCACCCTCCTGTGGGTCACGTTCCAGACCTCCGGCGCCCCGCAGGCCATCGCCTTGATCTTCACGATCGGCCTGTGCCTCGTCGTCGCGCTGCGCCGCAGGGCCCCCGTGAAGATGCTGCTGCTGACCGCCGCCATCGGCGTCGGCCAACTGGTCTTCGGCATCGAGGCCAACCCCGGCGACGCCGCGATGTTCGTGATCACCTACACCGTCGCGTCCGGGCCCACGGTCCCCCGCTGGGCCTCCCGCTCTGCACTCATCGGCGCCGTCTTCGGTCCCGCCCTCTCCTTCTGGCGCTTCGGCGAAGGTGCCTACGGCCGGGCGGGCGTCGGGGCGAGCCTGTTCATCACCGTGCTGCTCACCGTGCCCTTCGTGCTGGCCTGGGTGCTCGGCGACTCCATGCGCACCCGCCGCGCCTACTGGGCACAGCTGGAGGAGCGGGCCGCCCGGCTGGAGAAGGAGCGCGAGGCGCAGTCCCGGATCGCGGTCGCCGCCGAGCGCGCCCGTATCGCCCGCGAACTGCACGATGTCGTCGCCCACAACGTCTCGGTGATGGTCGTCCAGGCCGACGGCGCCGCCTATGTGTTCGACACCGCGCCCGACCAGACCCGCCAGGCGCTGGAGACGATCTCCGGCACGGGCCGCCAGGCACTGGCCGAAATGCGCCGCCTGCTGGGCGTCCTCCGCACCGGCGAGCAGCCCGAGAGCGGCGAATACGTCCCCCAGCCGGGCGTCGAGCAGCTCACCGACCTCATCGACCAGGTGCGCAGCGCGGGACTGCCGGTCGACTTCCGGCGGGAGGGCGAACCCCGCGAGGTGCCCAGCAGCGTCGAACTGACCGTCTACCGCATCGTCCAGGAAGCGCTCACCAACACCCGCAAACACGGCGGCCCCCATGTCGGCGCGACCGTCCGGCTCTCCTACCGGGACGACGATCTCGATCTGCTCGTCGAGGACGACGGGCGCGGCGCGCAGCGCGAGCTCTACGAGGAGGGCGGGTCGGACGGCCTCGGCCACGGCCTCATCGGGATGCGCGAGCGGGTCGGCATGGTCGGCGGCACCCTGACCGCGGGGCCGCGGCCGGGCGGCGGCTTCCGGGTCAGCGCCGTGCTCCCGTTGAAATCGGCACGATGAGGAGGCCAACCGCTCAGGCCGGAACGGCGTCCTCCGTTGCGGACCACCGGCGCACCCGCCACCCGCGCTCACCCCGTACGCTCAGCCCCACTCCTGTCCGAAGGGACCCTTGCACATGACCATCCGCGTGATGCTCGTCGACGACCAGGTGCTGCTGCGCACCGGTTTCCGGATGGTGCTGGCCGCACAGCCCGACATGGAGGTCGTCGCGGAGGCGGGCAACGGTGTGGAGGCCCTGGAGGTGCTGCGCGGCGCCCAGGTCGACGTGATCCTCATGGACGTCCGCATGCCGCATCTGGACGGGGTGGAGACCACCCGCCGGATCTGTGAGGGCGGGCAGAAGAAGGACGCCCCCAAGGTGCTCATCCTGACCACCTTCGACCTCGACGAGTACGCCTTCTCCGCGCTGAAGGCCGGGGCCAGCGGCTTCATGCTCAAGGATGTGCCGCCGAGTGAACTGCTCGCCGCGATCCGGGCGGTGGAGAGCGGCGACGCGGTCGTCGCGCCGTCCACCACCCGCCGGCTCCTCGACCGGTTCACGCCGATGCTGCCCGCCACCTCCGGCGAACCGTCCCGCCCCGAACTGGACCGGCTGACGGACCGCGAGCGGGAGGTCCTGCTGCTGGTCGCCCAGGGCCTGTCGAACGGCGAGATCGCCGCACGGCTGGTGCTCTCAGAGGCCACGGTCAAGACCCATGTCGGCCGCATCCTGACCAAGCTGAGCCTCCGCGACCGGGTCCAGGCGGTGGTCCTGGCCTATGAGACGGGGCTGGTCCGGGCTGGGGGGACGGGGGCTTAGGGCTCGGCCTATGGGGGCGTGCGTATGAGGCCTGCGTGGTGGGGTGGTTGACGACCGGCGGGCGGGGTGGCGGGCCGGGGACGTACGAGCCCCCGCGCGGTACCGGGCTGTTGAGCGTGGCCCGGGGCCGGAGCCCGCTGGGCCCCCGCCCTCAGCGCAGCACGCCCTCGAGGAAGTCGCTGCCCAGGCGGGCCACCACCTGGAGGTCCAGCTGGTGGAGCACATAGCGCCCACGGCGCCGGGTCTGGATCAGGCCGGCCTTCTTCAGCGTCGCGATATGCCGGGACACCTCCGGCGAGGTGCTGCCGAACGCCTCCGCCAGCTCCCCGGTCGAATGCGGCCCCCGCGACAGCGTGCGGCACAGCTGCATCCGCATCGGGTGGCCCAGCGCCTCCAGCCGCTGCTGGACGAGTTCCAGCGCGGCCGGCGCCGGCAACTCCGGGCTCGCGACGGGGTACTGGAGCACCGGACGCCAGCCCCGGGCATGGGCGAACACCAGATGCGGCCAGCCGAACGACGTCGGCAGGAAGGTGACGCCCGGATCCGCGGGGTCCGCGAACGCCGTCGTACGCCCCTGGGCGAGCTTGTCGAGGACGATGCGGGTGCTGCTGCCGCCGCCACCGTCCTGGGCGTCCTCCAGCCACAACGCCCGTGAGGTCGCGGACAGCGTCTCGGCCAGGCCCTTGCGGCGCAGCAACTCGGTCTTGTGCCGGGCATCGGCCGCCAGCTGGATGCCCACCCGGCGCCAGATGTCCCCGAAGAACGCCTCCTCGCAGTCCTCGAACAGACGGCGCAGCCACACCCGCAGGCCGTCGGGGTCGGTGAGCATCCGGTCGGTGAAGGCCGCCTGCCGGGGGCCGCGCGCGGCGGCCATCTCCCGTATGCGCGCCCGCTCGCCCGCGTCGACCAGGGGCGACGGGGTGGGCTGGGTGTAGCGCGGCGAGCAGGTGATCTCGAACGCGGCGGCCACGAACCGCTCGTCGTCGATCTTGTCCAGCTCGTCCAGGTCCTCGGCCAGCGTCGCCCCGGGGCGGGCCGGCAGCAGGATGTCGGAACGGGAGGACCGCCACAGGATGTCCGCCTCGCACAGCCGGTCGGCGAGGTCGGTCTTCAGCGCCGCGTTGGTGGCGGTGACCCAGCCGTGCAGCCCGGGGTGGTGTCCCGGCTCGGACAGCGCGTGCAGCGCGGCGCCCAGCTCCGCCAAGGGGGACGGGGTGAAGACGACGCGGTCCGGCGGCAGCCCGGTGATGTCGATGACGTTGGCCATGCGCCCATCATGCGCGAGGCTCCCACCTGCGCGGACGCCAATTGACGGCTCTCGTCAATCCACGCGCCCCGCGCGGCCGGACCGCCGCACAGTGAGGCATATGAACGCCGGTCAGCAACACCTCCTCGACCTCTACCGCGCCGCCCAGCGAGGCGAAGCCGCACCGCCCGCCCCGGGCACCCACACCGTCCGGACCGCCCGCGAGATCCGGCAGTGGCACCGCTTCCGAGCCGTCGTCACGGCCCCCGCCGACCACCTGCCGACCCGCATCCGCCGCGCCGTACGCTCAGCCGCCACAGCCCTGCTCCACCGGGACGCCGGCGCCGCGGGTGCCCGGGACGGCGCACCCGCCCGCCTCGGCTCCTGAAGGCCCATCCCGGCTCCTGGCCGCGCGCATGACCTCGTGATGAACCACCTCACCTCCCGGCCACGTGCCTCGCCTCGTCATGACCCGCCTCACCTCCTGTCGGCGCGCTTCACCTCGTGACGACCCACCCCAGCTCCTGACGCCCCACCTCACCTCCAGCCGTGCTCACCCACCTCAGCTCTCGCCAGGTCCGCCCGCCGCACCCCCTCCCGCGCGCCGCACAAGGTTCATGAAGTCCACGAACTCCCCGGTCGCCGACCTGATGTCGCCCTCCGTCCAGTCCAGGGCGCCGGCGCCGACCGTGAGTTCCGTCATCGACACCCCGGGCGGGCCGGCCGGCCCCGGCTCGTCCCAGTGCCCGAACAGCGCGGTGCCGGTTTGCTCCGCCTGGCGCACGACGGCCTCGTTCAGCAGCTCGGGCGGGTGCGGCAGCCACACCTGGAACTGGTGGGTGTGCGGCACCGCGGGGTGCACCCGGAACCACGGCACACCGGCCTCGGCCAGGCCCTCGCCCAGCGCACGGGCCACCACCTTCGCGTGGGCCACGTACTCGGGCAGCCGCGGCAGCTCACGGTCCAGCCCGGCCAGGGCGGCCAGCGCGGCCGGCCACTGCTGGAACAGCCGGCCGCCGTACCGGTGGCGCCAGGCCCGCGCCTCCTCGGCGAAGTCCTCGGTGCCCGCGAGCGCGGCGCCCGATATGCCGCCCAGCGATTTGTAGAAGGAGACATACACACTGTCCGCGAGGGCCGCGATCTCCGGGAGCGGGCGGCCGAAGTGCGGGCCGCACTCCCACAGGCGCGCGCCGTCGAAGTGCACCACCGCCTCGCGGTCCCGCGCGGCCGCCACCGTCGCGGTCAGCTCGTCCCACGTCGGCAGCACGAACCCGGCGTCCCGCAGCGGGAGTTCGAGGGCGAGGGCCCCGAACGGCTCCGGCAGGTCGTAGATCTCCGCGGCGGTCGGTGGCCGCGGCGCGTGGCTCGGATGCACCATGCGCAGCCCGCTGACCACCGCCCAGGCATCGCCCTCGTGCACCTCCATGTGCGACAGCGGATGGCCGGCGACCGTCGCATTGCCCGTACGCCCCGCCCAGCAGCGCAGTGCCACCTGCTGGGCCATCGTGCCGGTCGGGAAGAAGACGGCGGCCTCCATGCCCAGGGCGCCGGCGGTCCGGCGCTCCAGCTCGCCGATGATGCCGTCGTCGTTGCCGTAGAGGTCCGTCCAGCCGTCCAGGTCGTAGGCGGCCGGGGCGTCGGCCACCAGGCGGTCCAGCCGCTCGCGGACCGTCTCCCTCCGGACGCCGGTCGGCAGCACCCGCCGCGCACCGCGCAACGCCGCCCGCATCCGCTCCCGCCCCACGCGAGCACCACCCGCCGCAGCGTCTCCCGCCCCGCCCGAAGCGCCGCCCGCCACCTCGCCCGAAGCTCCGTCCGCCACCTCGCCCGACATGCCGCCCGGCGCCCCGCCCGAAGCCCCCCGCGAGCCCCCGTCCGTGTCGCGTCCGCCTGCTTGCCTCATCCGCCTCACACCCCCCGGTCCTGCCCTTGCCCCGCGCCTTCGCGCGCCGTCGCATCGATGGTCGCCCAGCCCCGCGCGGCCCCGCGACCCCTGTGGATAACTCCCGGGAGAGACCCAGGTCTCACCTTCCGCACAGCTCTGAAGTCACCGGAAACACTCGCGTAGCATGGCCAGGAATCGTCCGGTACCCCCCGCGGACTGGAACGGAAGGCCATAGCCGCGTGAATGCACCCCCACCCCTCGAGGCCCAGGACCGACCCGCCCGGCTGACCGTCGGGGTCGTGGGCGCAGGCCGTGTCGGGCCCGCCCTGGCCGCCGCGCTTCAGCTCGCGGGGCATCGCCCGGTGGCCGTGTCGGGCGTGTCCGACGCCTCCGTACGCCGCGCCGCCGAGCTGCTGCCCGACGTTCCGCTGGTCCCCCCGGCCGAGGTCCTCGCCCGCGCCGACCTGGTCCTACTGACCGTCCCCGACGACGCCCTGGCCGGCCTGGTGAGCGGCCTCGCCGAGACCGGTGCCGTACGGCCCGGCCAGCTGCTGGTGCACACCTCGGGGCGGTACGGAACGGCGGTCCTGGACCCGGCCACCCGGGTCGGCGCCCTGCCGCTCGCCCTGCACCCGGCCATGACGTTCACCGGCACCTCCGTGGACGTCCAGCGGCTGGCCGGCTGCTCGTTCGGGGTGACCTCGCCCGACGAGCTGCGGATGGCCGCCGAAGCGCTGGTCATCGAGATGGGCGGGGAGCCCGAGTGGATCGCGGAGTCCGCCCGTCCGCTCTACCACGCGGCGCTGGCCATCGGCGCCAATCACCTGGTCACGCTCGTCGCCCAGGCGATGGAACTGCTCCACGAGGCCGGGGTGCAGGCCCCGGACCGGATGCTGGGGCCGCTGCTCGGCGCCGCCCTGGACAACGCGCTCCGGTCCGGTGACGCGGCGCTCACCGGCCCGGTCGCACGGGGCGACGCCGGCACCGTCGCCGCCCATATCGCCGAGCTGCGCCGGCACGCGCCGCAGAGCGTCGCCGGGTATCTCGCCATGGCCCGTACGACCGCGGACCGGGCGCTGGACCACGGTCTGCTGAAGCCGGAGCTGGCCGAGGACCTGCTCGAAGTGCTCGCCGACTCCGGCGACGGCCCCGGCACCACCCCGGGCGCCCCCGACACCTCCGGCCCGGACCCCGACGCACCCGGCCACGGCCCCGAGGGAGGCGACCGATGACCGCCTCGCCCCTGAGCCCGCCCCCCGAACCGGGCCCCCACCCGGACGCCACTCCGGCACCGGACAGGTCCGTGCCCCAGGAGCCCGTGAACCAGGAGCCGGACCAGCCCATGGACGAGAGCCGCCCCACCCAGCCGGCCCGCCCCACCCGGCCCGTGCGGCTCCTCCACACCGCCGCCGCCCTCCGCGAGGAGCCCCGGGGCACCGGAGCCCGCGCCGTCGTCATGACCATGGGCGCGCTCCACGAGGGCCACGCCACCCTGATCCGCGCCGCCCGCCGCCGGGTCGGCCCGCAGGGCCAGGTCGTCGTCACGGTCTTCGTCAATCCGCTCCAGTTCGGTGCGGGCGAGGACCTGGACCGCTATCCGCGCACCCTGGACGACGACACCGAACTGGCGGCCGCCGCGGGCGCGGACGTCGTCTTCGCCCCGTCCGTCGACGAGGTCTACCCGGGCGGGGAACCGCAGATCCGGGTCGCCGCGGGCCCCATGGGCACCCTCCTGGAAGGCGCCAGCCGCCCCGGGCACTTCGACGGGGTGCTGACCGTCGTCGCCAAGCTGCTGCATCTGACCGCGCCGGACCTCGCCTTCTACGGGCAGAAGGACGCCCAGCAGCTCGCCGTCATCACACGCATGGCCGCCGACCTCAACTTCCCCGTCGAGATCATCGGCGTCTCCACGGTGCGCGAGGAGGACGGCCTCGCCCTCTCCAGCCGCAACCGCTACCTCTCCGCCCCGGAGCGGCGCACCGCGCTCGCGCTGTCCGCCGCGCTGTTCGCGGCCCGCGACCGGCTCGCCGCCGAGGAGGCGCTGCGCGCCCGCGCCGCCTCCACGGGCCACGCGGCACAGGACCGGGCCGCGGCGCTCGCCGCCCTCGGCGAGGACCGGGCCGCCGCCGACGCGCACGCCGTCGCCTACGCCGCCGCCGGACCCCCGCACGGCCCGTCCGTGGCCCGCGCCGCGGCCCGTGCCGTCCTGGACGACGCCGCCCGGCTGGAGCCGCCGCTCACCCTCGACTACCTGGCCCTGGTCGACCCGTCCGACTTCACCGAGATCCCGGACAGCTACGAGGGCGAGGCCATCCTCGCGGTCGCCGCCAAGGTCGGCACCACCCGGCTGATCGACAACATCCGTCTCGACTTCGGAGCCGGGCGCTCCGGACCGGCGCCCGCCCACCAGGACGGAACCCGCACGGACGCCGCCCCTTCCGACGCACCCGCTACACCTCCCCCCACCCCCCAAGGCCCCCTCGGAGCGACCCGATGACCGCCAACGGAACAGGTACCGACCCCGGCCCCGCAGCAGGCACCGGCATACGCCTGACCGCCCCCGCCCCCGGCTGGTCCATCGCGGCGGATGTCGTCGTGGTGGGCTCCGGGGTGGCCGGGCTGACCGCCGCGCTGCGCTGCGCCGCGGCCGGCCGCCGGACCGTCGTCGTCACCAAGGCCCGGCTGGACGACGGCTCCACCCGCTGGGCACAGGGCGGGATCGCGGCCGCGCTCGGCGACGGCGACACCCCGGAGCAGCATCTGGCCGACACCCTCGTCGCGGGCGCCGGACTGTGCGACGAGTCCGCCGTGCGCACCCTGGTGACCGAAGGTCCGGACGCCGTCCACCGGCTGATCGGCACCGGAGCCCGCTTCGACACCGCACCGGGCAGCGACGAGATAGCGCTCACCCGGGAGGGCGGCCACCACCGCCGTCGTATCGCGCACGCCGGCGGCGACGCCACCGGGGCCGAGATCTCCCGAGCACTCGTCGAGGCGGTCCGCGCCGCCGGGCTGCGCACCATCGAGAACGCGCTGGTCCTCGACCTGCTCACGGACGCCGAGGGCCGTACGGCCGGTGTCACCCTGCACGTCATGGGGGAGGGCCAGCACGACGGCGTCGGGGCCGTACACGCCCCGGCGGTGGTGCTCGCCACCGGGGGCATGGGGCAGGTCTTCTCGGCGACCACCAACCCGGCGGTCTCCACGGGCGACGGGGTGGCCCTGGCGCTGCGGGCCGGCGCCGAGGTCTCCGACCTGGAATTCGTCCAATTCCACCCCACCGTCCTGTATTTGGGGCCGGAAGCGGAAGGCCAGCAGCCGCTGATCTCCGAGGCCGTACGGGGCGAGGGCGCCCACCTCGTCGACGCCGACGGCACCCGCTTCATGGTCGGCCGGCACGAACTCGCCGAGCTGGCCCCGCGCGACATCGTCGCCAAGGAGATCATGCGCCGGGCGCACGAACAGGGCGTCGGGCACATGTATTTGGACGGCCGGCACTTCGGCGCCCCGATGTGGGAGACCCGTTTCCCGACCATTCTCGCCGCCTGCCGCAGCCATGGCATCGACCCGGTCACCGAGCCGATACCGGTCGCCCCGGCCGCGCACTACGCCTCCGGCGGCGTCCGCACCGATCTGCGCGGGCGCACCACCGTCCCCGGCCTCTACGCCTGCGGCGAGGTCGCCTGCACCGGCGTGCACGGCGCCAACCGGCTGGCCTCCAACTCCCTTCTGGAGGGCCTGGTGTTCGCGGAGCGGATCGCCGCGGACATTGCCCACACCCCCGCCCCGCAGGTCGCGGCGAGCGGCGCGCCCGGCGCACCCGCGGACGGGGCGCGCCCCGCCCCGCAGCCCGCGCCCCGCACCGCCCTTCCGCTGCTCGCCCCGGACACCCGTACGGCCGTGCAGCGGATCATGACCGCCGGTGCCGGTGTGCTGCGCAGCGCGGAGAGCCTCGCCCGTGCGGCCGCCGAACTGGACCGTCTCCAGCGGGAGGCGGCCGTGGCGGCCGGCCCAACGGGCCGTGGCGAACCGGCCGGTGCGGCCGCCACCGGGAGCGTGGCCGGCCGCGCCGACCGCAAGACCCCCGAGCCCGGCGTGGAAGCCTGGGAGGCCACCAACCTGCTGTGCGTGGCCCGGGTGCTGGTCGCCGCCGCGCAGCGCCGGGCGGAGACCCGCGGCTGCCATTGGCGCGAGGACCACCCGGACCGGGACGATGTCTCCTGGCGCCGCCATTTCCGCATCACCCTGGATGCGGACCGCGCGCTGACTCTGCATACGACGGAGACCGCCGAGTTCCCGCCGACGGCCACCTCGTAGCCACCGCTTCCACCGCCTGCCAAGACAGACCGCACCGCACACCCCACCTCCCCGAATACGGAGCGCACCCCGTGAGCAGCACCTCCGACGACCTCCCCCTCCTCCAGATCGGCGGGCCCACCGGCGGCGCCTCCGCCGGTGGCTGCGGCGATGCCTGCGGCTGCGGCGGCGACGACGGCTCGTTCGACCTCGACCCGCTGAGCTGCGGTCTCGACCCCGACCTGGCCGCGCTCCTGGTGGCCGCCGGCCTCGACCCCGTCCAGGTCGAGGACGTGGCCCATCTCGCCCTGGAGGAGGACCTCGACCAGGGCGTGGACGTCACGACCGTGGCGACCGTCCCCGAGGACGCCGTCGCCACCGGCGACTTCACCGCCCGCGAGGCCGGTACGGTCGCCGGTCTGCGGATCGCCGAGGCGGTGCTCTCCCTCGTCTGCACCGAGGAGTTCGCGGTCGAGCGGCACGTCGAGGACGGCGACCGGGTCGCGGCCGGCACCAAGCTGCTGAGCGTCACCACCCGCACCCGCGACCTGCTCACCGCCGAGCGCAGCGCGCTCAACCTGCTGTGCCTGCTGTCCGGCATCGCGACCGCGACCCGGGCCTGGGCGGACGTCCTGGAAGGGACGAAGGCCAGGGTCCGCGACACCCGTAAGACGACGCCGGGACTGCGCGCCATGGAGAAGTTCGCGGTGCGCTGTGGTGGCGGCGTCAACCACCGGATGTCGCTGTCCGACGCGGCGCTGATCAAGGACAACCACGTGGTCGCGGCGGGCGGCATCGCCGAGGCGTTCACGGCCGTACGGACCGAGTTCCCCGGGGTGCCGATCGAGGTGGAGGTCGACCGGATCGACCAGATCCCGCCGATCCTCGCCGAAGGTGCCGACCTGATCCTGCTGGACAACTTCACCCCCGAGCAGACCCGGGAGGCCGTGGCCCTGGTCGCCGGCCGGGCGATGCTGGAGTCGTCGGGCCGGCTGACCCTCGACAACGCCCGCGCCTACGCCGAGACCGGCGTCGACTACCTCGCGGTGGGCGCGCTCACCCACTCTTCCCCGATCCTCGACATCGGCCTCGACCTGCGCGAGGACGACGGAGCGGGCGACCGGGGCGCAGCCGACGATGTGCGTGAGGACCACTGACCGCCATGCTCCTGACCATCGACGTAGGAAACACCCACACGGTTCTCGGCCTGTTCGACGGCGAGGAGATCGTCGAGCATTGGCGGATCTCCACCGACGCCCGGCGCACCGCCGATGAGCTCGCCGTCCTCCTCCAGGGCCTGATGGGGATGCACCCGCTGCTCGGCGACGACCTGGGCGACGGCATCGAGGGCATCTCCATCTGCTCCACGGTGCCCTCCGTCCTCCACGAGCTGCGCGAGGTCACCCGCCGCTACTACGGCGACGTGCCGGCCGTCCTGGTGGAGCCGGGCGTCAAGACGGGCGTGCCGATCCTCATGGACAACCCCAAGGAGGTCGGCGCCGACCGGATCATCAACGCCCTGGCGGCCGTCGAGCTCTACGGCGGTCCCGCGGTGGTCGTCGACTTCGGTACGGCCACCACCTTCGACGCGGTGAGTGCGCGCGGCGAGTACGTCGGCGGTGTGATCGCCCCGGGCATCGAGATCTCCGTGGACGCGCTGGGCGTCAAGGGCGCCCAGCTCCGCAAGATCGAACTGGCCCGGCCGCGCAGCGTCATCGGCAAGAACACCGTGGAGGCCATGCAGTCCGGCATCCTCTACGGCTTCGCGGGCCAGGTCGACGGCGTGGTCCAGCGCATGGCGCGGGAGCTGGCCGACGACCCGGACGAGGTGACCGTGATCGCCACCGGCGGGCTGGCGCCGATGGTGCTCGGTGAGTCGTCGGAGATCGACGAGCACGAGCCGTGGCTCACCCTGATCGGTCTGCGGCTCGTCTACGAGCGGAATATCGCCCGCTCCTAGCGGAACACCGCCCGGTCCTAGCGGAACACCGCCCGGTCCGCGGACGCCATTCCGCGCCGGATGATCGGTGGTGCGGCTCGCGGCCGCGCCACCGTTCACGAATTAAGCGTCTTTTGTCGGAATTGGTCGTAAAGTCGCCACATGCCAATGCCAAACGGAACCCGCGGCGGCATGGCGTTCAGCGCCGATGAGTTGCGTGTGCTCCGTCGCGCCCTCGCCCATGCCCTGAAGACGACGTCCCCGTCCGCCCCGCTCGCCGCCCTCGGGCCCGAGTGGTCCCAGGACATCCAGGAATACCTCCGGCTGGCCGAGGCGGTCGACGAGGCGGTCCGCGAAGGCGGCCGGCTGCGCGCCTTCCTCCTCGCCGACCTCGCCCGCTACCGCGAAGCCCTGCCCGGTTCGGCCACCGGTTATCTCGCGCAGCTCAAGGAGGCGCTGGCAGTGGGCCATGTCCCCGGCCCCGACGATCTCGCCGCCCTCCGCTCGCTGCCGCGCTCCGGCGGAAAGGCCGAGTGTGAGCGCCGCAGCGCCCTGCTGCGCCACTGCGAGCAGCTCGCCGAACAATCCGTACGGACCCGGCTGCGCGCGCTGCCAGGCGGCCGCTCGGCCACCCGCGGCGGGCGGGAACCGGAGCCCGAGCGGAAGCCGAAGCCGGAGCGCAAACCGGAGCCCGCGCCGGCGCCGCAGCCCAAGCGCCCGCAGCGCGACCGCCCCATCCCCACGCCGGGCGAGGTCTTCCCGCCCCGCCGCAAGCCCGCCCCGCCCCCCGAGAGCCGCACCGCCTGAGCGCTGCGTACTCTGGAATCTCACGCCCCAAAGGAGGCCAAACGCCCATGGATTACGTCGCAGCGCTGCTCCCGCCCGTAGTGATGGCCGTGGCCTTCACCGCCCTGATCGTGACGATCATCAAGAGCCAGGGCGGAGAGAACAAGGCCAAGGAGGACGCCGCGGTGGATGCCGCCCTGGCGCGCGCCGAATCCGCCGGTCAGGAGCCCACGGCGCACGGCGCCTGAGCCGCCCGCCGCCCTTTCGGCGGCCCGCGCGCACCGTACGACCCGGGATCGACCGTCCCGGGTCGTACATCCTTTTTCCGGCACAAACGCAACGAGATCAACGGGCATTCGCGACATCTCCCACTATTGTTCTTGTGTGCCGAGACGCTTGGGTGATCTGGAAGACGCGGTCATGACGCGGGTCTGGGAGTGGAACCGCCCGGTCACTGTTCGCGAGGTCCTGGAAGACCTACAGAAGGAACGGTCCATCGCCTACACCACGGTCATGACCGTATTGGACAACCTTCACCAGAAGGGCTGGGTGCGCCGCGAAGCAGAAGGCCGCGCCTATCGATATGAGGCGGTCTCCACTCGCGCCGCCTACGCGGCCGCACTGATGAACGAGGCATGGTCCGCCAGCGACAACCCCGCGGCCGCTCTTGTCGCCTTCTTCGGCATGATGTCGCCGGAACAGCGACAGGCCCTGCGCGACGCCGTACGGATGGTCCAAGTCGACGAACCCGCGGAAGACGCGGAACACCCGGCACAAGAGACGGAAGAGAGCACGACGGCGGAAGAACCCGCGGCACAAGCGGCAGCGCAAGGAGCCGAGGAAGCCGGGCCCGCCGAAGGGGATGAACCCGGGGCCGGTGCCACCGGCAAGGGGCGATAGCGTCCCGGCATGCCCCCGCATTCAAAAGGCCTCACCGTCCGCCGGGCCAGGACCAGCGATGTACCGGCCGTACGCCGCCTCATCGACTCCTACTCACGCGACGGGATCCTGCTCGACAAAGCCACCGTCACGCTTTACGAGGACATCCAGGAGTTCTGGGTGGCCGAGCGGGACGAAGACGCCGAGGTCGTCGGCTGCGGAGCACTCCACGTCATGTGGGAAGACCTGGCGGAGGTCCGCACCCTGGCCGTGGATCCGCGGCTGAAGGGGTCCGGAGTCGGCCACCAAGTCCTCGACAAGCTGCTGCGCACCGCGAGCTGGCTCGGAGTGCGGCGCATTTTCTGTCTCACCTTCGAAGTCGACTTCTTCACCAAGCACGGCTTCGTAGAGATCGGCGAAGCGCCGGTAGACGGTGATGTCTACAGTGAGCTGCTGCGTTCCTATGACGAGGGCGTTGCGGAGTTCCTCGGCCTCGAACGAGTGAAGCCCAACACCCTGGGTAACAGTCGGATGCTTCTGCACCTGTGATGAGTGTTCTATGTCCGAATCGCTCCCCTATCTCATGGGTACGGAAGCATGCGTTCCCCGGTCTGCGGGCAAGTGAACCCTACCCAAGGGTTTGTGTTTTTCCCGGAAAAGCGGTTTGCTTTCCGTCGTAATCCGCATTCGATGAAAGGGAAACCGGTGGCACAGAAGGTTCAGGTTCTTCTTGTCGACGACCTCAACGGTGGCGAGGCGGACGAGACGGTGACGTTCGCTCTCGACGGCAAGTCCTACGAGATCGACCTCTCCGACAGCAACGCCCAGAAGCTGCGCGACTCCCTCGCCGACTTCGTGAAGGCGGGTCGCCGTACCGGTGGCCGCGCTTCTTCGGGTCGCGGCAAGTCGCGTGGTGCGGCCTCCGGCGGCAGCCAGGACACCGCGAAGATCCGCGCCTGGGCCAAGGAGAACGGCTACAACGTCAATGACCGCGGCCGTGTCCCCGCCGACATTCGCGAGGCATTCGAGAAGGCCAACGCCTGATCGCCGTACGCGCGGTCCGATTGGGCATTACCAGCACGCATCAACCGGGCACGGTGGCACTCCGTCGCCGCCGCGCTCACGAGTCGTACGAGGTCGGGGACGCCCCTGTCGTCCCCGTTTCCCGCCCCGAACCCCGTGGTGGGCAGGGAATTCTCCGCTTCGTACCCGGGCCGGGGAGGTCGCACCCATCGCGCGGCCTCCCGGGAACCGAATCCGTATGACGGTGCTGCGCCAGTGGGGAACGCCGGCGCGGGCATCCGGTCTCCGGTCCCACGCGCCGTGAGATCGGGGACAAGCGCACCCCACTCCAGCCATTCCAGGATTCCCGGGAGTTCCTCGGCGCCGCCGGCCGCGATGAGCATGAGCAATTTCGGCCGATCACCGGGGTGATTCCCGTCGCATCCGGCCCGAACGAGCGCCACCGGGCCGGTGTGCGGCAATCGCCGGAGTACGGCACTTCCCGCCCCGGCCGGCATCTCCAGCGCATCGAAGCGCCGCCCCGTCAGCAGCTCCACCGGCTCCGTTCCGGTGGTCGGCCAGCCCAGCTCTTCCTCGTACCACCGGCGAACGGCGGCGAGGGGGCTGCGGGGGCGCGGAAGCACGCGGGCCATGCCCGGTGCAACTCCCGAAAACCCAGGAAGTTACGCTGGGTCAAGGCGTGGATACGCACCGTGCCAGGGGGAGGGGCGCGGAGGGGCACTCGATGGCGTGCGGATGTTCGCCCGTAGCGGATGGAAGCGGCCCGCGCCGCATGGAGTGTCAGTGGCAGCGGGTAAGAAAGTCTCAGTGGGAAGAGACGCTGTGACCGGCGCCCGAGGCGTTCCGCCCCGGCCGAGGACCGACGGCGGACGGCGTGTCGGTGACGGGCGCGTTCGCCACGGGCGTAGTGGCAGAGGGCGTATATGCCTGGCCTGCGGGAACATCGTCTCGCACCATCGAGTTGGAGCAGATGTCAGCTGTTCGGCAGTAAATTTCCCCGCCGGAGCGGGGGTGATCCGGACGGGTGTCGGCAGTTGGAATGAGCTGTCCCGCCCCGCGGGACTAGCATGCGGAAGGACAGGGAGGGGACCGACCCCTAACTGCCTGACCGCTCTGAGGAGCGATTAACGATGTTCGAGAGGTTCACCGACCGCGCGCGGCGGGTTGTCGTCCTGGCTCAGGAAGAAGCCCGGATGCTCAACCACAACTACATCGGCACCGAGCACATCCTCCTGGGCCTGATCCATGAGGGTGAGGGTGTCGCCGCTAAGGCCCTGGAGAGCCTCGGGATTTCGCTCGAGGCGGTCCGCCAGCAGGTGGAGGAGATCATCGGGCAGGGCCAGCAGGCTCCGTCCGGGCACATTCCCTTCACCCCCCGTGCCAAGAAGGTCCTGGAGCTGTCGCTCCGCGAGGCCCTCCAGCTCGGCCACAACTACATCGGTACGGAGCACATCCTGCTCGGCCTGATCCGCGAGGGTGAGGGTGTCGCCGCCCAGGTCCTGGTGAAGCTGGGCGCCGATCTCAACCGGGTGCGGCAGCAGGTCATCCAGCTGCTCTCCGGCTACCAGGGCAAGGAAGCCGCCACCGCCGGCGGCCCCGCCGAGGGCACGCCCTCGACCTCCCTCGTCCTGGACCAGTTCGGCCGCAACCTGACGCAGGCCGCTCGCGAGACCAAGCTCGACCCGGTCATCGGGCGCGAGAAGGAAATCGAGCGGGTCATGCAGGTCCTGTCCCGCCGTACCAAGAACAACCCGGTCCTCATCGGCGAGCCCGGCGTCGGCAAGACGGCGGTCGTCGAGGGCCTGGCGCAGGCCATCGTCAAGGGCGAGGTGCCCGAGACCCTCAAGGACAAGCACCTCTACACCCTCGACCTCGGTGCCCTGGTCGCCGGCTCCCGCTACCGGGGTGACTTCGAAGAGCGCCTGAAGAAGGTGCTCAAGGAGATCCGCACCCGCGGCGACATCATCCTGTTCATCGACGAGCTCCACACCCTCGTGGGTGCGGGCGCCGCCGAGGGCGCGATCGATGCCGCCAGCATCCTCAAGCCCATGCTGGCGCGAGGCGAGCTTCAGACCATCGGTGCCACGACGCTCGACGAGTACCGCAAGCACCTGGAGAAGGACGCGGCCCTGGAGCGCCGCTTCCAGCCCATCCAGGTCGCGGAGCCGTCGCTGCCGCACACCATCGAGATCCTCAAGGGCCTGCGGGACCGCTACGAGGCGCACCACCGCGTCTCCATCACGGACTCCGCCCTGGTCGCCGCCGCCACCCTGGCCGACCGCTACATCTCCGACCGCTTCCTGCCGGACAAGGCGATCGACCTGATCGACGAGGCCGGCTCCCGGATGCGCATCCGCCGGATGACCGCGCCGCCGGACCTCCGCGAATTCGACGAGAAGATCGCCGATGTGCGCCGGGAGAAGGAGTCCGCGATCGACTCGCAGGACTTCGAGATGGCCGCGGGCCTGCGCGACAAGGAGAAGCAGCTCCTGGCCGCCAAGGCGAAGCGGGAGAAGGAGTGGAAGGCCGGCGACATGGACGTCGTCGCCGAGGTGGACGAGGAGCTGATCGCCGAGGTCCTGGCGACGGCCACCGGCATCCCGGTCTTCAAGCTCACCGAGGAGGAGTCCTCCCGGCTCCTGCGGATGGAAGACGAGCTGCACAAGCGCGTCATCGGCCAGAAGGACGCCATCAAGGCGCTCTCCCAGGCCATCCGCCGTACCCGCGCCGGCCTGAAGGACCCCAAGCGTCCCGGTGGCTCGTTCATCTTCGCCGGCCCGTCCGGTGTCGGTAAGACCGAGCTGTCCAAGACGCTGGCGGAGTTCCTCTTCGGCGACGAGGACGCGCTGATCTCCCTCGACATGTCGGAGTTCAGCGAGAAGCACACGGTCTCGCGGCTCTTCGGTTCGCCTCCCGGCTACGTCGGCTACGAAGAGGGCGGCCAGCTCACCGAGAAGGTGCGCCGCAAGCCGTTCTCCGTCGTGCTCTTCGACGAGGTCGAGAAGGCCCACCCGGACATCTTCAACTCGCTGCTCCAGATCCTGGAGGACGGTCGCCTGACCGACTCCCAGGGCCGGGTCGTCGACTTCAAGAACACGGTCATCATCATGACGACCAACCTCGGCACCCGGGACATCTCCAAGGGCTTCAACCTCGGCTTCGCGGCCCAGGGCGACACCAAGTCCAGCTACGAGCGGATGAAGAACAAGGTCAACGAAGAGCTCAAGCAGCACTTCCGCCCCGAGTTCCTCAACCGTGTCGACGACACCGTCGTCTTCCACCAGCTGACCGAGGACGACATCATCCAGATCGTCGACCTCATGATCGCCAAGGTGGACGAGCGGCTCAAGGACCGCGACATGGGCATCGAGCTCAGCGGCGAGGCCAAGTCGCTGCTGGCCAAGCGCGGGTACGACCCGGTGCTCGGCGCCCGTCCGCTGCGCCGCACGATCCAGCGCGAGATCGAGGACGCCCTCTCGGAGAAGATCCTCTTCAGCGAGCTGCGTCCGGGCCACATCGTGGTCGTCGATGTCGAGGGCGAGGGTGAGACCGCCAAGTTCACCTTCCGCGGCGAGGAGAAGTCGGCCCTGCCGGACGCCCCGCCGATCGAGTCCACGGCCGGCGGTTCGGGTCCGAACCTCAGCAAGGACGCCTGAGCGGCACCGCACCACCCGCGGATAACCGCCTGAGGCACTGCCCCGGAATCGTTTCTTACGGTTCCGGGGCAGTGCTGTTCCGTAAGGGGCCCGGTCTTTCCGCCCCGTTCTTTAGGGCGCGGAAATGCAGCCCCATAAATTAGGCAAGGGCCGTTTTCGGTCATTCGTGCACAGCCGCCATACGGCCCAGGCGGCGCGTACGCCGGCCGCACGCTACATCTGCACGACGCGAATGCCCTCGGGAACACCGGTCACCGGCGGAATACGGCGGCCGATCCGCAGCGTGTCCAGCCGCGGAAAAGTAGCCAGCCACTCCATGGAAACGCCCAGGTCATAGGCGAGCCACAGCCGCGTCAGCCCCTCGGCCGGGGCGATGCCCGCCACCAGCTGGTCCGGTGTGAAAGGCCCCGCGATCCGCAGATGCGGGCGGCCGCCCAGCCGGCGTAGCGTATGCAGCTCCTCCAGGTCCGCGACCGGGAAATACAGCTCGGCCGGTTCGAGGTGGGCGATGATCTCGCGGGCGTAGCGGGCGGTGTCATGGCGCCGCCAGGCCCCGGCGAGCTGCGCCCGTACCTCGTGATGCGCCCGGTCGCGCAGCCCCGTCAGATAGTCGATCGCCATGTCGTCGGCGATCGAGGTGGCGGTGATCGCGAGCAGATACGCCTCGTGATCGGAGACCTCGGTGGGATCGGGCAGCATCTCCAGCACGATCGGCCCGATCCAGCCCAGCGCACGGGCCGCGGCCGGGGTACTGGGCCGCACCATGTCACGGGTGAAGCGCTGCACCCGCGCCCGGACCGCCGGGTCCAGCTCAGTTGCGTGCTCCAGGCAGGCCGCCGCGAGCAGCTTGCGGTGCCGGGCCTCGGAGGCGCGTACGCCGGGGTGCGGGGCCAGCAGGCCGTCCAGCAGCGCCGCGCACTCATCGGGGCGGGCCAGTGCCACCGCCATCCGGATGACGTCCTCCCAGTCGTCGTGATGGGCATGCCCGAGCAGCAGCTCGAAATCGTGCCGCTGCACGGCCGCGCGGGCAGCCAGGTAGTCCTGGAAGGTGCGGTGGACGAAGTCGACGGTGCCGGGGGTGGGCTCGCGCAGCAGCCCGGTGCGGTTGAGCAGATGCCGGAAGACGTCCTCGGGGCCACCCTGCCGGGCCGCGTCCGGTATCGACGGCAGATGCCGGGCGAGGGTGTCGACCGCGGCCGCCTGGTCCATTTCCGAGCGGCCGTTGACCAGCATCCAGTGGGCGAGCTTCTGAAGCAGCTGGATCTTGGGCTGCCGGGTCAGCTCCACCCCGTCGGTGGGGACCATGGCCCGCTCCCGGTCCCGGCGCTCCAGCAGCATCGACAGCGCCGCGTCATACAGCTCTTTCCGGCCATGCGGCAGATAGCCCCGGCGGTCACGGTGCAGGGCACACAGCAGCCCGCACATCAGCGGATTCGTCGCCAGCCGCCCCAGATCGCGGGTGATCCGTACGGCATTGAGCAGCGTGCGCTCGTACTGGCCGAGCCGGTCGAGATCGGCCGGACACCGCTGCGCCGCCGCCCGGTGCCAGCGCTGAATGAACGCGGCGACGTCCTCACGGCCCATCGGCGCCAGCGACAGCTCGCTGAACCCCTCACCGGCGAGCCAGTTGCCGGGGACCGCGGACGGCCGGGACGTGACGATCCAGACGTTCTCCGGATAGCGCGCGGTCCACTCGGCCAGCTTGCGGCGCACCTGCTCGCGCTCGCTCTCCGGGGCCTCGTCGATCCCGTCGATCAGCAGCAGCGCCCGCCCCTCGTCGAGCACCCGCTCCGTCCAGCCGGCCGGCGCCGCCCCGGCGTCCCGGTGGCCGACGGCGCTCAGGAACGTGCCGGGGGAGGGCAGGCCCTCCCGCGCGAAGCGGCGTACCGGCAGCAGGAACGGCACCCGGCCGCGCAGCCCTGCCAGCGCCTCGGGCAGCTCGTCACGGGCGGTGGCGACGGCCAGCCACTGAAGCAGGGTCGTCTTGCCCGACCCGGCCACCCCGCGGACCAGGACCTGCCCGCGCCCGGACAGCGACTGCTCCGCGGGGAGCGGCGGTTCGTCCTGCCCGGCGGTGTCCGGCGAGCCCTCGGTCTCCGGAGGACCGGGCTCGCACTGGAGCCCCAGATAGGCGGCGTCCAGCGGCCAGCTGTCCGGGGAGTGCGTCAGATCGATCCCGAAGATCGTCAGGTGGTTGTGGAGGGCGGCGGTGTCCTGGGCGTAGCGGGCTTCGAAGGCGGTGTCTTGGGAGGTGGGGGCGGGGTCGGTGGCTAACGGGGCGGCGTCAGGGACGGTGTCGGTGGTGGGGGAGGCTCCGGCGGTACGGGACGGCTGCGCGGCGGTGGAGAAGGCGGCGCGCTGCCTGTGGATCAGCTCGGTGAGGGTGCGGGTCTGCTCCACGAGCGTCCGGGCGACGAAAGGCGACCGCTGGGTGAAGCGGTGCAGCAGGTGCAGGGCGGCGACGTCCAGCAGTAGACCGTGCAGCCGGGCCCCGTCGGGCGTCAGCTCCCGGGTGGCCCCGGGCACCGTCGCGCAGAGGCGCCGGGCGAACTCGGCCGGGAGGAGGCGGGCGGCATCGAGGTCGTCCATCTCGATCTCGGCGAGCGTGCGCAGAGTGCGGGCCAGGGCGGCGGCGACGGCTTCGTTCTCGACGTCCGTCCGTCCGGCCGACGCCTGCTCGACGAGGGCCGCGGCGAGACCGTGCAGCTCACGGTCGCTGAGGCTCGGCTTCTCGCCGGTGAAGGAGAGCAGCCGGGAGATCCGCACGGGACGGTCGACCGGCTCGGCCACTGGCCCGTCAGGGGCGAAGAGCCTGCGGATGAGCGGATCGACGACCTGGGGCGTGAGGCGGGCAACGATGTTCGTGGGATCCATGGGTTCCCCGTAACTGCGGTGCTGAATATGGGTGTTGGGGGGGGGAGCGTTGTCGGTCAGCCTATGTGCGGGGGCGGGGGTACTGGGTGAGTTTGATGTGTGGAGGGAGGGAGTGGCCAGGTTCCGGGTGGACGTAGGCGAGAAAGACCTCCCGGAGTTCCGGCAGGGCTGCTGCGGGGGAGAGGGCGATGGAGCCGCCAGTGAGGCTGTGGAGCTGGAGTTCGCGGACACCGGGAAAAACGGGGAGGACGGTGCTCAGTACGCGGCTCATTTCGGACAGCGGCAGGCGCGCCATATTGATGATGCTGAGCGTCTTCACTTGCGGAATCCGGAGACCGGTCGGCAGCTTCAAGGGGACGCCTTCTTCCGCCAGGCCGAAGGCGCAATGCTCCAGTTCGCTCAGTGAGGTCAGCGCACTCCATTGCTCCGTACCGAAGTCGTGGGCAATACGAGGCAGTTGGATGCTTTTGAGGCTGGGCCAGCGTGTGATGCCGGTGAATTCGGCGCCCACAGGTCCGTTGAGGGACAAGTACCTCAACGGGGCATCCGGGGGGAGGGCCGCCAAGCCCTCTGGCGGAAGCGTGCAGCGGAGCACCAGTGAACGAAGGCTGTGCAGCCGGTGAAGTCCGCGCGGAAGCGCCATGTCCGTCCGGGGCGGCCCCTCAATACTCAAAGTCCGGAGGCGACGGTCCGCGAGCGAGGCGAGGCTTTCGACGGCCGGGCAGTCCCAGAGCGACAGCCATTCCAGAGCGGGGAACTCCCGGAGGAAGGTGAGATCGGCGATCTCCGGGTTCTGTGCGATGTTCAGGCTCTCGGTCAGGTGGAGCGGCAATGCTTGAAGCAGTTCGGCAGCCGTGAAGGAGCCGCGCACCGAGACACGTCGCCGGCCGAGCGCCTGGAGCGCACGCAGTTCGGCCGGGGACATGGCGGGGACGGTCACCTTGGAGTCGAGGTGCTGAATGACCTCCCGGGAATACGTATCGGTATCGAAGTGCGGCCATGAAAGGGCGAGTTGGTTCCCAACGCCGATCGCCGGATGATCCCGGAACCGCTTCATGACCTCCAGCCCCGCGTCCGACCCAATAAGCGCCGCCGTCGCCACCACCTCCCGCGCCTCGTCGTCCGCCAACCCCTCCGGCCCGGGTAGCAGTTCCAGCACGAGCGGTCCCACCCCGGCGAGCCGGTCCGATTCCTCGCGGTTGCGTGGCGGCAGAATCGCCCGCGCGCGCTCGTTCACCTCCTCCCGCACCCCCGGATCGACCTCCGTCGCATGCTCCAGACAGGCCATGGCGAGCAGGTGCACACGCAGCCCCGTGGGGCGGCCGTCGATGCGGTCCCCGCGCTCCAACAACCCCCGCAGGATCTCCGCCCGTTCCCGCGGCCTGGCATGCGCCACCGCCATCCTGATCACGTCCTCCCACTGGGAGTCTTCCGCATGCGCGACCAGCAGCCCGAAGTCGCCGTCCTCCACGGCCGCCTTGGCGCCCAGGTAGTCCTGGAAGGTCCGGTGGACGAAGTCGACCGAGCCGGGGGCCGGTTCGCGCAGCAGACCGCTGCGCAGCAGCAGATGGCGGAAAATAGCCGTCGCATCGCCCTGTTCCGCCGCGGCGGGCACGGCCGGCAGCGCTTCGCCGAGGATGCGTTCGGCGCGCTCCCGGTCGAGTTCGTTGCGTCCGTTGCGGATCAGCCAGTAGGCCAGCCGCTGGAGCAGCTGGATCTGCGGTCCGTCGCTCAGCTCGATGCCCGTGGGGGCGGCCATATCGCGTTCCCGGTCGCGGCGCGAGAGCAGCATGCCGAGGGCGGCGTCGTACAGCTCTTTACGGCCGGTGGGCAGATAGCCGCGGCGGTCCCGGTGGAGTGCGCAGATCAGGCCGCACATGAGGGGGTTGGTGGCGAGCCGGGCGAGGTCCTGTTTGGTGTGGACGGCGGCCAGGAGGGACTGCTCATGGGCGTCGAGGAGTGCGGGGTCGTCGGCGTCGCAGCGGGCCGCGGCGTGCCAGCGGCCGATGAAGGCGGCGACCTCGGTGCGGCTCATGGCGGACAGCGTCAGCTCGCCGAAGCCGTCCGCGGCGAGCCAGTCGTCGCGTACGGCGGAGGGGCGGGAGGTGACCAGCCACAGGTTGTCCGGGAAGACGTCGGTCAGCTCGCGCAGCCAGCGGCGGGTCGCCTCGCGCTCGCGCTCGGGGATCTCGTCCAGGCCGTCGATCAGCAGCAGCGCCCGCCCGGAGGCCAGCACACGGTCCGCCCAGCCCACGGGCTGCGAGCCGGACACCAGGCAGCCGACGGACGACAGAAACCGGTCGGGGGTGGGCAGCGGCGCACCGTCGCGGGTGAGGGTGCGCAGCGGGAGGACGAACGGGATCCGGCCGTAGAGGTGGGGGAGGGCCGTGTCGCCGGGGGCCTTGGTGCAGGAGACGGCCAGCCACTGGACGAGGGTGCTCTTGCCGGAGCCGGCGACACCGCGCAGCAGCACCCGGTCGCGGCCGGCCAGGGCCTGATCGGCGGGGACGGGGACCGGGACCGGCGGCGCGCCTCCGGGGCCGCCCACCCCGTCGAAGGGGCCGACAGCGGTCACCTCGCGGGCGTCCGGGGCCGTCGCCTCCAGGCTCATGTACGCGGCATCCAGCGGCCACCGGTCCGGGGAGTGGGCCAGATCGATGCCGTAGATGGTCAGCCGGCCGTGCTTACGGGCGATGTACGCGAGATAGCTGCGCTCGAAGGCGGCGTCCGCGGCCCGCGGGGACGGATACCGCTCCAGGAATTCGTCGATGAGCGTGATCAGGCTGTCCAGGCTCCGGCTCTGCTGGACCAGGGTGCGGGCCACGAAGGCCGACCGCTGGGTGAAGAAGTGCACGATGTGCAGGCAGGCGGTGCCGAGCAGGGTGGCATGCAGCAGCTCGGCGTCCCGGGAGAGCCCGCGGACGGCGTGCGGGCTCGCCGCCTCCAGACGTTCGGCGAGGGCGGTGGCGCCCAGGCGGACGGCCTGTACGTCGTCCATGTCGAGGTCGCCCAGTCCGCGCGGCGTGGTGGCCAGAGCCTCGGCCACCGCCCGGTCCTCGTCCGCGGCCAGGGGGCGCTCGCCGGGCCCGGCGGTCCGTACGGCCCGGTCCACCAGCTCCGCCGCGATTTTGCGCAGGTCCTTGTCGGACAGGGTCCGCCGTTCGCCCTGGAAGCTGACCAGCCCGGAGATCCGGACCGGCTTCGCCACCAGCCCGGCACCCGGCCCCTCCTTGACGAAGAGCTTCCTGATGAGCGGTGCGACCACGCCGGAGGCGAGTCGGACACCCACTGCTGACGGGTCCATCGTGCGGTCCGCCCTCCCCCGTGGCCGGTGCTGTCGTCGGGCCACGTTAGAGCGGCGGTCGGGGCGGCGGGGTGGTGATCGGCCAGCTGCGCGCGGGCGGACTGCTGTGGCCGCGGTCACGCATTCCGGGCTGCCATTACTGCCCAATTCGGACATTTGGTGGGCCCGGGTAACCCGGGTCACAAAGGTCGCGTAACCCGGGTCACAAATACCGGGTAATGCGGGTCACAAAGGCCGGGTAAGCCACGTCACAAATACTTGAGTTGCCCGCGTCACAAGCCCCCGGAGCCCCGTATCGGGCGTCCGGAAGGGGTGAAAAAGGGGGTTGGATCTTGGTTATCGGTGACATGGCACACAGGCGTTTCGGTGCCTACTAAAAGAATTAGGGGAATGGGGCCGCGGGGATGCGGGGGTTTTCCGGGCCGGGTGAGGGTCTGGAGTCGGACGGGCGGCGCCGGAGAGGTGGGCCCCGTGCGGTGCATGGGTAAACGGCCTGCTCAAGAGGCGTGCGGCAGGCTCGGAAGGCATGGCGAGATGTCCGAATTCGGGGGTTTCGCGCAGAGCGTCGACGGGCACGCAAGGGCCTCCGTCACCCGGCTTCTCGTACGGGCCGGGTTAGTAGAAAGGGCCCTTGGCGGGGCGGCGAATGCGGGTTACCAAGGAATGGCAATCCCGGTCCGCAGCTGGGAAGCCAACCAATTCACGGAGGAAAACCCGCATGTCGAAGTTCGCCGCTCTCCGCAATTCGAAGAAGTTCGCGCTGCGCAATCGCGTCGCCGTTGTCGCCGCCGGTGTCGGTGTTACCGCCGCCCTGGGCGCCGGTATTGCCACCGCCGCCGACGCGGGTCTTCAGAACCTCACCTCGGGTGTCGGTTCGGCCGTGACCGCGCAGGCCGACGCGCAGGTCAAGTCCGTCGCCGACGCCAAGGCCGCCGCGGCCAAGGCCAAGAAGGACGCGGCCAAGAAGGCCAACGCCTGGGTCAAGCCGGTCGACAAGTACACCCTGGGCTCGACCTTCGGTCTGGCCGGCAGCCACTGGTCGCACAACCACAGTGGTCAGGACTTCGTCGTGCCGACCGGCACCCCGGTCAAGTCCGTCCACAAGGGCACCGTCGTCAAGGCCGGTCCCTACGGCGGCGGCGACGGCCCGGCGTACGGCAACGCCATTGTGATCAGGCATGACAACGGCATGTACACCCAGTACGCGCACCTGTCACAGATCGGCGTGAACGTCGGCCAGCAGGTCGGTACCGGTGACAAGATCGGCCTGTCCGGCAGCACCGGTAACTCCACCGGCCCTCACCTGCACTTCGAGGTCCGCACCGGTCCTGACTACGGGACGGGCATCGAGCCGACCGGATTCCTGCGGGCTCACGGCGATGCCGTCTGAGCTGAATCCGGCCGGGCTGGCCGGCGGTTCGGCGGGTTTGCCGCCGTGACCAGTTCTGTGGCGACCTCGAGGATGGCCTTGCGCTTCTCCTCGGGGTCGCCCTCCAGGTTCTGCATCGCGAACATGCCCGCATGCATGGAGAACAGCGCGGTGATGCAGCGCACCTGATCCGCCAGCTCCGACTCGGGCTCCCTGAGCAGCCCGAAGAGGGTCAGCATGCGCGATTTGAAGCTCTCGCCGATGCTCAGATCGCGCACCGCGGCCTGGTTCTCCTGCATGAAGCGGAAGAGGGGCTCGGCCGAGCGCAGCGACTCGCTGTAGCGGCGGATCAGCTCCTGCTTCGTCTCCAGGGTCCGCGGCTGCTCCTCGGCCCAGGCGATCAGCTCGTCGATGGGCCGGCCCAGGTCCTGGAACAGGCCGATGACGATGTCTTCCTTGGTCTTGAAGTGGTAGTACAGCGCCGCCTTGGTGACTTCGAGCTTCTCCGCGATCTCCCGCAGCGACGTCTTCTCGTAGCCCCGTTCGGAGAACAGCTCCAGAGCGACGTCCTGGATGCGCTGGCGGGTGTTTCCCCTGCGCGCCTGTGTGCTCATGGTGCTCTCCTGCGTCGTCGGTACTGGTCAGAGGGCTGCCCAGTGGGGCACCAGAGAAACTTACTTGACGCCCGGCTAGTTAGTCGCCTACCTTCCTCACTGTACTGAACTAGCCGGGCGGCAAGTAAGTGGGAGTGAGTGATGGGGAAGTCGCGCCACGCGACCCCGACGGGGGACGGACAGACCTCGGCCGTACAGGCCAGACCCGAAGCGGCACCGGGCAAGGGGCAGGAAAAACAGCCGGCCAGCGTGCGGATGGTGCTCTTCGCGCTGATGATCGCGATGCTGCTCGCGATGCTGGACAACATGATCGTCGGCACCGCGATGCCGACCATCGTCGGTGAACTGGGCGGACTGGAGCATCTGTCCTGGGTGGTCACCGCGTACACGCTCGCGACCGCGGCCTCGACACCGATCTGGGGCAAGCTCGGCGACATGTACGGACGCAAGGGCGTCTTCCTCACCTCCATCGTGATCTTCCTGATCGGCTCCGCGCTCTCCGGCATGGCCCAGGACATGGGGCAGCTGATCGGCTTCCGCGCCGTCCAGGGCCTGGGCGCCGGCGGTCTGATGGTCGGCGTCATGGCGATCATCGGCGATCTGATTCCGCCGCGGGAGCGCGGCAAGTACCAGGGCATGATGGCCGGCGTCATGGCCGTCGCCATGATCGGCGGACCGCTCGTCGGCGGCACCATCACCGACCACCTGGGCTGGCGCTGGAGCTTCTACATCAACCTGCCGCTCGGCGCGATCGCCCTGATCATGGTCACCGCGGTGCTGCACCTGCCCAAGAAGCGCTCGCAGACCCGCATCGACTACGTCGGCGCCGCGCTGCTCACCGTCGGCATCACTGCACTCGTCCTGATCACCACCTGGGGCGGTACCGAGTACGCCTGGCTGTCGAGCCAGATCATCGGCCTCGGCGTCCTCGGTGTGGTCGCGCTCGCCCTCTTCGTGGTCGTCGAGCGCAAGGTCAGCGAGCCGGTGCTGCCGCTGCACATCTTCCGCAACGGCAACTTCTCGCTCGTCACGCTCATCGGCTTCCTGGTCGGCTTCGTGATGTTCGGCTCGATGACGTTCCTGCCGCTGTTCCAGCAGACCGTGCAGGGCGCCTCGGCCACCAACTCCGGTCTGCTGCTGCTGCCGATGCTGCTGGCCATGATGGCGGTGTCGCTGTTCGCGGGCCGGGTCACCACCAAGACCGGCAAGTACAAGATCTTCGTCGTGGTCGGCGGCGGGCTGATCACCGCCGGCCTGACCCTGCTGTCCCTGATGGACACCGACACCACTCGCTTCACCTCCGGCGTCTACATGGCGGTGCTCGGCGCCGGTATGGGCTTCCTCATGCAGACCACGATGCTGATCGCGCAGAACAGCGTCGAGATGAAGGACATGGGCGTCGGCTCGTCCTCGGCCACCCTCTTCCGTACGATCGGCGGCTCCTTCGGCGTCGCCATCCTCGGCGCGATCTTCACCCACCAGGTGCAGGCCACGATGGTCGAACGCATCGGCAAGGCCGGCGAGAAGATGACCAGCGGCGGCGCCCAGATGGACCCGAAGGGCCTGGCCCAGCTCCCCCCGATGATCAAGGACGCCTACTCCCACGCGGTCGCCACCGGCACCCACCACGTCTTCCTGTGGGCCGCGGCAATCAGCATCATCGGCTTCGCCGCCGCCTGGTTCCTCAAGGAGGTCCCCCTCCGCGGCGCCCCGACCACCCCGGCCGAGAGCGCGCAGCGCGACGACGTTCCCAAGGACCGAATAGCAGTCCCTGA